>JAZNQY010000080.1:0-37586 GCA_045590375.1 Oscillospiraceae bacterium | reverse complement strand
GGTAACTTCGGAAATATCTTAGCTGCTTATTATGCTAAGAAAATGGGTGTTCCCGTAAATAAACTTATTTGTGCGTCCAATGCAAATAACGTACTTACCGATTTTATTAATACAGGCGTTTACGATCGTAACCGTGAATTCTATACCACTGCATCTCCCTCAATGGATATTCTTATTTCAAGCAATCTTGAAAGACTTTTATATCTCCTTACAGATAAGAATGACGCTAAAATCAGAGAATGGTTCGGCAAACTCTCATCAGAAGGAAAATACGAAGTTTCTGACGATATCAAGGCTCTTCTTAAAGAAGATTTCTACGGCGGATGTTGTGATGATGAACAGACAAAGGAAACTATCAAGAGAACATACGAAAAGTATTCATATACTCTCGATACACATACAGCCGTTGCCGTTAAGGTTTATGAAGATTATAAGTCAGCAACAGGTGATGAAACAAGAACGGTAATCGCATCAACAGCAAGTCCCTATAAATTCAGTGCAAGCGTTCTTGAAGCGATCGACGGCAAAAAGCCTGAAATCGACGAATTTGCTATGGTTGACAGACTCTATGAAATCTCACAGTACGAAATTCCTGATGCACTCGCTTCTCTTAAAAATAAAGAAATCCGTTTCTCAGAAAGCGTCGAAAGCAATCAGATGAAGGATTTTGTTCTTAAAACACTTGGAATGTAAAACATTTAGGCGGAATATAATTTCATATTCCGCTTATTCTTTTTGAAAGGAGGAAATCCGAAAATATGTCCCTTTATGTTATAGGTGACCTTCATTTGTCTCTCAATTCCGATAAATCAATGGAAGTTTTCGCAGGCTGGGAAAACTATACCGAAAGAATAAAAGAAAACTGGATGAATACCGTAAAATCCGAAGATACAGTAATTCTCGCAGGGGATACTTCATGGGGAATGACGCTTTCTGAATCCCTTATGGATTTTAAATTCATAAATGAACTCCCCGGTAAAAAAGTTCTCATAAAAGGAAACCACGATTACTGGTGGAGTACAGTCAAAAAGATGGAAGATTTCTTCCGTGAAAATTCTCTCGATACTTTTACCATTCTTCACAATAACTGTATTCCTTATGGGGAATATGCCGTCTGTGGAACAAGAGGATGGGTAAACGAAACAAAAGAACCTGCCGATGCAAAGGTTTTAGCAAGAGAAGCAGGAAGACTCAAAACCTCGATAGAATGTGCCGTAAAACAAGGACTTAAACCTATTGTTGTTCTTCATTATCCACCGATTTTCGCATCGAATTGTAATTACGATATTCTTCAGGTTATGTATGATTATGATGTCAGAAACTGCTATTATGGCCATATCCACGGCAGAAGTTCGAAATATGCCATAAACGGAGAGAGAGACGGAATAAATTTTGAATTTATTTCAAGTGATTTTCTCCAATTTACACCTAAAAAAATACTGTAATTTATGCAAAATGTCAAAACGATTTATATAGTATGGAAATTATTTCTTAACTATGATATAATATTTCAGATATCTTGCTTATGCAATGGAGGATTTTAAAATGAGCTTAGTAACAAACAACAAATTAGAAAACAACAAGTATGAACTCAAATTCGAAATCAACGCTGAAGATTTTGAAAAGGCTGTCAATGCCGCTTACCTCAGAGGAAAGGGTTCAATCTCAATCCCCGGATTCAGAAAGGGTAAAGCACCCAGAAAAATGATTGAAAAGATGTATGGTGAAGCAGCATTCTATCAGGATGCAGTTGACTACCTTGTTCCCGAAGAAATTGAAAAAGCACTCGAAGAAAACAATCTTGAAGTTGTTTCACATCCCGGTATCACAATGGAAACAGCAGGCAAGGAAGGCGTTAAGTTCACAGCAGTAGTTGTAACAAAGCCTGAAGTTAAGATTTCTGACTACCTCGGAATAGAAATCAAGAAACCCGACAATACTGTAACTGATGAAGACATCAACGCAGAAATCGAAAACCTCAAGAACAGAAACGCTCGTCTTGTTTCAGTTGACGATAAGGCAGCAGAAGCAGGCAACGTAGCACTTCTCGACTTTGAAGGATTCAAGGGTGATGAAGCATTCGAAGGCGGTAAGGCTGAAGGATACGAACTCGAACTCGGTTCAGGCCAGTTTATTCCCGGATTTGAAGATCAGGTTATCGGCCATAAGGCAGGGGAAGAATTCGACGTAAACGTTACATTCCCCGAAACATATCATGTTGAAGACCTCAAGGGTCAGCCCGTAGTATTCAAAATCAAGCTTCACGAAGTTAAGGTTAAGGAACTTCCCGAAGTTGATGATGATTTCATCAAGGATACAACAGAATTCGAATCACTCGAAGCATTCAAGGAAGACCTTAAGACAAAACTCAGCGAAAGAAAGACACAGCACGCTGAATCAGAAGCAGAAAGCATGCTTCTTGAAGCAGTTATCAATAAGATGGAAGCTGATATCCCCGAAGTTATGTTTGAAGATAAGGCAAACGACCTTGTTACAGACTTCGGTTACCGTGTAAGATCACAGGGTATGGATCTTGATCTCTACCTTCAGTACATGGGTATGACAAAGGAAAGCTTCAAGGAATCATTCAAGGACAGAGCACAGATGGAAGTTAAGCTCCGCCTCGCTCTCGAAAAGATTGCAGAACTCGAAAATCTCGAAGCATCTGAAGAAGAAATCGAAGCAGAATACAAGAGATATTGTGACGCTTTCAACGTAAAGATGAAGGAAGTCAAGGCGAGAATTCCTGCTAAGTCACTCGCTATGGACATCAAGGTTTCAAAGGCAAGTGCACTTGTTCGTGAAAAGGCAATTTTCTCATAACCAAGCAATTTTATTCTATCACTGATAAACGGGAGGGTTTATAAACAATGAGTTACATTCCTATGGTCGTTGAACAGACAAACAGAGGCGAACGTTCCTACGACATCTTTTCAAGACTTCTCAATGACAGAATTATTATGCTTTCAGATCAGGTAAATGATGTTACAGCAAGTCTTGTTGTCGCTCAGCTCCTTTATCTCGAAGGACAGGACAGTGAAAAGGATATAAGCCTTTATATCAACAGCCCCGGTGGTTCAATATCAGCAGGTTTCGCTATCTATGATACAATGAACTACATCAAATGCGATGTTTCAACTATCTGCATAGGTATGGCAGCATCTATGGGTGCATTCCTTCTTTCAGCAGGTGCAAAGGGAAAAAGAATTGCTCTCCCCAACAGTGAAATACTTATACATCAGCCACTTATCGGTGGAGGTGGAATGAGTGGTCAGGCATCGGATATCAAAATCCATACCGAACACCTTCTCAGAACAAAACAGAGACTCAATTCCATCCTTGCCGAAAATACAGGCAAGCCTATCGAAACAATCGAAGCAGATACAGACCGTGACAACATCATGACAGCTGAAGAAGCTCTTGCTTATGGTCTTATCGATAAGGTTATAACAAAACGCTAAGGTGGATAATATGCCGGATAATAAAATCTCAAAATGTAATTTCTGTGGCAAAACCGAAGGCAAGGTAAATAACCTCTTTTCTGCAGGCGACGTCAATATATGTGATGAATGTGTTGAATACTGCCATGAAATCCTTATGGGAAACGATCGCTCTGTTGCACGTTCAGCAAGCAGTAACAGAAGCAGACAGAAATCAGGTAAAACCCCAAAACTTCTGAAGCCAAAGGAAATTAAAAAAGTCCTCGATGAATATATCATCGGTCAGGACGCTGCCAAGATTTCGCTTTCCGTTTCTGTTTATAACCACTATAAAAGGATTATGACAGCAGCAGATGAAAACGAAGATGTCGAAATCCAGAAGAGTAACGTTCTTCTTTTAGGACCTACAGGTGTAGGTAAAACTCTTATCGCACAGACACTCGCACGTGTGCTTGAGGTTCCTTTTGCTATTGCCGATGCTACAACAGTAACCGAAGCGGGTTATGTCGGTGATGACGTTGAAAACGTTCTTTTAAGACTCATTCAGGCTGCCGATTATGATGTAAAGGCTGCCGAAAAGGGAATTATATATATCGACGAAATCGATAAAATTGCAAGAAAATCCGAGAACACCTCTATCACAAGAGATGTATCGGGTGAAGGCGTTCAGCAGGCACTTTTAAAGATAATCGAAGGAACAGTTTCAAATGTTCCCCCTCAGGGAGGAAGAAAGCATCCCAATCAGGAATTTATCCAGATTGACACAAGAAACATCCTCTTTATCTGTGGTGGTGCATTTGACGGACTTGAAAAAGCAATTCAGAAAAGAACAGACTCATCAAGCCTCGGTTTCGGTGCAGAACTCAAATCCTCAAAGAAGGATGAATCAAATGTATTCAGAAAAGTCATCCCTCAGGACCTTGTAAAGTTCGGCCTCGTTCCTGAACTTGTCGGAAGACTTCCGATTATAACAGTCCTTGATGAACTTGACGAAGAAGCGCTTGTAAGAATTCTTAAAGAGCCTAAAAACGCTCTCGTAAAGCAGTATGAAAAACTCTTTGAACTCGATGGCATTGACCTTGAAATAACAGAAGATGCTCTTGTTCAGATAGCAAAGAAAGCGCTCGAACAGAAAACAGGCGCAAGAGGATTGCGTTCAATCGTTGAAGGTATCCTTATGGATGTTATGTTTGAAGTTCCTTCCGATAAGGAAGTTACAAAGATAGTAGTAACAGAAGATGCCGTTCTCGGTAAAGAAAAGCCACTTATAGAAAAAGGCAAGAGAACAGTAGTTAAATAACTGAATTAAAAGGCGACATTATATGTCGCCTTTTCGTATAATAAGGAGTGGGATTTATGATAAAATTCCTTTTAAAGACTTTTGTAAAGGATTATGAAAAAACCGAAGATAAAGAAGTCCGTGTAAGATACGGAGTTTTAGGTGGAATTTTAGGTATTGTCTGCAACCTTTTTCTGTTTGCGGTAAAACTGTTTTCGGGTATTTTTATGAACAGTATTGCCATCATTTCAGACTCTGTAAACAACCTTTCAGATACAGGCTCTTCGGTAGTAACACTTGTCGGTTCAAAACTCAGTGGAATGCGTCCCGATAAGGACCATCCCTTCGGACACGGCAGAATTGAATACATATCCTCACTCATAGTTTCGTTTGTAATTATGATAGTCGGTTTCGAACTTATGAAATCATCCTATGGAAAAATCATAAACCCCGAACCCGTAGCATTCAGCCTTCCTATAATCATCCTTCTTTCGCTTTCCGTTCTCGTTAAAGTATGGATGTTTTCCTATAATAAATATTTAGGAAAAAAAGTCAATTCATCAATTCTTTTAGCAACCTCAAAAGACTCTTTGAACGACGTTTTCTCAACAAGCGCCGTAATCATAACAACAATCATCGGAAAATTTATCAATTTCCCATACTTAGACGGTATTGTAGGTATCATAGTTTCAATTATGGTAATGTATGCAGGTTTCGGAATTGCAAAAGAAGTCGTTGATGTTCTTTTAGGAAAATCCCCCGAAAAAGAAACAGTTGAAAAACTTCTTTCAATCCTTCTTTCGGGCGAAGGTATTGTCGGTGTTCACGACCTCATAGTCCACGATTACGGTCCGGGAAGAGTTTTAGCTTCTGTTCACGTTGAAGTCCCCGATGATGTTGATATTGTTCAGGCACACGAAACTATTGACCTTCTCGAAAAGAGAGTATATGAAGAAATGCAGATAGAACTCGTTATCCATCTCGACCCTATCTCTCTTAATGATGAAAGAGTAAATCATTTCCGTGAAATAACATCAAAGGTAATAGCAGAAGTAAATCCCGAATTTTCATTCCACGATTTCAGAATGACCGACGGCGATGAGAATATCAATCTCATTTTCGACCTTGCAGTACCCATAGAAATTCCACCTCATAAGAGAGAAGAAGCAGTTTCTATGATAAAGGAAAAACTCCGTGAACACGATTCCCGTTGCAATACAGTTATCTGCGTTGATGACCTTTATTAAACACTTGTAGTTTAAAAGAAAATATGTTATAATATAGAGTGGATTTTAAGTAAAGGGGGTATTTTTTGTATAAGCAGCATCTTAAAGACCTTGTATCCTTAAAATACCACCATAAAACACCTCTTGCATTCGTCAGAACGTTCGGCTGTAAACAGAACGAAAACGACGGAGAGAGAATAAAGGGTATTCTTTCAGGGGCAGGATTTTCCTTCTGCGAAAACCCTGAAAATTCGGATATAATAGTCTATAACACCTGCGCTGTAAGAGAAAATGCCGAACTTAAAGTTTTCGGAATTTTAGGCGAAGTAAAACATTTCAAGGAAAAAAATCCCGACCTTACAGTAATCCTCTGTGGATGTATGGCGTCTGAAGACCATGTTATAGAAAAGATAAAGAAAACCTATAAACAGGTTGATATCGTTTTCGGAACATCCGCAATAAACGAACTTCCACGTATTCTCTGTGAATACTACGAAAAACATAAGTTCATCTGCGATACAAATGAATACGAAAACTATTTCAGCGAAGGAAATGAAATAGTCCGTTCATCCGATTTTATGGCAGGTGTGCCCATTATGTATGGCTGTAATAATTTCTGCACATACTGCATAGTGCCGTATGTAAGAGGAAGAGAAAAAAGCCGTCCTTCAAAGGATATTCTTTCGGAAGTAAAAAATCTTGCCGATAAAGGCTATAAAGAGATTATGCTTCTCGGTCAGAATGTAAATTCCTATGGCGAAGGACTTTCAGAGGACATTGATTTTCCAAGCCTTCTTCGTATGATAAACGGAATAGACGGCGATTTCAGAATAAGATTTATGTCATCACATCCCAAAAACGCAACGAAAGAACTTATCGACGCTATCATTGAATGTGATAAGGTCTGTAAGCATTTTCATCTTCCCGTTCAGTCAGGAAGTGATGAAATCCTTTCTGCTATGAACAGAAACTATACAGCAGAAAGCTATCTTTCGATAGTCAGTTACGCAAGAAATAAAATTCCTGATTTTTCGTTTTCAACCGATATCATAGTCGGATTTCCGAATGAAAGCGAAGATGATTTTATAAAAACTCTCGACCTTATGAAAAAAGTTCGGTTCGACAGCGTTTTCTCATTCATCTATTCCAAGCGTTCGGGAACGAAAGCTGCCCTTATCGAAGATAAAATTTCTGATAAAGAAAAATCAGAACGTATGACAAGACTTTTATCTCTCCAAAGAGAGATTTCAACAGAACATTATAAACGCTTTATCGGAAAAACTTTAACTGTTTTAGCAGAAGAGGAAAACTCGGAAAAAGGCGTTGTTCTGGGGAAAAGCGACGAATTTATAATAGTCGAATTCAAAGCCGATAAAGATGTTATCGGAAAATTTGTAAAGGTTAAAATTACCGGTGCTCATAACTGGGCACTTATCGGTGAAATAATAAATATTTAATTTAAAAGGAGATTTTTAAAATGGACGCAATTTCAATGGCAAGAGAACTCGGAAAGCAGATTCAGGCAGACGAAAGATATAAGGCATATCATACTGCTCGTGAACTTAACGACAAGGATGAAGTACTCCAGAAGCTCATCGCTGATTTCAACGAAAAGAGAATGGAACTCGGTGCTGAAATGGCAAAGCCCGATAAGGATACAGACAAGCTCCAGAAGCTTGACGGCGAAATCAAGACTCTTTACGGAAACATTATGAAGAACGAAAATATGACAGCATTCAACAACGCTAAGGAAGCTATGGATGACCTTCTCTCACAGGTAAACTACATCATCACAGCTTCAGCAAACGGCGAAGACCCTGAAACTTGTCCCACAGAAATGCCCCACTCATGTGGTGGAAGCTGCGCTACATGCGGAGGTTGCCACTAATAATGACAGAGGGGATTGATTTACAGAAACTTTCACCTATGATGCGCCAGTATCTTGAAGTAAAAGAAAAGTATAAAGACCATGTTCTTTTCTTCAGAGTAGGCGACTTTTACGAAATGTTCTTTGATGATGCAGTAAGAGTATCACGAATGCTCGAACTTACTCTTACAGGCAAGGATTGTGGGCTTGGTGAACGCGCACCTATGTGTGGCGTTCCTCATCACGCCTGCGATACCTACATAAAAAGACTTGTCGATTTAGGTGAAAAGGTCGCAATATGCGAACAACTCACAGACCCTTCAGAAAGTAAGGGTATAGTAGTGCGTGATGTCGTTAAGATTGTTACACCTGGAACTTTAACCGACAGCAGTATGCTTAACGATGAAATAAATAACTATCTTTGTGCACTTTATTGCGAAGAAGATAAATTCGCAATTTCATTTGCCGATATTTCAACGGGTGAAGTATGCCTTTTTGTCGATGAAAATGAACTTTCCGAAAGTTCGGTTATTGACGAACTCTCAAGATTTTCACCCCGTGAAATTCTCTATAATCAAAATGCAAGAAAACTTCTTTCTGTAAATCATTTCATAAAAGAAAAACTTAAATGTTCAGAGATTCTTCTTTCAGAAGAAAATTTTGACATAGCAAAAAATAAAGATGTTCTTTTAGGACAGTTCAATGCCTCGTCACTTGAAGAATTAGGTCTTAAAGAGGGGATAGGCGCATTATCCCTTTGTGGACTTTTTTCCTATATTTCAGACACACAGAAAGCCGTAATCGGAAGATTTACAACAATAGATATCCGTTCTGATAACGCTTTTATGGGGCTTGACCTTACTGCGAGAAGAAATCTCGAACTTATAGAAACAATGCGTAACAAAGAGAAAAAGGGAAGTCTTCTCTGGGTTTTAGACCATACCCAGACTTCAATGGGAAAACGCCTTCTCCGTTCCTATATCGAACAGCCACTTATAAAGCCTGCAAAGATAATCATGCGACTTGATGCAGTAGAACAACTCACTCTTAAATCTGTCGCAAGAGATAATCTTATCGGGGCTTTATCGGGTGTTTACGATATCGAACGCCTTATGACGAGAGTTATCTATAAAACGATAACCCCTCGTGATTTAAAAGCACTTTCTATGACTCTTTCACGCCTTCCCGAAATAAAATCAATTCTTTCAGAATTTGATTGTAAACTTCTCAGTTCCTGTAATGATGATATCTATACTCTCGACGAAATTTCAACTCTCGTTGAAAACGCCATAGTTGATGAACCTTCCGTAAACCTTAAGGATGGTGGCGTCATTAAAGATGGTTTCAACGAAGAACTTGATGAACTCCGTAGGATTGTCGGCGGTGGAAATGATATCTTAAAAGAGATTGAAGAACGTGAAAAAGAAAGAACAGGAATAAAAAATCTCAAAATCGGAAATAACAGAGTCTTCGGATATTATATCGAGGTTACAAAGTCTAATTATGACCTCATCCCCGAAACATATATCAGAAAACAGACTCTCACAAACGCAGAGCGTTTTATAACCGAAGAACTTAAGCGAGAGGAAAACAAAATTCTCGGTGCAAAGGATAAAATCATAGCACTCGAAACTGAAATCTTCAACGAAGTGCGTGATTTTGTCGCAACAAAACTTGATGAAGTCCAGAAAACTGCATCAGCACTTGCAATCCTCGATGTTATGGCATCTTTCTCTTATGTTTCATCTAAAAATCAGTATGTAAGACCTGATATTTCAGTCGACGGAACAATAAACATAAAAGACGGCAGACATCCCGTTGTCGAACTTATGTTGTCCGATGAAATGTTTGTCCCCAACGATACAAAAACAGATACCGACGCTAACCGTATGGCAATTATAACAGGCCCCAATATGTCTGGTAAATCTACATATATGCGTCAGGTGGCCTTAATAACCCTTATGGCTCAGATAGGCTGTTTCGTGCCTGCGTCATATGCGAAAATTTCAATAGTGGACAAGATTTTCACAAGAATAGGCGCGTCTGATGATTTATCAGCAGGGCAATCAACCTTTATGGTCGAAATGAGCGAGGTTGCCGATATTCTCAAAAACGCAACGAAAAACAGCCTCGTTATTTTAGACGAAGTCGGAAGAGGAACATCAACCCTTGATGGTCTCAGCATCGCAAAAGCTATTGCAGAACAGATGTCCAACAAGAGAACTCTCGGCTGTAAAACTCTTTTCGCAACCCATTATCACGAACTTATCGCCCTTGAAGAAACTTTAGAAGGCGTTAAGAATTACAGCGTTGCCGTAAAGAAAAGGGGCGAGGAAATAAAATTCCTCAGAAAAATCGTTGAGGGTGGAGCTGATGAAAGCTACGGTATTGAGGTTGCAAAACTCGCAGGTATTCCCTCAAAGGTAACAAACCGTGCGAAGCAGATTTTATCTGAACTCGAACAGAATACCGATACAAAACCCGTCAGAGAATTTACTGACCAGATTTCATTTTCATCAATAAGCCATGATGATATTATTGAAAAACTCAAGAAAACAAATATCGATGAACTTACTCCCGATGATGCAAAATACTTCCTCGGTGAACTCATTGATATGCTTTAAGGAGGTGTAGAAAATGCCGAAGATAAATCTTCTCTCAAAAGATATAGCTGAACTCATAGCTGCAGGAGAGGTTATTGACAGACCTTCATCTGTTGTCAAGGAACTTGTCGAAAACTCAATAGACAGTGGTGCTACTTCCATAACTGTTGAAATAAAGAATGGTGGAAGAACATATATCCGTATTTCAGATAACGGGTGTGGTATATCCGAAGATGATATTTCAACGGCATTTCTGCGTCACGCAACAAGTAAAATCAAGGAAAAAGACGACCTTGAAAAAATACTCACATTAGGATTCAGAGGCGAAGCATTAGCCTCTGTTTCTGCTGTTTCAAAGGTTGAAGTTTTGACCAAAACAAAAGATAACCGGTTCGGAACACACTATGTCATAGAAGGTTCCGAAGAAAAACTCAAGGAACAATGTGGTTGCCCCGATGGAACAATGATAATTATAAGGGATATTTTCTACAATGTTCCTGCAAGACAGAAATTTCTCAAAAAAGATGTTTCTGAAGGCAACGCAGTAGCGTCGGTTGTGGGAAAACTTGCGCTTTCTCACCCCGAAATTTCATTTAAATTTATAAGAGACAATAAACAGGGAATTATGACTCCCGGCGATAACGACCTTTACTCTGCAATCTACGCAGTTATGGGAAGGTCTTTTGCCGAAAGTCTTATTCCTGTTGACTATACATATGGAGGTATACGTGTTTCGGGATATACCGTAAAACCACTCTCAGCCTCTCCCAACAGACAGTTGCAGAATTTCTTTGTCAATAATCGCTATATAAAAGCCGTTATCTGCACAGTTTCTCTCGAAGAGGCTTATCGTAATGTCATAATGACAGGAAAATTTCCGTCCTGTGTTTTAAATATCGAAATCCCGCCCGACAGCATCGATATAAATGTCCACCCGACAAAACTCGAGGTCAGATTTTCTGATGAAAAACCCGTTTTTGATGCTATTTATTTCGGTGTGAAAAATGCCGTTATGAATTACGATATTATTTCAGAAAAAAAGGAAGAAGAACTTCCTGTAATTCCTCAGAAAAAACCCGATTATTCTGTAGATGTAAGAAGAATAGTTCCCGAATATTCAAAGGAAGATCAGGTTACATTTTCATCCGAAAAGAAAAAACTCATAATAGATTATTCAGATAAAAAAGAAGAAATCAAACCTATAATTCAGCCCGTTTACGAAGAAAAACCGGAACAACCCATAAAAGAAGAAATTTCTTTCGAAGAAAAAGGTTTCAGATATCTTTCAAAAACATCATTTGTCAAGAAAGAAGAACCCAAACCTGCCCCCGAAGAAATAAAGCATGAAGAAAAGAAAATCCCTGATTTCAGAGTTATAGGTGAGTTTTTAAAGACCTATATCCTCATCGAAATGGGAGCTGAACTTTTAATCATTGATAAACACGCTGCACACGAACGCATTATCTTTGAAAAACTCAAATCCGAAGATAACGGTTTTTCTTCACAGCTTTTAGCGTCTCCCGAAAATATAGTCCTCACACCCGAACAACATACAGTTCTTTTTGAAAACAAAGAAACTGTTGAAAACTCAGGTTTTACATTCGAGGATGTTGACGGAAATGAAGTTTTAATAACGGGAATACCCACAATTTTCGATATTGATACAGCACCCGAGGTTTTCTGCGAGATAATCGAAAAACTTTCAGAAAACAACAATAACACATCGGTAAGCAGACTTGATGAAATCTATCATTCAATGGCTTGCAAAGCAGCAATAAAAGCACACGATAAGAATAATATCTTAGAACTCGAACATTTAGCAAAGCAGGTTCTTTCGAATGACAATATAAGGTATTGTCCACACGGAAGACCTGTTATAACAACAATAACAGAAAAAGAACTTGAAAAAAGGTTTAAGAGAGTGTTATGATGAACAAAATTCCGATAGTTGTAATAGCAGGGCCTACTGCATCGGGCAAAACAGCAGTATCCATTTCTCTTGCAAAAGAGTATGATGCCGAGATAGTTTCTGCCGATTCAATGCAGATTTATAAGGGACTTGACATAGCAACAGCAAAACCCACAGAAGAAGAAAAATGTGGCATTCCTCATCATCTTATGAGTTTTGTTGAATGGGGAGAGAAATACAGTGTCGCACAGTATCTTTCTGAAGCAAGAAAAGTCATAGCCGATATTCATAACAGAGGAAAACTTCCGATAATAGTCGGTGGAACAGGACTTTATATTTCATCTCTTGTCGATAATATTGTTTTCGATGATACTTCTTCAGACAATGAGATAAGAAACCGTCTTACCAAAGAAGCAGAAGAACTCGGAAATGAGGCTATGCTTGAAAAACTCATGAAGATAGACCCTGAAACAGCAAAAACACTCCATCCGAATAATCTTACAAGAATTATCCGTGCTATCGAGGCTTATGAGCTTTCAGGAAAGACGATGTCAGAACTAAAAAAACAGAGCCGTGAAGAAGAAAGTCCGTATAACGCCTGTATGATAGGACTTAATTTTCACGACAGACAGAAACTTTATGACAGAATAAACCTGCGTGTTGATAAAATGAAGGATGCAGGAATGGTCGAAGAAGCTTATGATGCCTATAAACAAGGCATAGGTAATACAGTATGTCAGGCAATAGGCTATAAAGAACTTATCCCTTATTTTGAGGGAAAATCGACTTTACCCGAATGTCTTGAAATACTCAAACAGGAAACAAGAAGATACGCCAAGCGTCAGCTTACATGGTTCCGCCGTGATGAACGTATAAACTGGATATATATGGATGAAAATCTTACAGAAAAAAATATTATAGAGAAATGTAAAAAATATATAGCCAAATGCTTTTAAATATGTTATAATAAATTGATATGGTTTTTTCCATGTCATATTCCGATAACGGAAAGGGGAATGTGAAATGAATAAAGGAATAATTCTGCAGGATGTTTTTCTTAATCAGGCAAGAAAGGATAAAACTCCCGTTACTGTTTACCTCACGAACGGATTTCAGTTCAAGGGGCTTATAAAGGGATTTGATGGCTATACAGTTATCCTTGAAGGCGAAGGGAAACAGTATCTCGTTTATAAACACGCCATTTCAACAGTAATTCCCTCAAAACCGATTGCTATTTTAGAATCCGAATAAAAGGGGATAATATATGAACAGTTACATAGTAAAGATAATTGTCTTTGTTCTGGGGCTTTTCATACTCATAACAGTCGGAAGTAGCGCAATCCTTACTTTTAAAGATGATTACAACACCGAAACAGCAGTTTCTTATGTCGCTGTTGACAGAATTTCGTTTGATGCTGTTTTTCTCAGAAACGAACATGTCATCACAGGCAGCAGTAACGGTGTAATCAGCTATCCTTATCCGGATGGAAGCAAATTTTCAAGAAACTCAGTAGTTGCTTATGTTTACAGAAGCGAATCTGATACAAATCTCGAAAAGAAGATTGAGGAACTTGAAGAAGAGCTTGCCTCACTCAAAAAAATAACAGGACCCGGAACGGTTGCTGCCGCAAAGCCTGAGGGCATATCAGAACTGATAAAACAGCGTTATCGTGATTCTGTGTATTATGCAACAAAAGGCGATTATTCCAAACTTACCGATGAAAGACAGTCGCTTTCGGAATATATGAATATTATGGCACTCATAACCGAAAAGGAAGAGGGTTTTGACGAAGCTATAACATCGCTTGAAACAGAAATCGAAATTCTGAAAAAGAAGGTAAATCCCCCTGTTTCAGAGATAGTAACCGATTATTCAGGCTATTTCGTAAGTAATGTCGATGGTTATGAAGACATCCTCACACCCGAAAGCTATGATAGTCTTTCGGTTGATGATATAAAGAAGATTATTTCAAACAGCGATACAAAATCCTCAGCAGGCATCGGAAAGATTATCGACGGCTATAAATGGAAAGTTGTCGGGATAATTGATAATTCATCAAATCTTTATCAGAAGGGTATGCAGGTTTCTCTCACATTCGCTTCATGTCAGGATGAAGTTTCAGCAAAGATAATTGATATAAAACCTACAGATATTCCCGAAGAAAGTATAGTTATTCTCGAAAGCGAAAAACTCATTAACGGCCTTGTAAGACACCGTGTTGAAAGAGTTGAAATGGTCGCAAGGAATTACGAGGGGATTTATGTTCCCCGCGAGGCGATAAGATTCAATGCAAAGGGTGAAAAGGGTGTTTATGTAAAACTCGGACAGGGAATAGTTTTCAAAAAGATAGATGTTATCTATGAAGGTGTTGATTTTCTTCTTTCAGCAAATAATGGCGATGCCGAATATCTTCTTCTCTACGACGATATAATCGTTGACAGCATAACCGAAGAGGATATGGCTTATATCGGCGTTCTTTATGCAGAAAGCGAAGAAACCGATATGGAAGAAACAACAACCACAACAGCAGCCCTTGAGGTCGGCAGTAAAACAACAACGACTTCTGTTACAGAAGAAACAATACCATCAGAAACATCAGACGAAACCGCATAGAGTGGTGATATGAATGAACGAATTTGATTATGTCAGAGAAAACGCAGAAAGAATTATCTACGAAGTAGGCGAGGCGAAGGCGAAATACCGTAGCTCCGATGATAAAGTAGATATTATGGCTGTAACAAAAACAGTTTCGCCCGAGGCAGTGAATATTGCCGTTAAAAACGGAATAACTCTTCTCGGCGAGAACAGAGTTCAGGAATATCTTTCAAAAAAGGATTTTTATGATAAATCGGCATCTGTTGATTTTATAGGACATTTACAGACAAATAAGGTGAAATACATTATCGACAGCGTAAACAGAATTCATTCTGTCGACAGTATAAAGCTTGCAAAGGAAATAAACCGACTTTCAGAGATAAGAGAAAAAACAACAGATATCTTTGTTGAAGTCAATATCGGCAGGGAAGAATCAAAAAGTGGGGTAGACCCCGATAATCTTCTTGATTTCTGCTATGAACTTGCCGAACTCCCTAATATCCGTGTTTCAGGGCTTATGTCAATACCCCCTAAGGAGTGTTCTGAGAAATTTTTTTGTAAAATGCAGGAACTTTTTATTGACATTAAGGCAAAAAACATAGATAATAGTAGTGTATGGGTTTTATCAATGGGAATGTCATCAGATTTTCCCGTTGCTATAAAATACGGCTCTAATGTAGTCAGAATAGGAACTGCACTTTTCGGTTCCAGAAAATAACGGAGGGATAATTTATGGGCATTTTAAACAAAATCGGTGGATACTTCGGTATCAACGGCGAAGATGAATACGATGAAACAGAAGAAAACTACACAGACGATATGCCTTTCGATGAAAACGAAGAGGAAAAGAGAAACAAGGTTGTAAAGATTAATGCAACAGCACAGCTTCAGGTTATTCTTGTAAAGCCCGAAGTTTTTGCAGATACAAAGCAGATTGCCGACCATCTCAACTCAAAGAAGACAGTCGTTCTCAACCTTGAATCAACAACACCCGATGTAACAAGAAGAATTATCGACTTCTTAGGTGGTGTTGCTTATGCAAACGGTGGTAACATCAAGCCTGTTGCAAACAACACATTCATCATCACACCCTACAACGTAGGCTTTGTTGGTGAAGACCTTGTCGGCGAACTCGAAAGCAACGGTGTATTTCTGTAATATATATGCCTGATTTACAGTTTATTCTTTCTGATGAGGATAAGCACCTTATCTCAAGGCTAAGTGATTTCATATATGTTGCCGAAAACAAATATACCCCAAAGTTCACACCTTTTCTCGATGAACGACAGCAGATGATAGCAGAGAAAACGCTCATAGAAAAAGGATTTCATAATTTCCTTTTCTTTGGTGGTGATGACCTCTGCAAAAGAAAGGTATTAGGTCTTTTTCCTGATGCTCCTTCTTCTGATGTTTTTCCCATAGTGCCACTCATGTTTACCTACCGTAAGGCAGATAAACTGACACACAGGGATTTTCTCGGTTCTGTTATGGCACTCGGAATAAAACGGGAAATGATAGGCGATATTTTCGTTGAAGAAGGTAAAACAACCCTCTTCTCTTACGATACAGTAAGCGAAAATATCATAAGCCAGATTTCAAAAGTCGGCTCTGTCGGCGTAAAAATCGGTGTGTGCGATGAGGTTTCGATAACCCCGAATGAAAATTTCAGGGAAATCGACGGCATAGTGGCATCTTTAAGGGCAGACTGTATAGTCTCTCTCGCAACGGGGCTCAGCCGTGCGAAATCGTCTGATTTCATAAAGTCAAACGGAATTGATGTCAACTATATGAAGATTTTTTCACCGTCTTATACCTTCTCGGAAGATGATATATTCTCCATAAAAGGTTTCGGAAAATTTATTCTTTCTGAAATCGGAGGACTTACCAGAAAAGAAAAACTCCACATCAAACTAAAAAAATACACATAAGGATGGTTTTAACGATGATTAACGCAAAAGAAGTAAACAGCAAGAGATTTGAAAAAGCAGCTTTTGGTTACAAGCAGGAAGATGTTGACGATTACCTGAGAGAACTCTCAATCGAAATCGCTCAGCTTATCAAGGAAAAGGAAGACTGCGATAAGAAACTCGATGTTCTCGCTGATAAAATCAGAGATTACATGAAGGATGAAGATGCTCTTAAGGACGCTCTCCTCGGTGCTCAGCGTCAGGGACATCAGGTAGTAGAAGAAGCAAAGCAAAAGGCAGAAAAGATTCTTGCCGAAGCAAACGCTAAATCAGATGAAATCTTAAGCGATACAAGAGTTCAGCTCGAAAGAGAAAAGAAGATTCTCGCAAACACACAGAAGGCTTCAGGAGAATTCAAGAGAGACCTTCTCGAACTCTATAAAGAACATATCGGTCTTATCAACAGCATTCCCGGCATGGTAGACGAAGAAGCTGAAGAAGAAGTCGAAGAAGAAGTTGAAGAAGTAGAAACAGAAGAAGCTGAAGAAACAGTATAATTCTTTATAAAAGCAATTTCACCTAAAGGAGAAGAATAAGAAATGTCACAGGATTACAACAACACCCTCAATCTTCCGAAAACGGAATTTTCAATGAGAGGAAATCTCACACAGAAAGAACCCGTAATGCTCGAAGAATGGGCAAAGGACAGAACATACTATGCCATGATAGAAAAGAATAAAGACAAGCCTCTTTATGTTCTTCATGACGGCCCTCCGTATGCAGACGGCGATATCCATATGGGAACAGCACTCAACAAGGTTCTCAAGGATATTATCGTAAGATACAAGAATATGAATGGTTTCTGTGCTCCCTATATTCCGGGTTGGGATACTCATGGTCTTCCCATAGAACTCAGAGCGATGAAGGAACTCGGTGTTGAAAACGGTGCTATCCCTCCCGTAGAACTCCGTGAACATTGTCATAAATATGCTCTCAATCAGCTTGAAAATCAGAAGAATCAGTTCATCCGTCTTGGTGTATGGGGCGATTTTGATGACCCTTATTTAACACTCAAGCCCGAATTTGAAGCAAGACAGGTTGAAATCTTCGGTGATATGTATGGCAAGGGCTATATGTATAAGGGCCTCAAGCCTGTTTACTGGTGTCCTGACTGTCAGACAGCGCTCGCTGAAGCTGAAATCGAATACGCAAACGACCCATGTCATTCAATCTATGTAAAGTTTAAGGTTGCTGACGATAAGGGTAAATTTGCAGATTTAGGTCTTGACCTTAACAAAACATATTTCGTTATCTGGACAACAACAACATGGACACTCCCAGGAAACCTTGCTATCTGCCTCGGTCCCGAGTATGAATACACAGTTGTTCAGGCAAACGGCGAAAATTATGTTATGGCAGCAGAACTTGTAAGACCTACAATGGAAGCTGCTAAAATCGAAGAATATACAACAGTTGGTTCTTTCAAGGGTAAAGAACTCGAATATATCGTTACAAATCATCCTATTATGGACAGAACATCACTTGTTATCGTTGGTGACCATGTTACTCTCGAAAGTGGTACAGGTTGTGTTCATACAGCGCCCGGTTTCGGTGTTGATGACTTTGAAGTATGTAAGAAATACCCTGAAATCGGTATAGTTGTTCCTGTTGACGCAAAGGGTGTTCAGACAGCAGAAGCAGGAAAATACGCAGGTCTCACAACAACAGACTCAAACAAGGTTATAGCTAAAGACCTTGAAGATTGTGGTGCATTATTCGCACTCGAAAAAATCGTTCACCAGTATCCTCACTGCTGGAGATGTAAAAACCCCGTTCTTTTCAGAGCAACAGAACAGTGGTTCTGCTCAGTAAAGGGCTTTAAGGAAGATTCAATCAAGGCAATCGAAAGCGTTGAGTGGATTCCTGCATGGGGCGAAGACAGAATCAAGGGCATGGTAAACGACAGAAGTGACTGGTGTATCTCTCGTCAGAGAACATGGGGTGTTCCTATCCCCGTTGTTTACTGTAAGGATTGTGGAAAGCCCGTAGTAAACGAAAAGACAATCGCTGCAATTTCTGAAATGTTCAGAAAAGAAGGCGCTAACTCATGGTACATCCGTGACGCTAAGGAATTTATTCCTTCAGATGTCAAGTGTGAATGTGGATGTGGTGAGTTCATTAAAGAAAAAGACATTTTCGACGTATGGTTCGATAGTGGCGTAACACACGCCGCAGTTATGGAAGAAAGAGGATACGATGTTCCTGTTGACCTTTATCTCGAAGGCGCAGACCAGTACAGAGGTTGGTTCCAGTCATCACTCCTCACATCTGTTGCAACAAAGAACAGAGCTCCTTATAAGGCAGTCTGCACTCACGGCTGGGTAGTAGACGGCGAAGGAAAGACAATGCATAAATCACTCGGAAACGGCGTTGCTCCCAACGAAGTTTACGATGTTTACGGCGCTGATATTCTTCGTCTCTGGGTTGCATCATCAGATTACCACGCTGATATCAGAATTTCCAAGGAAATCTTGAAACAGCTTTCAGACACATACAAGAAAATCAGAAATACAGCAAGATTTATCCTCGGCAACCTCGGTGACGCAACAGGTTTCGATGTTGAAAAGGATATCGTAGATGTCAAGGATTTACACGAAATCGACAAATGGGCTCTTATCAGACTCAATTCACTCATTGAAAAGTGTAAGTCTGCTTACGATGCTTTCGATTTCCATATCGTTGTTCATAGCATCCATAACTTCTGCGTAACAGATATGTCAAACTTCTATCTTGACATAGCAAAGGACAGACTCTACTGCACAGGCGAAAAGTCACTCGACAGACGCGCAGCACAGACAACTATGTACTACATTTTAAGTGCAGTTTCAAGACTCATAGCTCCTGTTCTTTCATTCACAGCAGAAGAAATCTGGAAGTATATGCCTCATCCTGCAACAGACGACAAGAGAAGCATCATGATGAATGATATGCCTTCTGCTATTGATGTTCAGGTTGATAGCACATTCACAGAAAAGTGGGATATGATCTATAACCTCAGATCAGATGTTACAAAGGCACTCGAATCAAAGCGTGCTGAAAAGTTCATCGGCGCATCACTTGAAGCAAAGGTTATCATCAATGTCAAGGATGATGCTGCTATGGCTGAAAAACTCGCTGGTTTTGCAGAAGAACTTAAAAATGTATTCATCGTTTCAGGCGTAGAAGTTTCAGAAAACACATCAGGCGATTTCTCAAGCGATTATTTCGCAGATAAACTCACATACACAATCGCTAAGGCTGATGGTGATAAGTGTGAACGTTGCTGGTCATACTCTGAAACAGTAGGCAAGAACGCAGAACATCCCACACTCTGTTCTCGTTGCGCAAAAGAAGTAAATAACTAATATTTTAAAGGCGGTGTAACCTTCAATTCGCCGCCTTTGAATTGTTTTATCATATATTCGGGGGAAAATATTTTGCTTACTTTAATTTCACTTATCTCAATAGCGTTGATCATCGGTATCGACCAGCTGATAAAATGGATTATAGTTAAGAATTACGAATTCAAAGGCTCTGTTCCGTTTATTCATATAGGCGATTTTGAAATAATCAACCTTTCCTATCATAAAAATACAGGTGCGGCATTCAGCATTTTCAGTGGAATGCAGATTTTTCTCATAATAGTAACATCAATTTTTATATTGGCAGGAATATACGCAATAGTTTCGGGAAAAGTCAAAAGACCTATTCTTGTTGCAAGTTTCACGCTCATCATAGGTGGGGGAATAGGAAACCTCATAGACCGTATTTTCCGTGGTTTTGTCGTTGACTATTTCGAGGTCAGACTTTTTGATTTCGCTGTTTTCAACTTTGCAGATTGTTGTGTAATAATAGGCGCTGTCATCTTCCTTCTTGTTTATATTTTCTTTGATAAATCCAAGAAAGAACAACGCTTAAAGGAAGAAAAAACAGATGAATGAGTTTGTTATTCCGATAGAAAATAAAGGCGAAAGACTTGATAAGTTCATTTCATCAAGTGATGATTTTGACCTTACAAGAACAGCTGTTCAGAACCTCATTACCGAGGGAATGATAACTGTAAACGGAAAGAAAATCGCTAAAAACTATGTCCTTTCAGGAGAAGAAAGGGTTTCTGTCGAAATCCCCGAACCCACAGTTTTAGATGTTCTTCCCGAGAATATCCCCATTGATATTGTTTACGAAGATGACTATCTTTTAGTTGTAAATAAACCAAAGGGGATGGTAGTGCATCCTGCTGCAGGAAACTATACGGGAACTTTGGTCAACGCCCTTATGTATCACTGTAAAGACAGATTATCCTCAATAAACGGCATTATAAGACCGGGTATTGTCCATAGAATAGATAAAAACACAAGTGGACTTTTAATTGTTGCAAAAACCGATGCAGCTCATTTAGGACTTGCTGAACAAATAAAGGAACATTCCTTCACAAGAGAGTATGAAACCATAATTATGGGCAGAATGAAGGAATATAAGGGAACTATCGATGCTCCCATCGG
The DNA here is from genome assembly GCA_045590375.1 of Oscillospiraceae bacterium. GTDB lineage: Bacteria > Bacillota > Clostridia > Oscillospirales > Ruminococcaceae > RGIG4131. Next base: position 16,218 of record JAZNQY010000080.1, on the reverse strand, counting down.
AAGACACCATATCGACAGAAAAAAGATGTGTGTAACGGATAAGAATTCAAAAAATGCCGTAACACACTATGAAGTTTTAGAAGAATTCCGTGAACATTCATACCTTAAACTTCGCCTTGAAACAGGAAGAACTCATCAGATAAGAGTTCATCTTTCCTATGTAGGACATGCAGTTTTAGGCGACGATGTTTATGGAAAACCCGTTAAAGACTTTGAAGGTCAGTGCCTTCATGCAAGAAAAATCGGCTTTGTTCACCCTATAACGAATGAATACCTTGAGTTTTCAAGCGAACTGCCCGATTATTTCGAAGAACAACTCAGAAAATTAAGAATGAGAGGTTAATATCTTGAAATTCTCAGATTATATTCTTGTAACCGACCTTGACGATACTCTCCTCACAAGAGATAAGAGAATAACCGAAAAGGACCTTGAAGCGATAAACTATTTCGTTTCAGAGGGAGGGTCGTTTACAGTAGCAACAGGCAGAGTTTATACCTCTGCAAAACCCTATACTTCGCTTCTTCCCATAAATCTTCCTATGGTGCTTTATAACGGTGCTGTGATTTATGATGAAAACGCAGGCAAAACCTTATGGAAAGAACTTATCTGCAAAGAAGCAGTAGGTTATATGAACACTCTTCTCGATAAATTTCCTCATCTCGGTTGTGAAATTGTATGTGAAAACGAAATTTTCATAAGAAGAGATTCTCCTACACTCGATGAAAAGATAAGGCTCGAAAATATCCCTTTCGGATATTGCGATGAAACGAATATTCCCGAAGAAATCATAAAAATTCTTCTTGTTGGTAATACAGATGAAATCGCTGTCGCATTAGAAGAAATAAGAAAAATGACATTTGATGGCGTTGAATTTCTTCTTTCAGCACCCTACTATCTCGAAATGTTACCGACAGGTGCGTCAAAGTGGGTAGGAATAAAGAATATGACCGACCTTTTAGGTATCAGCAACAAAACCCTTGTCTGCGCAGGGGATTTTGATAACGATATCGAAATGATAAAGAATGCCGATATAGGCGCGTCGGTGCCTAACGCACCCGACAGAGTAAAGGCTCATGCAGATGTTGTGCTTTCAAAGACATCAAACGAAGGCGCAATAGCTGAACTCATAGAATACATCTCAAAGCAACAGGAGGATAAAGCTAATGGATGAAATGATAAAAAAACAACTCGCCATAACTGCCTGCAAAGTAAGAATGGGCATTATTGAGGGCGTTTACAACGCAAAATCGGGACATCCCGGTGGCTCACTCTCAATCGCCGATCTTTTAACATATCTTTATTCCGTAAAGATGAATGTTGACCCCAAAAATCCTAAAATGCCGGAGAGAGACAGACTCGTTCTTTCTAAAGGACATACAGCACCTGCGCTCTACTCAGTTCTCGCAGAAAAAGGCTTTTTCCCCAAGGAAGAACTTAAATCACTCCGTCATATAGGCGCTATGCTTCAGGGACATCCCGATATGAAGGGAACACCAGGTGTAGATATGTCAACAGGTTCTTTAGGACAGGGCATTTCAGCAGCTTGTGGTATGGCGCTTTCAGCAAAGCTTTCGGGCGATGCATATAAGGTTTATGCAATCCTCGGCGATGGTGAAACAGAAGAAGGTCAGGTATGGGAAGCTGCTATGTTCGCGGCTCATAATAAGCTTGATAATCTTGTTGCAATAGTTGACTTCAATGGCCTTCAGATTGACGGCCCTATAACAGAAGTATGTTCTCCCGTTCCTTTCCCCGAAAAGTTTGAGGCTTTCGGCTGGCATGTAATTACTATGGATGCACATGATTTCGACGATATCGAAAGAGCATTCGATGAAGCAGAAAAAATTTCAGGAAAACCTGTTGCTATTATCCAGAAGAGCGTTAAGGGTAAAGGCGTTTCATTTATGGAAAATCAGGTTTCATGGCATGGTGCTGCTCCTAACGAAGAACAGTATAATCAGGCTATGAATGAACTCAATGCAAAACTTTCAGAACTGGAGGGCAACTAAAATGGCTGATATGGTAAAAATCGCAACAAGAGACAGTTACGGAAACGCTCTCGCTGAACTCGGTGAAAAACTCGATAACCTCGTTGTTCTCGACGCTGACCTTGCAGCAGCAACAAAGACAGGTATTTTCAAGAAGAAATTCCCCGAAAAATTCATAGATTGTGGTATCGCAGAAAGCAATATGATAGGCGTTGCAGCAGGTCTTGCTTCAACAGGAAAAGTAGTTTTCGCATCATCATTCGCTATGTTCGCAGCAGGAAGAGCATTCGAACAGATAAGAAACTCAGTAGGATATCCTCATATTCCCGTTAAAATCGGCGCAACACACGCAGGTATTTCAGTAGGTGAAGACGGTGCTACGCATCAGTGTAACGAAGATATTGCGCTTATGAGAACAATTCCGGGAATGACAATTATAAACCCTGCCGATGATGTTGAAGCAAAAGCAGCAGTTTTTGCAGCAGCAGAACACGACGGCCCCGTTTATCTCCGTTTCGGAAGACTCGCAACACCTGTTTTCAACAATCCCGAAACATATAAGTTCAAACTCGGAAAAGGCGTTCAGCTTAAAGACGGTAACGATATAACAATCGTAGCAACAGGCCTTATGGTTTATGAAGCTATGGTTGCGGCAGAAGAACTCGCAAAAGACGGAATAAACGCAAGAGTAATCAATATCCATACAATAAAGCCTATTGATAAGGATATTATCATAAAGGCAGCAAAGGAAACAGGAAAGATAGTTACAGTTGAAGAACACAGCGTAATAGGAGGGCTCGGAAGCGCCGTTTCGGATGTTGTAACAGAAAGCTGTCCCGTTCCTGTAATCAAAATCGGTGTTAAAGACAGATTTGGTTATTCAGGACCGGCTGTAAAGCTCCTCAAAGAGTTTGGTCTTTGTTCTGAAAATATTATAGAAACAGTAAAATCATCGCTTAAATAACTAAAATTCAAAAGGCATTTTCTACATTGAAAATGCCTTTGTTTTTTTACTTTTTCGTTGAATTTTATTTTTCATTGTGCTATTATTAAAGTGTGTAACCATTTTCACATTCAGAGGTGATATGATGAAAAATAAGTCAGGTGGAATTTTCAGAAATATAGTAATAATTCTGCTTTGTATAATGATAAATATAATAGGAAAATCAGTTGCAATCCATTTCAGCCTTCCTCTTTGGCTTGATACAATAGGAACATGTGTTGCTGCGTATTTTACAGGCATATGGGGAGCTGTGATAACTGCAATCGGTGGGATTGCCGTTTATAGTTTCCTTTTCCAAAGCACATGGTATTACTACATAATAACAGCAGTGATTATCGCACTTTTCTATGCTTTATGTGCTAAAAAAGACAGATTTCAGGATTTTACAAAAATTATGCTTTCTGGCTATTGGGCAGGTATCATTTCAATACTAATTTCCATACCTGTAAATATGATTTTCAATGAAGGAAAAAGTGGCAACTACTGGGGTGGAATATTTTTCGATATGCTTATGTATAAAGAAATTCCTCTTTTCTTCTGTTCGATATGTGACCAACTCGTTGTTGACTGTATAGACAAAATGCTTTCAGTAGCGATAGCCTATGTGATAATCATTCTGACAAAGAAAATATCTTTTAAAAAATCAATAACAATTTCAAAGACCTTTTCTTTCTTTATCGCATTTTTTGTATCACTCACATTTGTTCTTTCGATGCCTGTTGATACCTTTGCAGAAAGCAGAAAAGAAAACTTTGTATCAACAATCTATGATAACAAAACAGGTCTTATTTCTTCTGAAGCAAATGCAATAGCCGAAACCGATGACGGTTATATCTGGATAGGAAGCTATGCAGGTCTTACAAGATTTGACGGTAAGAATTTTGAATTCATAACCGAAGGTGGAATAACAAGTGTAACAGCACTTTTTACCGACAGCAAAGGAAGACTTCTTGTCGGAACAAACGATAACGGAATAGCAATCTATGAAAACGGAAAATTTTCTTTCCGTTCTTCAGAAGATGGACTTTCAGCAAATTCTGTCCGTTGCTTTGCCGAGGCAGATGATGGTTCAATCTATATCGGAACGACCGACCGTATTTCAAAAATGTCCAAAGACGGAAAAATAACAGTTCTCGATTCTTCAGTAACCTATGTAAACTCAATGGTTTATGATAACGACAGACTCGTCTGTGTAAATAACTATGGCGAACTTGTTGTCATTGAAAATGATAAATATGAAAAAACATATGTTTCTGACATTGAAAATGCTGATTTTACCTGTGTTGATAAAAATGGCGATGATATCTTTGTCGGAACCTCAGGTGATACTTTTGAAAAAATAGAGATAACAGAAAACGGCTTTTCGGTTATCGACAGAAAATCAGATGACGAACTTGTTTCTGTACGAGAAATTCACAGAGACAGCAAGGGGAGAATATGGATTTCATCAGATAGTGGAATAGGTTATGTAAAAGGAAAAATACTTCATAAACTTTCATATGATGATTTTGATAGTTCGATAGAGGGAATACTCGAAGATTATCAGGGCAATATCTGGGTTGCATCGTCAAGATACGGCGTTATGAAACTTTCAGAAAGCTATTTCGAAAACCTTTTTGAAAACAACAATGCAACAGGTTCTGTAACAAATGCTGTCTGCTATCATAACGGGCTTTATTACTGTGGAACAGATGACGGACTTGTAATCATAGATAATTTCTCAAAAACAACAGTAGAAAACGAACTCACAGAACTTCTTTCAGATGCAAGAATAAGATGTATCTCAAAGGATTCAAAAGATAACCTCTGGTTTTCTACATACAGCGATTCGGGTCTTGTAAAATTTTCCCCCGAAGGAGAAATAAAAACATTCACAACCATAGACGGAACAACATCAGACCGTTTCCGTTGCTTCACAGAGCTTTCCGACGGAACGCTCGTTTTCGGAACAAACAGTGGTATCAATTTCATCAAAGATGATAAGGTAATAAAAACCCTTACAGATAAAGATGGTCTTATGAATCAGCAGATTTTATGTCTGCTTACAGATGAAAACGGACTTCTTTACGCCTCAAGCGACGGTGACGGAATATATGTCATAAAGGATAAGAAAATCATTGACAACATCTCTCTTGATGACGGACTTACATCAGGCGTAATTTTAAGAATGATACCCTATAACGAGGGATATTTCGTTGTAACGAGTAATTCACTCTGTTACCTTGAGAACGGCAAAGCAAGAACGCTCACAAATTTCCCTTATTATATTAACTATGTTGTAAAGATAATCGGTGAAAAGGCATGTATCCTTTCAAGCGCAGGTATATATTTCGCCGATACAGAAGAACTTCTTTCAGGAAAAGAACTTAATTATAAACTCTATAATTATTATGACGGACTGAATGAAGCGCTCACAGCTAACTCATGGAATTATGTTGATAAATCAGGCAGACTTTATTTCTGCACAAATGGTGGAGTGGATTATTTCGACCCCACAAAGTCGTATAACGATGTAGCCGAATATCGTTACAGTCTTTCGTCTGTAAGAGCCGACGGAGAGAATATTGCAATATCAGGAGATGAAATAATCGTTCCTGCCGAAAGCAGATTTGTTTCTCTCGAAGCGTCTGTAAAAAACTATCTTGCATCAAATCCCAAAATGAGATTTTTTATAAAGGAACTTAATTCAACACCCTCAACCTATGACTATAAAAATCTCGAATCAATACAGATTACAAATCTCGAAGTGGGTGAATACACAGTCTGTATACAGATTTTAAGTGATGACGGTGAAGTTGTCAGCGAAAGAAATTATAACCTTGTCAAAAAGCCTCATTCATGGGAAACCCCACTGTATAAGTTCTATTTAAGGGCAGTTACCATATGGATTGTCGTTGCAACATTGTGGATGATAATCACAACAGGAACAACCATAAACAGCGATAAGAAAATGGAAAAAATGAGATATCAGGCAAAGAGTGAATTCCTTGCAAATATGTCTCATGAATTCAGAACGCCCGTAAATACCATTCTCGGCATGAACGAGATGATAATGAACGATGCCGAAAGCGAAACAGTACTTGAATATTCCGATAACATCAAAACAGCAGGCGCACGCCTTATGACAATGATAAACGATGTTCTCGACTATTCAACAATAGAATCAGGAAAACTCGAACTTGCATCTGAAAAATACGACCTCGAAAATCTTTTGCGTGATGAAGTTGCCGTTTTAAAATACACAGCAGGAAAGAAAAATCTCGAAACGGTTGTTGTTATCGACGATAACCTTCCGATAGAGGTTGAGGGCGATTATCACAGAGTAAAACAGATAATGGATAACCTTGTTTCAAACGCTGTCAAATATACCGATAAAGGACAGATAACCTTCTCTGTAAACGGAGAATCAATGGACGACGACAACTTTATACTGAGTATTACGGTTGCCGATACAGGCTCAGGTATTGCCGATGAAAACTTTGAAAAGATTTTCGATAGTTTCGACCGTCTCGGTGGAAAAAACAAGGTGACAGTAGAGGGAACAGGACTCGGGCTTTCAATCACCAGAAACCTCGTTGAAATGATGAACGGAACTATTGATGTAAAGAGTGTTTTAGGCTCAGGTTCAGTATTCTCAGTAAAAATCCCACAGAAAATATCAGGCGAAAAAATGATAGGCATATTCAGTTTTACGCCCGAAAAGAAAATAAGCAAAAGCTTTTCCGTTGAGGGAGCGAAAGTGCTTGCTGTCGATGATAATCGTATGAATCTTGCCGTTTTGAGTGGACTTCTAAAAAAATACGGAATAGTCCCCGATGCAGCGCTCAGTGGAGAAGAAAGCCTTCGCCTCTGTGAAAAGAATAAATACGACCTTATTCTTATGGACCATATGATGCCTTCTCCCGATGGAATTGAATCTATGCATAAGATAAGAAACGAAATCCCTCTCAATAAAGAAACAGCAATAGTTGTTTTAACAGCGAATGCCGTTTCGGGAGCGAAGCAGAAATATCTCGATGAAGGTTTTGATGACTACCTCAGCAAACCCGTTGAAACAAATTTCTTGGAGCAGGTTCTTTTAAAACACCTTCCGGAAGATATGATAACTGAATTTTCATCAGAAGAATCAGTTGACTCTTTATCAGATTTGTCAGATTCAGAAGATAACGAGATAGTCAAGAACATAGGGCTTAAATATTGTGGTTCAAATGAAGAACTCTATAACGAAATCGTTGAAAGCTACTGCACAGAGGGAAGAAAATACAAAGAAAAACTCATAACCTGTATTGAAAACGATGATATGCAGAATTATGCAATAATAGCGCATACGCTTAAAAGTACATCTCTCAATATAGGCGCAAAGAGATTTTCAGAGTTTGCAAAAGAGCATGAATTTGCCTCAAAGCAAAACGATAAAGAGAAGATAAAAAAATCCTTTGATGCTTTTCTTGTTCATCTTGATAAGGTTATTTCAGAAGCAGAAACAATGCTCGGAATTTCTCATGAGGAAAATTCATCAGAAACCCGTTATAATGAGATTTCAGGTGAAAAATACAGACGTATGCTCATAGAACTTTATGGCTATATCGAAGGCTATGAAATGACCGAATCACTCGAAATGATAGATAAGCTTCTTTCTCTTAAAACAGATGATGGCATTTCTGAAAAAGCAGAGCCTGTTTTATCAGAAATCAAAAAACTTGTCGATGATTTCGATTATATAACCGCGTCAGAAAAACTCGGAATTTTTAATAAAGAAAACGGAGCTGATATATAATGAAAAAGACAATACTCGTCGTTGATGATGATAAATCAAATCTTCTGATAGCACAGAAACTTCTCTCCGACGAATATCGTGTAGCAGCAGTAAATTCAGGAGAAAAGGCTTTTGAATATCTCGAAAAAAACGAACCATCGCTTATTCTTCTTGATATTTCTATGCCCGGTATGAACGGACTTGAGGTTATGGAACATATAAGATGCAACTCAAACTGGTGCAGAATACCTGTTATCTTCCTTACAGCCGACCGAAGCAACGAAATGGAAGAAAAATGCTTCGACCTCGGCGCTGTTGACTATATCTCAAAACCCTTCGTTGCAAGTATAATGCATAAAAGAGTTGACAGAACAATAGAACTCGAAGCATACCGTAAGCGTCTTGAAAGAATGGTTGCAGCACAACTCGCTCAGATAACAAAAATGCAGCATGATGTTATCATCACAATGGCGAACGTAATTGAAAGCCGAGACGGTACAACAGGTGAACATGTTAAGAGAACAAGCATCTATACATTGATGCTTGCAGAAAAAATGCTCGAAAAGGGGCTCTATGCCGACGCCCTCACACCTGAATTTATGGAGAATATCCGTAACGCAGCACCTCTCCACGATATCGGAAAAATCACAATTCCCGATGCTATTCTTTCAAAGCCCGACAGACTCACAAAAGAAGAATATGCTCTTATTCAGAGTCATTCAAAAGCAGGTGCTGATATGCTTAAAAGAAATATGCCGGGAATGGTAGACCCTGATTTCCTTCAGGTTGCCTGCGATATGGCAAACTATCATCATGAAAAATGGGACGGTACAGGTTATCCCGAAAAGCTCAAAGGTGAAGAAATACCTCTTTCAGCAAGAATTCTTGCTGTTCCTGATGTTTATGATGCCCTTGTTTCAAAGCGTCAGTATAAAGAGGGAATGAGCGTTGATGAGGCATTCAAAATTATGTATGAAGATTATAACAAAGGCTTTGAAGGCGTAATTCTTGATACATTCGCAGAACTAAAACCCGAACTTATAAAAATGCTCGAAAAAGACTAAAAGGGGAATTTTTTATGGAATGGTTGAAACAACTGAAACCCTATATCCGAAACCTTAAAGAAAAACGAAACGATTTCAACGTTACCGTTTTAAGTATCGGACTTGCAGTTTTCGGTGCGTATTATCTTATTATGTCCATAATATGCCTTGTCGTTAAAGATACCGAAATGGTAATCGTAAACGGAATAGGATGTATCTGGGCATTAGGTTCAATACTTGTTTTCAACCATATAAAGAATAAGAATGTCATGGCTGTGTCCTGCATGGTTTTTGTTGTTACATTTATGTGTTACCTTGTATGGAGTGGTGGAAACGAAGGATTTGGTGCGATATGGCTTCTTATTGTTCCGGCAGTGGGAATGTATTTTCTTTCGCTTTATTATGGTTGTTTAGCAAGTGTGATTATGGGAATAATTCTCTCTGTATATATGTGGACACCCCTTTCAGCGTTGGGCTATCAGTATACACCTATATATTTTATCAGATTTCCTATTGCTTATTGGGCAAATACAATTATCTGTATATTTATTTTTTCAAGAAGCTATCGCTATCAGGAAAGACAGAAGGAACTTCTTGAAAAAGCAAACAAGGCAAATAAGGCAAAGAGTAACTTCCTTGCTAATATGTCACACGAAATAAGAACACCTATGAATGCCATTATGGGTATGTGTGAACTCAACCTTGCCGAAGATATTTCGGATACAGTACGTGAAAATTCAGAGAATATACGTGTGTCAGGTAAAAACCTTCTTAATATCATAAACGACCTTCTTGATTTTTCTAAAATCGAATCGGGCAAAATGGAGCTTGTGTGTCATAAATACCGACTTTCTTCAATGCTCAACGAAATCATAAATATGGCTGTTGCAAGAAAGGGGAATAAACCGATAGAGTTTCTTGTCAATGCCGACCCATCCATTCCGGATTTGCTTTATGGTGATGAAACCCGTATAAAGCAGGTTATAATAAACCTTCTTACAAATGCCGTTAAATTCACAGAACACGGAGGAGTTATAATTTCCGTTTCATCAAGAGAAGAAAGTTACGGCATAAATCTTATTATTTCCGTTAAGGATAGTGGAATAGGAATTGAAGAAAGTGCGATAGACAAAATCTTCAGCGATTACCAACAGGCTGATAAAAAACGAAATTATTTTATCGAAGGAACAGGACTCGGTCTTCCTATTTCAAAACAACTCGTAAGAATGATGGGAGGAGTTATAACCGTAAACAGCGAATACGGTGAGGGAACAGAATTCAGAGTAGTCATTCCTCAGAAAGTTGTTGACAGCGCTCCTGCTGTTAAAATCAGAAATCCCGAGTCAGTGAAGATACTTTATTACATAGATAAAGGCTTCTCAAAAGAAAGTTTTGCAAAAGAAAATTATTCTTACATTTTAGATACTTTTTCATCAGTGTCATCTGTAAAGAGCGTAAGATGTGAAACTTTAGAAGAAACCAAAAAAGAAATCCTTTCAGGAAAATATACACATGTCTTTGTTTCGAGAGCAGGTTATAAAGAGGATAAATCTTATTTTGAAAATCTTTCAGAAAAACTTAAAGTAACTATCGTTCAGGACAGAACCGATGCAATCCCTGTCGGAAATAAAATGAGAAACTTGTATAAACCCCTCTATTCACTTCCGATAGCGAATATTGTCAATAACGAAAAAATCGCATTCGAAAGCGAAGATGAAAAGATTTACGATGCTGTTGACTTTACAGCTCCCGATGCACGTATTCTTGTAGTTGATGATAACGAAATGAACCTTAAGGTCGCTAAGGGACTTTTAAATAAATACAAATCATCCGTTTCTACTGTTTTAAGTGGAAAAGAGTGTCTTGAAATTTTAAAGAAAGAACATTTCGACCTTATTCTTATGGACCATCTTATGCCCGAAATGGATGGTATCGAAACGCTTACTTATATAAGAAATTCAGATAATGAGAATATAAGAAAAATTCCCACTATAGCGCTTACAGCAAACGCAGTAAGTGGCATGAGAGAGATGTTCTTGAGATCCGGATTTGATGACTATGTTTCAAAACCGGTTGAAATTCTTGCTTTAAGAAGAGCACTTGAAAACTGGTTGCCCGAAGAAAAAATAATAAGGGAAAGGATAGATAGCAATGAATAAAATTGTTGTTTCAACAGATTGCGTATGTGACCTTCCCTTAAAACTCATTGAAAAATACTCCATTCCCGTTATGTATTATTATGTGAGTATTGATGGATTTCGTTTTCGTGATATAAAAGAGATAGACTCAACAAGCGTTCTTGAATATCTTGAGGATAATAAAAAAGCAACAAGTAAAAGTGCACCCGAAGAAGAATATAAAACCTTTTTTGAAGAAAATACAAAAGAAGGAAATATTCTTATTCATATAACATCTTCAAAACAACTCAGCGATGGATATAAAAATGCGTTTGAGGCATCAAAGAATATGGAAAATATCTTTGTTGTCGATTCCTGTAAAATTTCAGGTTCTATGGGATTGCTTGTCATAACTGCCGCCGACCTTGCCAAAAAGGGAGCGACAGTTGAGATTATCCTTAAAGAACTTGAAAAAGTACGAGAGAAGATAGAGTGTTCGTTTGTTCTTAAATCTGCCGATTCACTTACACAGAACAGCCGTGTGGATCAGCGTATTTCAGACCTTTTGAATACACTTTCCCTTCATCCCGTTATGTCTGTAAGAAACAGAAAACTCATATTTGAAAAATTCATTCCGGGTAATGAAAAACAGTATATACGCAGTTACATAAAAGAAGTTCTTTATCATCCTTCTGATATAGATGATAATATGCTTATTGTAAATACAGTCGGATTTTCTTATGAAATGCAACAGTTCATCGTTTCTGAAACAAAAAGATATGTTGATTTCAAACATATATATGTCGAAAAGGCTTCAGCAACTATTTCCTGTAACTGTGGTTCAGGAACATTCGGGCTTTTGTTTATTCGCAAGTGAAGTAGCTTTTGTTCGGATTTTACGCGCTTTTCCGTAAATTTTGTCGAATTTTATAAGACAGAATTCGACAAATATATTGTTTTTATATGCTTATTATGGTAAACTTTTCTTATATAAATAAACCGAAAGAATTGTTGCTATGAAGATTGTATATTATAAAAATCCCGAAAGTGAATATCGGTCTTTTGATGATATCGTTTCATCCGGTGAGGCTGATGTTGTTTTAAGATGCTTTGATTCTGAAAGCGAACTTTCATATATAGATGAACATCGACCTGATATAATCATTTTTGAAGATTCAGCCATACCCTTTGCAATATCGGCATTTCTTGAACTTATTCCGTCAGATGAAACTTATTCTCCGAAAGTTCTTGTTCATCACCCTGAAACAAGAACTGTCAATCCGAAAAATTCTTCACCTGAACCATTCGGAAAATTCGGTATAGTCGATTTGGTTGAGTCTGAATATGATTGCACCGATGATTACGGAAAATGCGATATGAAATCTCTCGTTTCTGGAATTTTATCAGAACTCGGAATATCTGTTCATATCTCAGGATATCGTTATCTGAGAAAAGCTGTTCTTATATCACTTTATAATCCCTCTGCCGTAAAAAATATAACTAAGGATATTTATACTGTTATCGAAAAATATTTCCGTGTTTCAAGAGGAACGGCAGAAAGAGCAATGCGACACGCGATCGAATCTGTGTGGGATAAATCCGATTCCATACATCTCAGATTTTATTTTTCAAGAAGAAAGAAACCAACGAATTCTCTGTTCATATCAGTAGTTTCAGAAGATATAAGAAATCATTATGAAAAAGAAATAGCAAATGAAATAGAAATCAGAGAAAGTTGCAGAAAATACGCAAGAAGAAAGAAAAAACTCAGAAATAAATAATATTTTTGAATTATCTTTTGAAAAATAATACTCTTCGTGCAAAGAATTTGTATCCTTTGCACGAATTTTTTTGTTTTAAAACTTTAACGCTTGAAATCGTTAAGTAGCAGTGATATAATGTGAACATATCCTGATAATATATCAGGAAAGCAAATCTATTTAAGCGAGGTATTTGGTTATGAAAGTTTTATCAGAACTTATGGGCTACCGTGAAAGTATCAAGGTTCTTGATGCTACAATGCGTGACGGAGGACTTGTAAACGATTTTTACTTTTCCGACGATTTTGTAAAAGCCCTTTATAATACTAATATAGAAGCAGGGGTAGACTATATGGAAATGGGCTACCGTGCATCAAAAAAGGTGTTCGATGAATCAAAATTCGGAAAGTGGAAATTCTGTAGCGATGACCATATCAGAGAAATTGTCGGTGAAAATAATACAGACCTTAAAATCGCAATTATGGCAGATATCGGAAGACACGAACTTGATGATTTCGACCAGAAGGTAAACTCTCCTGTCGATGTTGTAAGAGTAGCAACATATATCCATCAGATGCCCGAAGCAATTCAGATGATTGAAGATGCTGCTAAAAAGGGATATGAAACAACCTGCAATATCATGGCTATCTCAACATCACAGAAAGAAAATATCGAAGTTGCTATTGAGATGGCTTGTAAATCTCCCGTTGACTGTATTTACATAGTTGACAGCTTCGGTGCTTTCTATCCCGAACAGATGGCGCGTGTTGCTGAACTTTATATGGAATACGGTGAAAAATACAATAAGAAGATTGGTATCCACGCACACAACAATCAGCAGCTTGCTTTCGCAAACACAATTGAAGCCTGCGGCGATGGTGTTGACCTCCTTGATGCAACATATCTCGGAATGGGAAGAGGTGCAGGTAACTGCGCTATGGAACTTCTCTTGGGCTTCCTTAAAAATCCTAAATACAATATTTTCCCTGTTTATAAGTTTGTTGAACAGCATATGCTTAAAATTCAGGAAACATGCAAGTGGGGTTATGACCTTCAGTATCTTATGACAGGTCAGCTTAACCAGCATCCCCGAATGGCAATCAAATTCACAAACGACGAAAGAAAAGATTACTCAGAATTCTACAAGGAAATCACAGAATAAAAATAAAGCCGTTGCCTTTGAAAGACAACGGCTTGTTTTATTTTTTGCTTAGAATATTTCCATAAGCTTTGCAACTAAAAGTCCTCCGGGAGTACCGATGATGTATCCTAAGAGAGCCATAACGATACCAACGGGAACGAGCGCACTGCTGTATGTTCCTGCAAGAACAGGAGCTGTTGCTGTTCCACCGACGTTAGCGAGTGATGCAACACAGCAGGTAAAGATGTCAAGTTTTAAAACCTTAGCGAGAATAATCATTATACCAACATGGATAACAAGGACTATAACGCCACAGAGGAGCCACCAGTGAGCGTTTTCAATAGCAGCAAGGTCTGCTCTTGATGCTATGAGTGCGATTGTGATATAAAGCATAACGTTTGAAATTTCTTCGATGCCTTTAAGCTTTCCAACTGGTGTAACAGCGAGAACAGTTCCTAAAACAGTTACCATAAGAACAGTCCATGTACCCTTATCAAAGAAGGGGATAAGTCCGTTGAGAAGTCCACCGAGATACTGGCAAAGAGCTGAAACAACAAGTCCCATACCGAGAATGAGAATAATATTCTGATATGTTACAGGCTTTGTATTTGCCTTTGTTTCTGCTTCAAGAGCAGCGCCAACTTCGTCGATAGCCTTTGTGTCTGCCTTTGTCCACTTGTTGAATACCTTTGAAAGACCGATAGCCCATAAAAGGAACATTACATAGAATGATGCACATACAGAGTCCATTACAACGGCATAAGCCATGTCAGCTTCTGAAACTTCGAGAGCAGCCTGAACAGCGAGCATATTTCCGCCGCCACCCATCCAGCTTCCACAAAGAGCGCCGAGTGACTGCCATGAGTTTTCACCAAGAAGGTTTCCGAGTATTGCGTGTGCAACAACAAATCCGAGTGCGATTGAAAGTGTTGCAGAGAAAAATCCTATAAGCATCTTAGGCCCGAGTTTGATGATTTTCTTCATATCGCATCTTAAAAGCATTATGAAAACCATCGCATAGAGAATCGGGTTTTTAAGAGCCGAGTATGTGGGAGCTGTCGCTCCGAGGTCCCATACTTTAAGCGTACATAATACCATCATTATGAGATAGATAAGAACAACAGGGGGAGCAAAGCTGAAAAACATATCAGCTGCTTTTCCTTTCCATATCTTAGGAAGATAAATAAGTAGCGCTGCGATTCCTATCAAAGCGGCAATATAAACAAATCCGTCTGTTATCATTTTAATATACTCCTTTAAATTTTATGTGCTGAGCTTGAGTATTTCAAGTAAAAATCTCCATGTTCTTGAAACACTTGAAACTGTCATACATTCATCGGGTGAGTGAACGTCCTTAAGGTCAGGACCGAAAGAAATGCAATCGAGTTTCGGATTTTTTCCTGCAAATACACCACATTCAAGGCCTGCGTGTAAAGTCATTATCTCAGGGCTTTCACGATATACTTTCTTATAGGCTTCTATCGTGGTATCTCTTAAAACAGAGTCTTTTCTGTATTCCCATGCAGGATATTCAGCAGTAAATTCTGCTTCTGCGCCAAGATATTCCATAAACGATTTAAGCTTTTCCTTGAGTTCTTCTTTTTCAGCAGCAACACTGCTTCTGAGAGAAAATCTCATAGTAAGCAAATCATCATCCTGATACAGAATACCAAGGTTTAAAGATGTCTGAACATTTCCTGCGATAATGGGGTTCATTCTGATTATTCCGTTAGGACAATGGTAAAGAAGGAATATGAATTTTTCTGTAAAACTTCTTGTAAACATCGTAGGATGTGGTTTGCATCCCGTAAGAAGAACAGAAAGATTAGGCTCTGTTACTTTGAGTTCTTTTTTCAGTTCTTCTGTATAACGATGAAACTCCGATAAAAATCTGTCTGCATAGAGTTTGTCGATATATATTTCTGCTTCCGATTCGGATGGAATAGCATTTTCTCTGAGTCCACCATGTATCGAAGAAATATTGAATTCAAATCTGTCAGAAAGATGAAAGAGAATTCTTCCGAGAAGTTTTATTGAGTTTTCCTTGCATTTGTCGATTTCCATACCCGAATGTCCGCCCGAAAGACCTTTTATGGTTATCTTCATTGATTCGCCTGATGCACTTTCGGTTTCTGCCTTGATTTTTGCAGTGCATCTCAATCCACCTGCACATCCGACAGTAAGGCATCCTTCAATTTCTGAATCGATGTTTATAAGTTTCGTACCTGAAAGGAGAGAAACATCAAATGCCGATGCACCTAAAAGACCTGTTTCTTCATCGGTTGTGAAAAGTGCTTCAATAGCAGGGTGAGGGATACTGTCAGATTCGAGAATGGCAAGTGTATAAGCAATAGCTATTCCGTTATCAGCGCCGAGAGAGGTTCCGTCTGCCCAGATTTTTTCTCCGTC
>JAZNQY010000079.1:0-14764 GCA_045590375.1 Oscillospiraceae bacterium | reverse complement strand
AATTCGGCAGGTCTTCATACGAGATGCGAATTCGTTTAATTTATCACGCTGAGTTACTTCGTTAAGATAGATAGAAGAAGTATGACCGTAACCACCGTCAGCTACGAGGTGTTCAGCTTTCACAAGCGCGTCCTCAAAATCCTTTGCTTTATACATAGCAAGAACAGGAGAAAGTTTTTCGTGTGCAAATTCTTCAGAAAGATCAACACTCTTAACCTCCCCTATGAGGATTTTTGTTCCCTCGGGAACTTTTACTCCTGCAAGGTTTGCTATTGTGTGCGCTTTCTGACCTACTATCTTTGCGTTAAGACCACCATTGATGATAATGGTTTTTCTTACCTTTTCTGTTTCAGAGGGAGAAAGGAAATAACATCCTCTCTTTTGAAATTCTTCCTTGACTTTATCGTAGATACTGTCAAGAACGATAACTGACTGTTCTGATGCACATATCATTCCGTTATCGAATGTTTTTGAATGGATAATAGAGTTTACAGCGAGAATAATATCAGCAGTATCATCTATTATGGCAGGTGTGTTTCCTGCGCCTACGCCGACTGCCGGCTTTCCACTTGAATAAGCTGCTTTGACCATTCCCGGTCCACCTGTTGCGAGTATTATATCTGCCTCTTTCATAATGAGGTTTGAAAGTTCGAGTGAGGGAACGTCAATCCAGTCAATAATGCCTTCGGGTGCACCTGCTTCAACGGCTGCTTCAAGAACAACCTTTGCTGCTGCTATTGTTGAAAGCTTTGCTCTGGGGTGTGGGCTTATAATCATTCCGTTTCTTGTTTTAAGAGCAAGAAGTGTCTTGAAAATTGCAGTTGATGTAGGGTTTGTTGTAGGGATAATTGCTGCAACAACGCCTATGGGTTCTGCTATCTTCTTTATACCGTAAGCCTTGTCTTCTTCTATAACACCACAGGTTTTTGTATCCTTATAGGCATTATAGATATATTCTGCAGCATAATGGTTTTTAATGACCTTATCTTCAACAATACCCATTCCTGTTTCTTCAACGGCAAATTTAGCAAGTTCTATACGTTTTTTGTTTGCTGCCGATGCTGCTGCTAAAAAGATTTTGTCAACCTGCTCCTGAGAGTATTCTGCGAAAATCTGCTGTGCTTTTCTCACTCTCTCAATCGCTGATTCGAGTTTTTCGACATTGTCAATAACTTCATACTGTTTTGACTTCATCGGTAATTCCCCCTGTATAATAAATAATATTTTGCAATAGTTAATCTGTATAAACTTATACATAATATATTTTATCACAAATATCTGTTACTTACAATATCCAAATATCACAATTTTATTTTATCTTGACTTTTTATTTTAAGAGTGGTATTATCAAATCGGTCTGAGACCTTTTAAAATCGCATTTTATGAAAGAAGGAACAAAATGAAAATTTATAATAAAATCACTGACCTCACAGGAAAAACTCCCCTTTTAAGACTTTCGGGAATTATCAGAGAAGAAAATCTCTCTGCTGACATTCTGGCGAAAGTTGAATTTTTAAATCCTGCAGGAAGCGTTAAGGACAGAGTTGCTGTTAAAATGATTTCTGACGCAGAAGAAAGGGGACTTTTAAAAGAAGGCTCTGTAATCATCGAGCCAACAAGTGGAAACACAGGAATAGGTCTTGCTATGGCAGGGGTTGCAAAAGGATACAGAGTTATCATTGTTATGCCCGATACAATGAGTATTGAGAGAAGAAAAATCATCGCTGCTTATGGCGCAGAACTTGTTCTTACAGACGGCACTATGGGAATGAAAGGTGCTATTAAAAAGGCAGAAGAACTTAAAAATGAAATCAATAACAGCATTGTTATGGGGCAGTTTGTAAATCCTTCAAACGCTATGGCACACTATGAAACAACAGGCCCTGAAATATGGGAAGATACCGACGGAAAGGTTGATATTTTTATCTGTGGAATAGGAACGGGCGGAACTATATCGGGAACAGGAAAATTCTTGAAAGAAAAAAATCCCGACATTAAAATAATAGGCGTTGAGCCTTTATCATCGCCGTTTTTAACAAAAGGCGTTTCGGGTGCACATAAATTAGAAGGCATAGGCGCAGGATTTATCCCTGAAATTCTTGACACGGATATTTATGATGAAGTAATAACTGTAAGCAATGAGGACGCTTATTCAATGGGCAGAAATCTTGCGAGAAAAGAGGGACTTCTTGTTGGTGTTTCATCGGGGGCTGCTGCTGTTGCTGCCGTTGAAATTGCAAAACGCCCTGAAAACAAGGGAAAGACAATAGTTGTTCTTTTACCCGATACGGGAATGAGATATCTTTCGACCACAATGTTTGATTAACAAAAAACGAGGTGTTTAAAACGCCTCGTTTTTTATTTCTATGATAAAAATCTTCTTGCCGTTTCGGCATAGGCATATGCTCCGATTTTTAAAACCTCTTCATCGAAAACGACTTTCGGATTATGGGCTGTATATTCTCCCCTTTCGTCCAAAAAGCCCGATGAAAGATAAATCATCGCCGATGGGATTTTTTCTGCGATAAAAGAAAAATCCTCAGAGGCAGAGGCTTTCATTCCCTCTATTCCCTCAAAGCCTTTATCTGAAAGAACTTTTACTGCTAAATCTGTTATCTTTTCATCGCATAAAAGAACGGGGGTTTCTGATAAAAGGGTGACTTTCACATCCCCGTTAAAAGCCTTCGCAGTATACTCTGAAATTTCTTTTATGCGAGAGAAAATGCGTTCTGCCTCATTGTTGTCATCTGACCTTATTGAGCCTTCCATAAAGGCAGTTTCGGGGATTATGTTCGGGGCTGTTCCCGATGACATTCTTCCGATTGTGAGAAAGGTTTTGAAATCGGGGTTACCCTCTTTTGAAACAAGGGAAGAAAGTACATCATAGATTTTACCGAGAATAAAAAGTGCGTCAACAGAAAGATGAGGATAAGCACCGTGTCCACCCTTGCCCTTTGTTTCAATACGGAACATTTTTACAGCCGACATCATAGCAGAGGTTTTGTTATACATAAATTTTCCTACAGGAATTTTTCCTGTCGCAGTATGAAAAGCGAGGGCGACATCAGGTTTCGGATTTTCTAGCACTTTATTTTCAATCATATTTTTTGAACCGAGCAAAATTTCCTCAGCAGGCTGAAACATAAGTTTTACAGTTCCCATAAGCTCAGTTTCTGTTTCTTTTAGCATCTTTGCAGCAGTAAGAAGCATAGCTGTATGCATATCGTGTCCACAAGCATGTGCGTTTCCGTTTTCACTTTTAAAATCCTCGTTGCTTTCTTCCTTCATCGGTAAAGCATCCATATCGGCACGAAGAAGAATAGTGAGGTTTCCTTTTCCTATTACAGCTGTTATGCCCTTTCCACAAGAAGTTGGGGTTATGCCATAACTTTTCAGTTTCTCACAAACAAATGCTGTTGTTTTCGGAAGATCAAATCCTGTTTCGGCGTTTTTATGAATATAGCGTCGGTTTTCTTTTGTTTCAGAAAAAAGTTCTTCTGCTCTTTTAAAATAGTCCATTCTTCTCACCTTTCTTGACGGATTTTTTTATAGATGATATAATCTTTTTTAGTATGTGAGAAGAAAGAAAAAATATCCCGAAAATAAAAAGACCTTATCCGAAAACGGACAAAGTCTTTTAAAAATTATTCTATTGTTTCTGAAACGGACGGGATGTCTTCGTCATCAAACTCTGGGCGTGGGTCTTTTCCCATCTGTATTGCCATATTCGCAAAACAGATAATTCCGTAAATTGCAGATGCTATTATGAGAAGAAGCGCTATATTAAGTCCGCTTATTTTTTTCTTGGGTTTCTTTTCTTCTGACATTTATCATCTCTCCCCTTACTGTTTTGTAAGATTATACCACACAAAAAATATTTTTTCAAGTAAAGGACAGAACATTATGATAAAAGAACTTATCCACTCGCCCGAAATGTTATCAGAAAAAGCAGAAATCGCAACAAAAGACGATATATCTATCGCCAACGACCTTTTAGAAACTCTCATTTCTCACAAGGACGGATGCGTTGGAATGGCAGCCAATATGATAGGTGAAAACAAGCGTATCATAGCTTTTGATAACGACGGTGAATATATGGTTATGTTCAACCCTGAGATAATAAAGATGTCAGAACCTTATGAAACGAAAGAGGGATGTCTTTCGCTTCTCGGTGGCCCTCGCCCCTGCAAGAGATACAAGAAAATAAAGGTTAAATGGCAGAACGAGGATTTCAAGGAAAGAATAAAGAATTTCGATGGTTTCACAGCACAGATTATCCAGCATGAAATCGACCATTGCAACGGTATACTTATATAAAACCAAAAACTCCACAGGGTGTATAACTTCCTGTGGAGCTTTCAGTTCTAAGGGGTACTTACTGTATATTTCTGGGGTTCTGAGATATGTTCTGATTTTGGGTTAGCTTTTGCTAACTGTATTTATTTTAACCATATTCTCAGCCTTTGTCAACCATCTGAAATCAACTTTGGAAGATTTCATAAAACGCAGTTAGCATATGGTAACTATATTTAGTCATAAAATATAAATTATTCATGTTTAGCATAGATATCACGATATTTTTTAGGAGTCAAACCCACTTTTTCTTTAAAGAGAGTTATAAAAGCACTCTGGGATGAAAATCCTAAAGCAAGGGCTATTTCTGAATAATCATAATCTGATAATGTAAGCATATTCTTGGCTGTATTTATCTTTACATCGTGGACAAAATCCTTTGCACTCATTCCTGTTTCTTTCAGGAATAGCTTTGAAAAATATGTTACATTAAGCCCTGAAAATTCAGAAAGTTCGTTGACTGTGAGTTTTTTATCAAGATTATCATAGATATAGTCTATCGCCCTTCTTATATGGATAGAAATTGCCATATCCTTTTTTATCGTTCTCATTCGGCTTGCATAGTCAAGCTGCATTTCTTCTAAAAGGTCAATGAGCTTTTCTGTGTCGTTACAGACATCTGCCCTCTGGATATATATATCAGCAAGGGTATATGCGGCATCGTGTGGCATTCCACCATCAATACAATTTCTTGAAACCATTGCAACTGCGACAATTATATGGTATCTTATATTACGGACGGGGTCTTTCGAAAGAACGCCCTTTCCTTTTAGAAAATCCTTTCTTACCTCTGACATATTCTTTTTTATCTGCTCTGTCCTGCCCTCTCTTACGTCGGCATAACGTTCGTGTTCTTTGCTGTATGAGGTTCTTTCAAAGCCTTCTACTTTATGAAGATAAAGCTGATAACTAAGGTCACGGTTGGTATTCATATTTTCTCATCTCCTTTTGATTATGATAGCAGATTTTTATAATAAAAGCAAGATTTTTGAAATATTTTTATTTCCCCTCCCTTTATAATACAGATAGAAAAATCGGGAGGTGTTTAAAAATGACAAAAACAACAGACCTTACAAAAGGCAGCATCACATCATCTATACTCGGATTTTATTTTCCTATGCTGCTTACAAATATGTTACAACAGTTATACACGGTAGTTGACACGGCGATAGTCGGAAAAGGTCTTGGGGATGACAAGCTGGGGGCTGTCGGAAATATGTCTTCACTCACTTTTCTTATATTCGGCTTTGCAACAGGGCTTGCGAATGGATTTTCCGTTGTTATTTCGCAGAGCTTCGGTGCAAGAAATGTAGACAGATTAAGAAAAAGCGTTGCTGCAACAGTAAAACTCTTTATATTCTTTTCGGTAGTTCTTACTGCTTTAAGCGTAGGATTTTTACCTAATCTTTTAAACCTTATCCAGACAGACGCTTCTATTATGAAAGATGGTCTTATCTATGGATACATTATTTTCGGTGGGCTTGTCGTTACTCTTTCATACAATTTATGTTCGGGAATTTTAAGAGCTTTGGGCGACAGTAAAACCCCGTTCTTTGCGATAATTGTTTCTTCGGTAATAAACGTAGTTCTTGACATACTTTTAATATTCGGATTTAAAACAGGCGTTGAGGGTGCTGCTATCGCAACGGTTGTTTCTCAGGTTGCATCAACTCTTATCTGCTTTAATAAAATAAGAAATATAGACGAACTCCGTTTTTCACACGAAGATTTCCTTCAGTCAGGAGGGCTTATAGGAGAGCTTATTTCAAACGGGCTTCCTATGGCGCTTATGAACTCAATAACAGCGATAGGCTGTATTGTTCTTCAGTATTTTGTAAACGGGCTTGGTCTTGCTTATACAGAAGCATATTCGGCTTACAGCAAATTCATCAATCTTTTCTCACAGCCTGCCTGCACAGCAGGATTTACAATCTCAGCATTCACAAGTCAGAATTACGGTGCCAAAGAATATAACAGAATAAGAGCAGGCGTAAAGGTTTGTCTCGGTATAGCAACGGTTGCTTATATCGTTTTAGGCTCACTTATGGTATTCATTCCAAGACAGTTGGCACTTCTTATGTTAAACGGTGATGAAGCTGTTTCGCTTACGGTAAGATACCTTATTCCATCAGGAATAATGATTTTTGCAGTTGATTATCTCTTTATTTTCAGAAGCGCAGTTCAGGGAATGGGAAAGCCTGTTATTCCTATGATTTCGGGAATAGCAGAAATGATAATCAGAGTAGTTGTTGTATTTATGCTTATAGAAAGCATAGGATTCATGTCAACAGCCTATGCACAGATTGCTGCCTGGGTTGGCGCTCTTATAATGAACTTCTCTGCATATGTATTCTATATAAGAAAAGTTACGGTTAAGTCAGAGCATCGTAAGTTTGCTTTGTTCAATAAAAAAATGAAAGGACAGATTTATAATGGATAATTTTCAGTTTTACAGTCCGACGGAATTTGTTTTCGGAAAGGAAACAGAAAACGAAAGTGGCAGACTTGTCAAGAAGTATGGTGGAAGTAAGGTTCTTATCCACTATGGTGGAGGATCTGCTGTAAAATCAGGACTTTTAGACAGAGTGAAGGCATCACTTGAAAAAGAAGGAATAGATTATGTCCTTTTGGGTGGAGTAAAGCCCAATCCTCGTGATACAAAGATTTATGAAGGCATTGAACTCTGCAGAAAAGAAAATGTTGATTTTATTCTCTGCGTTGGTGGTGGCTCTGTTATCGACTCTGCAAAGGGTATTGCAATAGGCGTTCTCTATGACGGAGATTTCTGGGATTTTTACGGAACAGGAAAGAAAGTTGAAAGAGCGCTTCCGATAGGAACAGTTCTTACAATCGCAGCAGCAGGAAGCGAAGGTTCTCCCGGGTCTGTTGTTACAAAGGAAGAGGGAATGTTGAAGCGTGATGTCGGCTCTGACCTTTTAAGACCGAAATTCTCAATCCTCAACCCCGAACTTACAGAAACTCTCCCTGCTTATCAGACTGCTTGTGGTGCTACTGACATTATGGCACACGTTTTTGAAAGATACTTTACAAACACAGAAGAAGTTGAAATTTCAGACAGACTCTGTGAGGCTGTTCTTATGACAATGATAAAGGAAACACCGAGGGCTATTGCTGACCCTCACAACTATCAGGCAAGAGCAAATATTATGTGGGCAGGAACAGTTGCTCATAACGACATTGTCGGCGTCGGAAGAAGTCAGGACTGGAACAGCCACGGAATTGAACACGAGCTTTCAGGTCTTTATGACTGTGCGCATGGTGCAGGGCTTGCAGTTATAATGCCTTCCTGGATGGAATTTGTATATAAACATAACATAATGCGTTTTGCACAGATGGCTGTTCGTATATGGGGTTGCCCTATGAACTTTGAAAATCCTGAAGAAACAGCACTCAAAGGTATCGCTTGTTTCAGAAGATTTTTACACGATATAGGAATGCCTATAAATTTTGAAGAACTTGGTGCTAAGGAAGAAGATATTCCTGTTCTTGTCGAAAAATTCGGTCTTGGTGACGGAAAAACAGGTGGATTTGTTCCCCTTTCATCAGAAGATGTTGCAGAAATTTATAAGATAGCCGTTAAAGCCTCAATTTAAAAGAAGAAAACTCCGTAAGAATTCTTACGGAGTTTTCTTTTTAAAATGTAAATAAACTATTGAAATTGTTAATAATTTGTGATATAATGTTTTCGTTGGATTTTTATCCGAAAATAACAGATTTTTTTATATCGGAAAGGAGTCTGCGTTTCAAGGCTACGCAGAAGTTTATTTGCTATGTTTTTCTTAAACGGACCTTTGGCTATCGTTCCTGCGATACCACTTATAATAGTTCTTATATGTGCTATTGTGTTTTACATACTCCCTGTCGGAAAGGATATAAAGAATGTTCAGAAATATCCTGTTCTCTACTCGCTTATATCATGTGTCGGGGCTTACACCATAATCCTCAACATTGAAAGCAGTAATTTCATGAGGTCATCAAAAGCTTTTGTTCCTTATGTTGTTATTGTTATGTTTGTTTCTCTTCTCTGTGAGGTTCTCGCACTTGTTGAAGCTATAAGAAAGGGCAGAGAAAAAACATTTAAAGCGCTTACTCTTGATGACGTTGACAAGAAAGTAAGATTTATATATACCGACTTTTTTGAAATCATAAAGCAGAACAACAAGGATGAACGCAGTTATATAAAGAGAGTCGGCGTTATTCTTATACCTTTGGTTTCGCTTGTATTCATGTATTTTGTTTTCGGTACATATGAACTTTATTTCTCAAATATGGCTGAACTCTATTTTGTTTTTGCAGATATCCTTCCGTTATCTGTTGCTACACTTTTAGCATCAGTTGGTCTTTCTTTTCTTATCGCACTTGCTATCAAAGGAAAAAATCTTGATTATCTTTCTATTGTAATTGCATCAGTAGGTTTAATATCTTATATTCAGTGTGCATTTTTAAATGGAAACACATTTATTCAGGGCGAAAAACTCGCAACTCCTATGTGGATTATTCAGCTTAACCTCTTGTTATGGGTTGGTGTTCCTGCTGTATTATGTTTTATTTACAAAAAGAAAAAAGACAAACTCTTTCTTAAAATCGCAACCGGTGTTGCAGGTGCACTTATCATAATTCAGGGTGCTGCTTTACCTGTGCTTCTTATAAACGGTCTTTCTCAAAATCAGACAAAAACACACCACGGGTATCACCTTGACGGATCGGAACAGTTTGAAGTTTCCTCCGAAGGAAATGTAATTGTATTCATTATGGATACCTTCTATACAGGATATTTTGAAGATTACCTCAAAGCTCATCCTGAGGCTTATGATAAATACTCGGATTTTGTATTCTATGACAACATAGTTGCCGAAGCAACGGGAACAACTCATGCTATGCCATATATGCTCACAACACATCCTGTTGATTTTTCAATGCCTTTTATGGAATCGAACAAGAAAGCATGGAACAGTGAAGAAGCAGATTTCTTCTATTCTTCTATGCATAATGATGGCTATAAGGTAAGGCTTTATTCAGACACCGACTTATACTGTGGTGGTGCTGAAAATATGATTGGTAAAATCGATAATGTCAAAGAATATGAATTTACATATCAGACAGAACAGCTTCCTACATTCCTCGCTTTATCATCACTTTCATTATACAGATATTCTCCTTATTTCCTTAAAGATGCATTCTATATAAGCGATGTAAGATTTCTGAATGAACATACAAAATCGGATTCTGTACATGGTATTGACACTTCAAAGCACAGAGACATTACAAAAACATCAGCAGAAAGAGGAATAGCCTTCTATAACGATGACTATTACCTCGGCGTTGAAAAGGGTCTTACAGTTACATCAGACGAAAAACTCTGTATCTTCACACATATGCAGGGGCTTCACGAACCATATTATGATGAAAAAGGTCCGGTTGATCATTATACCGTTGCCACAAATGGATGTATGAAAATTTTTGATGATTATGTAGATCAGCTTAAAGAAATAGGTGTTTATGACAACAGTACAATAATTCTTACCGCTGACCACGGTATATCAATAGGAATTTTTGATTCTGCTGCGGTTATGCTTATAAAACCTGCCGGAAGAAAAGGCGATAAACTTGTTGTTGACTCTTCACCCGGTGTTCTTCATTCAGACCTTATACCTACAATCCTTGATTGTTCAGGACTTCCCTATGAAAATCTCGGATGTTCATTCTTTGATCTTGACGAAAATACAAAGAGAACGAGAAAGATAAGAACTTTAAGACATGATGACAACTTACCGAATGTTCCTAAATGTAATTCTTATGGATACTCGGTTGTAAACGCATATTACGATTATGAATTTGATTGCCACTGGAAAGACCTTCCCAAAGACATCCAGCCTTCTGATGGGCAGGGTATTACGGATTACTGGTGGTAATTCAAGAAAGGAACCGGATTATATAAAATGAATATTCTTGCAGAAGCACTCGGTAAGATTCTTGGATTTTCATATAATATATCCTTTAACTACCCCGTTGCAATTATCATTTTTACTCTGATAACAAAAATCATTCTTTTTCCGATAAACATCATCGTTCAGAAAAACGGAATAAAAATGGTTAAGATGACTCCTGAAATAAACAGGATAAAACACGATTTCTATGGTGACAAGGAAAGAATAAACGAAGAAACATTCGCTCTTTACAAAAAAGAAAAATACAGTCCTCTTATCGATATAATTCCTATGATTATACAGCTTATTATTCTCATGGGAATTGTTGAAATGATGGGCGTTCCTGAATACTCAGGCATCTCTTTTTCAGAGATGAAATCTTTTGGAATTGATTTTTCGCTTATTCCGTTTGAATGTAAGGGAATTTATTTTCTCTTCCCTGTTGTTGCTGCTTTATCGGCTATTATAATGTGTGTGGCACAGAATAAAGCTCAGGTTCTTCAGGCAGAACAAGGCAACCTCAACAAATACGGAATGATGATTTTCTCTGCATTGTTATCGCTTTATCTCGGTTTGTTCGTTCGTTCGGGCGTAGCACTTTACTGGATATTCAGTAATCTTTTCAGCACAATACAGATATTCATCTTAAATGCGATTATAAATCCTAAGAAATATATCGACTATGAAGCTTTGGAAGAAAGCAAGAAAAAGCTTGAGGAGCTCAAAGGCTACGAAAACAACCTCTCTCCCGAACTTAAAAAGAGAGAGAAAGCTGATTACAAGAGATTTTTCTCGATTGAAAACAAGCATCTCGTTTTCTTCTCTGAGGCAAGTGGATTTTACAAGTATTTCAGAGGAATTTTAAACTATCTCACATCACACTCGAATGTTAAAATCCATTATGTAACGAATGACCCTAACGACATCATATTTGAGGTTGCAAAGGAAAACGAACAGATTATTCCGTATTATATCGGAAAGAACAAATCTATATCTCTCTTTATGAAGATGGATTCAAAGGTTGTTGTTATGACAACTCCTGACCTTGAAAAATATTACCTCAAGAGAAGTTATGTCTGCAAGGATATCGAATATATCTATATGGAACATGGTCTTTCAAGCGTTAATATGCTTCTCCGTAAAGGTGCTTTAGATCATTTTGATACAGTGTTCTGTGCAGGTGACCATGTTATTGATGAGATAAGGGCTATGGAAAAGGTTTATAATCTTCCTGAAAAAAATCTTATCAAATACGGCTATGGTATGCTTGATGATATTACAAGACAATATCTTGAATACAAGGAAAACAATCCTGATGTTGTTGAAGAAAAATACGCTCTTATAGCGCCTTCTTATCAGAAGGATAATATCCTCGATTCCTGCCTTGATAATGTTGTAAACGGCATTTCAAAGCATATAAAGGTTGTTATAAGACCTCATCCTCAGTATGTTATAAGATTCCCTCAGAAATGGGCAAAAATCTGTAGTAAATATGCTGATCACCCTATGGTTACTATCGAAGAAGATTTCTCTTCAAATGAAACAATCTATAAGGCATCATTTGTTGTTACAGACTGGTCTAACATAAGCTATGAATATTCATTCTCGTCTTTAAGACCTTCAATGTCTGTAAACACTCCTACAAAAGTTATAAACGAAGATTATGAAGAACTTGGCATTGAGCCTATTGATTTCAGAATAAGAAGTATGATAGGATATGAAGTTTCGGGAAATGACGAAAATGAAGTTGCTGAGGCTACAAAAAAACTTCTTGAAAACAACAATTGGGCAGAAACAATAACAGAAGCAAGAGATACTGTTCTCTATAACTTTATGAAGAGTGATGAAGTCGGCGGAAAATATATTTTATCAAGACTAAAATCAAAATAAGCAAAGGAGATATTCAAATGTTAAATCTTTTTATTTTACCTTTAATACCCATGTATATCGACGTTTCAGCAACTACATACATTATTCAGATAATAGCAGGTATCGCTGTTACAGCCGGTGTTGTTGCAGGTGTTGTTATCACTAAGATAAAGAAAAAAGCAAAAGAAAAACTCAATATAGATTTCGACAAGAAAGAAGTTGAAGAAGATATTGTTGTTTTCGATGAAGAGAAAACAGAAGAATAAAAAAATCCCTCCTTTGAGTTTTCAAAGGAGGGATTTTTTATTTTATCTCTTGTTCTATGTCGTCAAAAATATCGTCATCAAAAAATTCTCTGAGAGTAATATCCAGACCATCACAGATCTTCTGTAACGACACTACACCGGGATTCATACTCTTTTCATTAAGCATACTGTAAATTGTAGATGGTGGCACCCCTGCGTGATTTGCAAGGGCGTTTATCGCAATATTGCGTTCGTTACAAAGTTTTTTTATTCTTTCTGATACCGCTTTTTTAGCATTCATATACAAACCTCCGAGAATTACGATATATCCCATATTGCAATTTTAACGAATTTTGCAATATTATGTGTGGGATATATCGCAAATCCCAATGATTTATGATATAATTTTATTATAATAAAATTCAGGAGGAATATAAATGTTAAAAAAACTTTCTATTCTGTTTGCAGTAGTCTTTGTTTTTTCATTGACTGCATGTAAAGGAACAAAAACCTATTCCACAGAAGACTATGTGAATATTGAAATTTCAGGTCTTAACGGAAACGGAACTGCTCATATAGGGATTGACCGTGATTTTTATGACATGGTTGATGATGATCTGTTTGACGGAGAAGCGACTGATATTGAACTTGCTCAGGTTGAAATAATTGTTTATGAATCTGTTGATTTTTCTACTGAAAGCAAAACAGAAGGGCTTTCAAACGGAGATGAAATTGTTGTCACACTTGAAGCAGACAATGACAGGCTTAAAGAACTCGGAATAAAATTTGACCAGAAAAAATATGTATATAAAGTTGAAGGTCTTAAAGATCCGGTTGAACTTGATGTATGGACAAATGTTGAAATAACATATTCGGGAATTTCCCCTAATGGTTGGGCAGAAATAAAGTATAACGGTGACAACGAATTCATAAAGAATAACGTAGTTTATTATACTGATTCCTATAACCTTGAAAATGGCAGTAGTTTTACGGTTGAAGCACGTTGTTCTGATAAAAAGCTTGAAGAAAATCTTTATATAATAACTGAAAAAACAAAGGAATTCACAGTCTCGGGTCTTGCAGAATATATCAAAAATTATAAAAAATTTGATATGTCTGAAATAGATAATAAATTAAAATCAAAAGCAGAATATGTTGTAAACAATTCAAGCTATGCAACAGATCCGTTTGTTTTTAGTGCGAAACTTGTTCCGGGTGGTGGCGTTACTGAAAAATGGAAGGTTCAGAGTATTGATTTACAGCCTGAAAGAACCATTCTCTTCTATAATGAAAGCCAAAGCGATAATATATATGCGATTTTCTGGAATATGAATATAACTGCTGAAAAAACATATTCATCGCAGAATAGAGATGGATACGCCTTGAACGATGTAGAAAATTTTGATATTTATATACTTACTTATACATCTGGAATAGTTGAGGAAAACGGAAAAATAAATTCTGAAAATTTACAGATATACAGTGAAGCATATGGCAACTCATTATTCGGAAACTATATCGGCATGTCGCTTGATGAAATTGTAAATGATTTTTCGAAAAAATATCAAGGATATGAAATAACAGAATAAAACAAAAAATCCACAGATTTCTCTGTGGATTTTTTTGGCAGGGGCAGTAAGAATCGAACTCACGACACGCGGTTTTGGAGACCGCTGCTCTACCTGCTGAGCTATACCCCTAAATTATTAAATTGTTGGTGGGCCATCGGGGACTCGAACCCAGGACCGTCCGGTTATGAGCCGGATGCTCTAACCAACTGAGCTAATGGCCCTAATATGACAATTGGCTAGACTATTAATCTAGCCAATTGCATCTTTAGGTGATGGCATCTTTCTATCTTCCCGGGCCGTCGCCAGCCAAGTATTTTCGACGCAAACGAGCTTAACTTCCGTGTTCGGAATGGGAACGGGTGGGACCTCGTCGCAATCAACACCATCTATGTCGCAGAATTACTGCGAACTAATTTTGTATGAACCCGTAGTTTGTGGTTACTCTCTACAAGTCTTGGTGACCCGTAGGAGATTCGAACTCCTGATGCCGCCGTGAGAGGGCGGAGTCTTAACCACTTGACCAACGGGCCAAATTGGTGCACCATCGGGGGCTCGAACCCAGGACCCACTGATTAAGAGTCAGTTGCTCTACCAACTGAGCTAATGGTGCACATATTCCGCGCATTTACGGATTTATTCAAGGCAAATACCCTGAAAATTGAATAATGGTTTTAAAGAAGAATTCAGACAAGCTTCTGTTAAAGAAGTTAAAGGTTAAGCCCTCGACCGATTAGTACTCGCTGGCTGAACATATCACTATGCTTACACCTTGAGCCTA
>JAZNQY010000078.1:0-5215 GCA_045590375.1 Oscillospiraceae bacterium | reverse complement strand
GGATGTCATCCATCTTGACGATGATGTATTCTTCGCCGTCAACCTTGACATTTGTTCCACTATACTTCTGGATAAGTACCTTATCGCCCTTTTCAACTGTCATTGTAACATCTTTCTTTCCTTCGCCTACTGCGATAACTTCAGCGATTTCGGGCTTTTCCTTAGCGCTTCCTGTAAGGATGATGCCACTCTTTGTTGTTTCCTCTGCTTCTGTCATCTTTAAAACGACTCTGTCCTGTAAAGGCTTGATTGTCATATCATTTTCCTCCTGTATTTAAATTGATTATAAACTCTTATTAGCACTCAAAGGGTGTGAGTGCTAATAACTATTTTACTTACTTTAATATGAAAATGCAAGTGAAAAGTGTCATTTTTATATTTTTTGTAATTATACACAAAAAACATAAACCTCGTTTTATTATATTTGTTATCATATAACTATTTTCATGGATGTTATTGTTTACAATTTGTTCACAATTAGCAATTATAAATAAAGTATAATGTTATTATGAATATTTTTAGAGAGGGGAAGGCTTAAATGGCACTCGAAAAAATTCTTGTTGTTGATGATGATATCAACATCTGCGAATTACTCAGAATTTATC
Organism: Oscillospiraceae bacterium; assembly: GCA_045590375.1. Taxonomy (GTDB): domain Bacteria; phylum Bacillota; class Clostridia; order Oscillospirales; family Ruminococcaceae; genus RGIG4131. Next base: position 4,610 of record JAZNQY010000078.1, on the reverse strand, counting down.
TTGAAAAAGAAGGATATACAGTTATTCTCGCACACGATGGCGAAAAGGGTGTTGAAAAATTCAATGCCACAAAGCCGGATGTCATTCTTCTTGATATCATGCTTCCCGTTATGGACGGCTGGCAGGTTTGCAGAGAAATCAGAAAAAAATCAAATGTTCCGATACTTATGGTTACTGCAAAATCAGAAACATTTGATAAGGTTCTGGGGTTGGAACTCGGTGCTGACGACTACATAGTAAAGCCTTTTGATGCAAAGGAAGTTGTTGCAAGAATAAAAGCAGTTTACCGCAGAGCAGGACAGACTACTCCCGAAACAGAATCAAAAGAAGTTTCTTATGATAAGCTTCAGGTAAACATGACAAGATACGAACTCAAAGTTGACGGAAAGGTTCTCGATACTCCCCCTAAGGAACTTGAACTTCTTTTCTATCTCGCTTCAAATCCCAACAGAGTTTATACAAGAGACCAGCTTCTTGATGAAGTATGGGGCTTTGAATATTACGGTGATTCAAGAACAATCGACGTTCATATAAAGCGTCTTCGCGAAAAGCTCGAAGGAGTATCTGACAAATGGGTGCTCAAAACCGTATGGGGTGTAGGCTATAAATTTGAAACCACAGAAGAGCCGATTAAATAATCGGCTCTCTTTAATTAAAATGAGAAAGGTGGCGTTGATATATGAAAAACAGAATGATAACAAAATATTTTTCTATCTGCGCCGCAGTTATACTTTCAAGCATAATATGTATAGGAACAGTTATTGCGATAACCGTTATAAATGTATATAAAAACGACATCAGGATGTCGCTTTCTGAAACAGCAGAGGTTATTTCGCACAGAATAGAAGAATGCATAAACGAAAACAACCTTGAAACAGAAGAAGGCATAGTGGCTCTTGATAAACAAACCGAATATCTTGATGTTGTCCCCGATTATGATATGTCTGTCGTTGAGGCGTCTACAGGAAAATGTCTTGTTTCTACAAACGACGAACAGCTTTATAAAATGCTCGACAATTCTGTTATACAGAACATTCCTTCGGAAGGTTCGTTTTCATCAGGAGCTACTCTTGAAGATTTTTTCGGAAAAAGAGTTTTCTCTTTCTCTCTCCCCGTTTACACGGAAAAGGGTGAATTCTTTGTAATAATATACACAGCGACAGATGATTATAACAATCTTGTTTCAGATATAATCAGAACATTTGTAACCGTTTTTGCAATATCGGCAGCGATAACTTTTGTGATACTTTATTTTGTTACAAGAGATATGATGAAGCCTGTAAGCGATATGATGAAGGCGGCAGAGCGTTTCGGTAAGGGAGATTTCTCTGAAAAGCTCAAAATCACCGACAGTGACGAATTCGGTGAACTCGCAGCTGCTATGAACAATATGGCAAAATCCCTTGAGGGACTTGAAAGTTCGAGAAAGAGCTTTGTTGCGAATGTATCACACGAACTCAAAACACCTATGACAAGTATCGGTGGATTTGTTGACGGCATTTTAGACGGAACAATCCCTCCTGAAATGCACAAGCAGTATTTAACAATAGTTTCCGAAGAAATCAACCGACTTTCAAGAATGGTTCGTTCGATGCTCAATATTTCAAAATATGAGTCGGGCGAAATAAAAATGAAGCAGGAAGAATTTGATATAACCGAACTTACGATAAAAACAGTATTCCTTTTTGAAAAGAGAATTACAGACAGACATGTTGATGTTTTGGGGCTTGACTCTCCCCCACACTACATCATCGCAGACAGTGACCTTGTTCAGCAGATAATCTATAACCTTATCGAAAACGCAATAAAGTTTGTCGATATAGGTGGATATATAGCGTTTTCCTTCACAAAAGAAGGTGGAAAGACATATGTCGCTGTAAGAAACAGTGGTGGTGGACTCACAGAAGAAGAAATACCCAGGGTTTTTGAAAGATTCTATAAAACAGACGAGTCTCACGGTAAGGATAAAACAGGTGTCGGTTTGGGTCTCGCAATTGTCCGTTCGATAGTAAATCTTCATGACGGACACATTATAGTAAAGAGTAAGCCGGGCGAATATACAGAATTCTCGTTTGGTCTTAAAACAGCTAACAGAAAACCTGACAGAAAACGCAAAGGAGAAGAAGATGGATTATAATTATAACGGTGAAAATCCTGTTCAGAATGATATTCCTGAAGAAAAGCCACATAAGGATTATTTCGAACAGGAAAGCTTCTATCAGAAATATCCTCTGCCGAGAGATATGAACAATCCCGATGCAGAGCCTAAGTTTGCTCAGTTTGTTCCACAAAATCTTGAAACAACAGGGGGAAAGAAGAGAAGAAGCGGAATTGTTGCACTCTCTGTTATGGCAACTTGCATAGTAGGTCTTTTTGTGTTCCTTTTTGCATTTCTTTCGGTAAACGATTCTTTTGCAAGCATTTATGAAAAACCCGACGAAAGCATTTCTGAATATGAAGATGATGAAGAAAATTCAGAAAATGACAACGATGATAAGAATGACAACGAAAAAGACTACGATGACAATCCTTACGGATTTGAATTCGATGGTGATGATATTCCTGATAAAATTCAGAAGCCTGATCCGAATGTTACATCTGATAATCACGAAATATCAAATTTCGGCAAACCCGATTCAACATATAATCGTTATTACAACGCAGACGGAACATATACATCGGAAGGCGTTTACAGAGAGATTGTAAATTCGGTTGTAAGCATAAGAGCAAGCCTTTCGAGAGACGGAAGACAGCAGTCAGCCGGTTCGGGAGTAATTCTTACAAACGATGGTTATATAGTTACCAACGACCATGTTATAACGGGTGCTTATGCAATTCAGGCAATGACTACCGATGGTGAGATTTATGACCTTGCGCTTGTCGGAACAGATACAAAAACAGACCTTGCTGTTCTTAAAATGATTACCGATAAAAAGGACTTCAAACCTGCACAGCTCGGAAATTCCGACGATATAATCATAGGTGAAAGAGTTTATGCGATAGGATATTCGGGAGGAATTTTCTCAAACACATTCACAGGTGGATATGTTTCGGGGCTCAACAGAACTTTACAGCTCAATAAAGACAGTTATGAAATGAACTACATTCAGACTGACGCATCTGTAAACCCCGGAAATTCAGGTGGACCTCTTGTAAACGAATATGCACAGGTTATAGGAATAAACAATTTCAAATATACAGGTATAAATTCAGACCTTGAAAATCTTACATTTGCAATTTCGATAAACGAGGCTATCCCCGTTATAAATGATATAATCAGAACAGGTTATGTTACGGGCAGACCGAGAGTAGGAATTACATATACTCCCGTTTCACCCGAACTTGCTATGCAGAGTGGAAAAACACCGGGACTTTATATCGCTGAAATCGCAGAGGATTGTGATATAGCAACAGAAGATATAAAACCCGGAGATATAATCACAAAATTAAACGGTGTTACTGTTTATAATTCACAGACGGTTCTTGATGCCCTTAAAGGATATAAGCCGGGTGATACGGCAACTGCCGAAATAGCAAGATATGACGAAGAAGGAAATATGCACACTCATGTGATATCATTTGAACTCGGCGAACTCAAAGAATAAAAAATTCAAGGGTACTTCTGATGTACCCTTGATTTATTTATAAGGATTTTAAATTATGGAAAAGAAAAACAACATTCTTAAAAAACCTGTTTTTGTATGTCTTTTAAGCCTTTTCTGCTGTATGTTATGGGGAAGTGCTTTCCCTGCTGTCAAAAAAGGATTTCATCTTTTTGAAATTCCGTCAACCGATACAGGTTCTCAGCTTCTCTTTGCAGGAATACGCTTTGCAACAGCAGGAATTATGGTTATCATAATAACATCTCTTTTATCGAAAAAATTTCTTTATCCGAAGAAAAAAAGTATCGGAAAAGTTATTATAATTTCACTTTTTCAGACTGTTATTCAGTATTTCTTTTATTATATAGGGCTTGCGAGAACATCGGGTGTTAAAGCATCCGTCATTATAGGAACAAGTGTTTTTATAACGCTTATCCTGTCAGCAGTTGTCTTTAAACTCGAAAATCTCACCACTAAAAAAATAGTAGGTTGTATTATAGGATTCATAGGCGTTATGATTATCAATATGAACGGATTTTCTTATGATTTTTCGTTTACGCTTATGGGCGAGGGATTTATTCTTATATCAACTGTTGCGTCGGCTTTTTCATCGGTTATAATGAAGAAATTTTCAAAGGACGATAACCCTATGATGCTTAGTGGATGGCAGTTTTTTATAGGCGGAATTATTCTCGCGACAGTCGGATTTTCGTTAGGAGGAAGGATAACTTTCAGCGGTGCTTCAACGATAATTCTTATGCTTTATCTTGCGTTTATTTCTGCTGCGGCTTATACATTATGGTCGTTGCTTTTAAAACACAATCCTGTTTCTGAAATATCTGTCTATGGGTTCACAAAACAGATTTTCGGGGTTTTGCTTTCAGCGATTTTCTTAGGAGAGGTCGCTGAGGCTATTAGTATTAACAGTCTCCTTTCGTTAATACTTGTCTGTGCAGGGATTTTCATTGTAAACTACCGCAAGGATAAATCTTAGAACAAGTAAAAAAC
>JAZNQY010000077.1:0-17220 GCA_045590375.1 Oscillospiraceae bacterium | reverse complement strand
ATATCTCATCTTCGATGGAAGGCACAGTTCTCTATGTGGTTTCAAACTATTCAAATTTCAGAACAAAGCCTCTTGACAGTGAGGATGACCTTGACAACTACATTCCTTCATACTATACAGATGACGGAAAGTATTATGTTGATGCTGCTGATATAACAATTCCTGCCAAGGTAAGCAATAACTATACAATAGTAGCAGGTCTTGATACAGCACAGGCAAGTCCTTTCAGATCGATAAAGGTTGTTCTTTCAAACGGAAAATCGGCATATTTCACAGACAACGCAGTATACGTTGCAGGAAGTGCATCAGGAGATACAACACTTGCTAAATTCGCAATTTCAGGAGGCGATATTTCAGCGCCTATGGTTGCTGACGTTGCAGGTATCTATTCAGATATAACTTCTGTTGACGAATATAACGGAACAGTAAGAGTTTCAACTCTCACACCTTCACCCGATGGTTCAAGAACAGGTGGCGTTTCAATCAGCATATATGATGAAAATCTCGTTCCTGTTTCTTATCTTGCAGGTCTCTGTAAGGATATGGGTAAGAATCCCGTTATGGTTGAATTTAAAGAGAATAAAGCATTTATCGTTCTTTCAGGCGAAGAAAATCCTTATGAGGTTGTTCTTGATGGAACAGAAACTTCTCCTGTGGTTTCTATGGATAAATCGGTTTATCTCTATAAATGCACAGACAACGAATACCTCGGTATATCTGCAAAAACAGATGAAAACGGCAAGGTTGACGGCGTAGTTCTTACTATGTATTCAACAGCCGATGGCATAAATTTTACAGAGGTTTCCTCAGTTGAAACAAAGGGCGTTTTATCAGCCGCACTTTCAGGAGGAAAACTCGATATGAAAGCGTTGCTTATAGACAGCAAAAACGGAATAATCGGTATCCCTACAGTAAAGAACGATACATACGGTAACGGAAATCTTTACTATGTAACATCGTATAAATCAGGTGAGGGATTTACATCACTCGGATATATCGAGTATACCGACCTTGACAAGAAATACGAGTTCAGACGTTCCGTTATTATCGACGACACACTTTATGCGGTTTCTGATGGCAGAATAGTTTCTGCAAGAATATCAGATCTCAAGGTCGTTGAAACATTTGAAATAGAATAATTCCAACATTTGTTTTATGATAACTTTTTATTCCTTTTCTTCTTTAATTTTCAAACGAGGCTGCCGTCTTTTTTAAGACGGCAGTTTTGTTTTTTTTCTGTGTTTTCAGACTTATATCATAAATTTATCACAAAAATAGCTGAAAATAAATTACAGACATAAGTTAAGACCATAATCACATAGATATATAAAGAGAAAGGAAGAAAGCTTTTATGTATGATAACGAAAAGAAATATAACGAAATAACATATTATCCTTCGGATTATAATGACGAAAAACCGAAGAAAAATCATTTTTTAAGGGCACTGGTGGCTGTGGTATGTGTTTCACTCATATCTGCCATTTCAATATCCGGATATAAAATTTATGACGAATTTTCAGAAAGAAATTTTGTCAAAGCAGAAGAAATGCATTCAGGCAGTACAGTGTCGCAAACTAAGGAAGAAGAAAAAATTTCAGAGAAACAACCGACAACAAAGGATATAAAAACGATAATTTCTCAGAGCGTCAAAAAAGCCGAACTTTCAATCCCTGAGATTGTCGAAAAGGTAACCCCTTCAGTTGTCGGAGTTTCTTCAACCCTTTCAAAAGGAAAAGCGACAGGTTCAGGAATAATAATGACCGATGACGGCTATATCGTAACCAATGCGCATGTTGTTGAGGGTGCCGAAAATGTAACAGTCCTTCTTGACAGTAAAAATGAATACGATGCAGAAATAGTCGGTTCTGACGCACAGACGGATATTGCCGTTCTCAAAATTTCGGCAGATGAAAAAATAACTCCTGCAGAATTTGGAAATTCAGATGATTTAGTTGTCGGAGAAACAGCTGTTGCGATAGGAAATCCTTTGGGATTTGAATTTTACAGTACAGTTACAAGTGGAATTATATCAGGTCTTGACAGAGAACTTACAATAGAGGATAAACTCCTTCGCCTTATACAGACAGATGCTGCTATAAACGGTGGAAATTCAGGTGGTGCACTTGTAAATTCATTCGGTCAGGTAATAGGCATAAGCAGCGCTAAAATCGTCACGATAGACGCAGAGGGAATGGGCTTTGCAATTCCTATAAACGATGCTGTCCCTATAATACACGAGCTTATAAATCACGGTTATGTTACAGGCAGACCTCTTATCGGAATAGCAGGATTTGATATTGATGAAAGAACAGCTTATTATTACAATATGAAAGAGGGAGTTTATGCTGCGCAGATAAAGGAAAATTCACCTGCTTCCATAGCAGGAATGAAGGCAGGCGACATAATAATTTCAGCAAACGGTGAAGAAATAAAAACTATGACAGACCTTAATAAAATCAAGAATAATTTCAAACCCGGTGATACAGTATCGGTTGTTGTTTTCAGAAACGGAGAGGAAATTCCGATGACTATAATTTTAGGGGAGGTAACAGAGTAAAAAAATCCTTGTAATCGGGATTGGTTTGTGGTATAATATTGTATAAGTAGTAAAACAATCCGGTCAGGAGGACTTGTATGAGTAAAAATTATGTTATCTTTTCAGATTCAGGCTGTGACCTTCCCGAAGAAGTTATAAAGCAGTATAATATAGGCTTAGTAAATTTTTCATTCAAGATAGACGAGGATAGTTATAACGAAAAGACAGCGCCTTTTCCGATAAATGAATTCTATAATAAAATGAGAGCAGGCTCTCTCACATCAACATCACAGGCAACTCCCGAGCAGTTCCTCGAAGCCTTTGATGAAGTTTTAGCCGGAGGAAAGGATATTCTTTATATCGCTTTTTCATCAGGCCTCAGCGGAACATATAACAGTTCTCTCATAGCAAGGGATACTCTTCTCGAAAAATATCCCGAAAGAAAGATAATCGTTGTTGATTCACTTGCCGCTTCTATGGGACAGGGATTATTCGTTTATTTTGCTGCCTGCCTTAAAGAAGAAGGAAACACAATAGAAGAAGTAGCAGAATGGTGCGAAAACAACAAACTCAAAATTGGTCATATGTTTACAGTTGACGACCTTATCTATCTCTATCGTGGTGGAAGAGTTTCGAGAGCAACTCAGATAGCAGGTTCAATTCTCGGAATAAAGCCTGTTCTTCATGTTGATGACGAAGGTCATCTTATCGCAGTAGGAAAGGTAAGAGGTAGAAAACAGGCCCTCACAGCGCTTGTTGACGGTATGGCTGAAAGAATAGGAAATCATACAGAAAACATAACTGTCGGCATAAGTCATGGTGATTGCTATGATGACCTTAAATTCGTTATGGACCTTGTAAGCAAAAAATACAAGGTAAAGAAATTCATAACAAGCTATATCGGCCCTATCATTGGCTCACATTCAGGACCCGGAACAGTAGCACTTTTCTTCTATGCCGATAAAAGATAATAACAAAACAAAAGGTATCAGTTTTCTGATACCTTTTTTCTGTCATTTTTTCAGCTTCGAAAGTTCTTCGTATTTGTGTTTTGTCGCCATTCCACCCCTTATATGCCGTTCACGCTTGTTTTCTTCTATTACTTCTTTTACCTCAGGATAAAGCGAAGGAGAAATTTTCGGTAATCTTTCTGAAATATCCTTATGTACAGTTGATTTGCTTATTCCCAGCTCTTTTGAAAAATGGTCGGCACAAGCCCTTACAGTTGCTCTGTTTTCGATTATATATCTCGCAAGAATGATTGCTCTGTCGCATATATCGTTTTTGTCTGTATCAAAACGCTTTAATTTTCCGTTCAAATCATATCACACTCCATAGCATCTTTTTTACATTATATGTGAGTGTGTATTTAAAAAGAACAAACCACCCGTCTTTAAAACGGGTGGTTTTACTTATTGCTTATTTTTTTCTAACGACTTTTCTTTGAGAATTCTTCCGTTTTTAAGAAGCTCTCTCATTGCGTCACTGTCTTCGTTTTCAAGTGCTTCAAGATATTCAGAAAGTCTTTCTGTAATTTCTTTTATTTCAAAAATCAGGGGCTCTTTGTTTTTTATAAAAAGTGATGTCCACATATCTTCGTTGAGCTTTGCAACTCTTGTAAGGTCCTTGAAACTTCCAGCTGAAAAGCCTACTTCTTTCTGTAATGTAGGACTCTTTATGTAAGCAGAAGAAACGATATGCGCAAGCTGAGATGTATATGCGATTATTTCGTCGTGCTCACGTGGAGTTGTCTTTACGACTTTTCCGAAATCCAACGAAAGAACGAGCTTTTCAATAGCAGAAACTGCATCTTCAGGTGCGTCTTCAGGAGTTATAATGAAACTTGCATTCTTGTAAAGGTCTGAAAGTGCATAGGCATATCCCGAAAATTCTCTTCCTGCCATAGGATGAGCACCAATGAATGTCACACCACATTCTTTTACAGCATCTTTTACCGAAGAAACAACATATTCCTTTATCCCACAGACATCTGTAACAATACTGCCTTTTTTGAATTTATCCTTGTTATTTAAAATAAATTCAACCGTTGCTTCAGGGTAAAGGCAGACTATTGTAATATCAGAAACTGATAAATCCTTACATTCACCGTCAATCGTCTTTTCTGAAATCGCCCTTTCTATAACATCTTCAGAAAGGTCGATTCCCAGACAGGTGTGATCTGTTTTTTCCTTTATCGCCTTACAGAAAGATCCACCTATAAGGCCCAAACCAACAACTGTTATAATCATCAGAATACATTCACCCTTGTTTCATATTCGTCTGTTTCCTTGCATGAAACGATTATATATCCGTCGTTCTCTTTCTTGATTTTTACTATAACATACTTTTCGGGAAGAGTAGCAAGTTCCTTATCTCTTTCTTCAACCCATGAAGGTGCAGGAGCAAGGTAGCCTACGGCAACATCATAGGTATCTCCACTTTTAGCAACATTTCTGATAACGGGAGAATATGAGAAGAATTCGGGAGTAACGGGAACAGTGTATGATTTTGTTTCGCTGTTATAATAGAATGTGAGTGAAAGGTCACCTACATCTCTGTGTTTGAATGTGAGATTTTTTCCGAAAAGCTTTGTAGCGTGAAGTTCAACATCGGCCTGAGGAATAGTTATGTTTTCATAACTTTCTTCGTATTTTGAAATATCCCCGTGAAGAAGAATATCCCATATAGCAGCGTTTAAAACGCTATCGGGAGAAAGCTGTGTTACATCGTCGAATTCGGGAGAGTCGATGATAACAAGGGGATATACCATAGATTTGAATTCTTCCTTCTGCTTTGTGTTGTTTGCGATACCTTCGGCAACACCCTTTATAAAGAGAACAGAAGATACAAAGCCTATGAGTGCTAAAACAGAAACAACAACACCTATGGCAAGGTAAGAATTTCGCTTGAAAGATTTTCTTATTATAGGCTCACTTGTTGTTTCAGGCTCTGAAGAAAATTCTTCGATTTCGCTTACATCTTCATCAAGTGCACTGTCGAAAACTATTTTGAGTTCGTCAAACGGGTCATCAGACTTTTTCTTTTCAGAAGGAACTTTCTTGGGTTTTTCTTCCTTCTGCTTTTTCACAGGTTTTTCTGTTTTTTCAAGCTTGAATGATTTTCTCTGCTTCTTTTCGGGCTTTTCCTCTTCCTTCTTTTCGGGAGAAGGCATATTCATAAAACTCGATTTTATATCTTCTATCGAAACAGAAACAGATTCCTTTTCGGGCGCACCCTCAATCATCTCGGGAACGGGCTGTTCTTCGATTTCGGGAGTGATTTCCTTTGGCGTTTCAAACTTTTCTTCAATAGTTTTTTTATCCTGCTTTTTATCAGCCTTTTCAGATTTCTGGAAAAGCTTTTTCTTTGGCTTTTCTTCTTTCTTTTCTATTGGCTTTTCTTCGGGTTTTACTTCTTCTGATTTTACTTCTTCAGGAACTGTTTCAACCTTTTCTTCGGCCTTAACTTCTTCTTTGATTTCCTCTGCTTTCTTTTCCTCGGGAAGTTTCATATCTTCAGAAATCTTATCCCTTGCTTTCTTTTCGGCAATAGCCTCAATAAGCTTGTCGGGGTCGGTTTCTTTCAAAATATCCGATGAAGATTTTTCTTCTTTTCCCGATATGTAAGCGTCGTAATCGAAAAAGCCCTCGTCGTCGGGTTTAATCTTTTTCTTTTTACTGTCAAATATGCTCATATTCTACTCCTTATCTTATCTGACCGTTTCCACGTATAAGGTATTTTATTGTTGTGAGTTCAGAAAGTCCCATAGGACCTCTTGCATGGAGCTTCTGTGTAGAAATTCCTATTTCAGCACCAAGTCCGAAAACTTCGCCGTCTGTAAATCTTGTTGATGCGTTTACATAAACTGCAGCAGCGTCAATGCTGCCAAGGAATTTTTCAGCATTTCTGAAATTTTCTGTTATGATACATTCTGAATGATGAGTTGTGTATTTCGAGATGTGTTCAATAGCTTCATCAATATCATCAACAACCTTGCAGGAGAGGATATAACCTAAAAATTCAGTGTCATAATCTTCTTCGGTAGCAGGTTTTACCTTGTCGCTTTCACCTAAGATAGAAAGTGTCTTTTCGCATCCTCTTATTTCAACATCATGTTCATCGAGTTTTGCTTTGATAAGGGGAAGAATTTCTTCTGCGATATCCTTATGAACAAGAAGGCTTTCAACTGCGTTACATACGGAAGGACGCTGAGTTTTTCCGTTGTTTGTGATGTTTATCGCCATTTCTTTATCAGCAGATGCATCTATGAAGATATGACAGTTTCCAGTTCCTGTTTCGATAACGGGAACTGTTGCGTTCATAACGCAGGCATTTATAAGCCCTGCGCCACCTCTCGGAATAAGAACATCAACATACTTGTTGCAACGCATGAATTCATTAGCGACATCTCTTGATGTGTCTTCAATGATAGCGACAATATCTTTCGGGAAGCCTGATTTTTCAATAGCCTCACGCATAATTTCAACGAGAAGGATATTTGAATTTATCGCTTCTTTTCCACCTCTGAGAATTGTTGCGTTTCCTGATTTTATACAAAGTGCTGCTGCGTCAACGGTTACATTGGGGCGTGATTCATAGATAATTCCTATAACGCCTAATGGAACTCTTACCTTTTCGATTTTCATTCCGTTAGGATGTGTATGTCCACCTACAACCTGACCTACGGGGTCACCGAGTTTTGTGAGTGCTACAACAGCATCGGCAATAGCGTTTATACGCTTTTCGTCAAGCATAAGTCTGTCGACCATAACATCAGAAATGCCGTTTTCCTTCGCTTTGCTTATGTCGATTTTATTAGCTTCAATAATTCTTTCTGTGTTTTCGCGAAGAGCTTTTGCTATGTTTTCGAGAATGACATTCTTTTCGCCTGTCGATGCTGATGCTATTTTTACAGACGCGTTTTTGGCATTAGAACCGAGTGTTTCGATATATGTCATATCTTTAGTCCTCCTTTGCCTTGAAAACCGTTCCTGTCGGAACGTCTTCAAAGAGTTCGTATATTTTCATAGGATTTTTTCCGTTCATGATAACCATATCAATTCCGGCTTCGTTTGCGATTTCGGCAGCGTTGATTTTTGTCTTCATTCCACCCGTGCCGTGTGCCGTTCCTGCGCCACCTGCAATTCCACGGATTTCATCTGTTATTTCATCAACAACGGGAATAAGTTTTGCATCGGGATTTTTTCTCGGGTCGCCGTCATAAAGACCATCGATATCAGAGAGGATAACGATAAGGTCAGCCCCTGCGAGAGTTCCTACAATAGCAGCAAGAGAGTCGTTTTCACCAACTTCGAGTTCGAGTTCATCGATGGCAACAACGTCGTTTTCGTTGACTATCGGAATAACCCCCTGCTCTAAAAGCTTTGTCATTGTGTTGATAACATTCGCTCTTCTTACGGGTTCGATAACATATTTTGTAAGAAGCATCTGTGCAACGGGAATGTTGTATTCAGAAAAGTTCTTGTCATAAAGATACATAAGCTGACACTGGCCGACAGCAGCAGCAGCCTGCTTTGAGGGAGTGTCCGATGGTCTTTCTTTAAGACCGAGTTTAGCACATCCGAGCCCTACTGCGCCCGATGTTACAATGATAACTTCGTGTCCCTGATTTTTTACATCAGCAAGGACCTTTACAAGATTTTCAACTCTTCTTATATTGAGCATACCTGTTCTGTGTGTAAGAGTTGATGTTCCGATTTTAAATACAACTCTTTTTTTCTCTGAAATTTTAGACATATATGATTTTCCTTTCGGTTAGTTTACCTTGTTTACAGGGTTGCCTGCGAGATAGGCTTTTAAGTTTTCTGTTACTATTGAAAGAAGTCTTTCTCTTGTCTGTCTTGGTGCCCAGGCAATATGTGGAGTGATTATTATATTCTTTGCTGTGAAAAGTGGGTTATCAGGAAGCATAGGCTCAACTGCAACAACATCAACTGCAGCACCACCTATTCTTCCTTCGTTAAGAGCATCAGCAAGGTCTTTTTCAACAACCGTTCCACCTCTTGATGTGTTTATGAGAAAAGCGTTCTTCTTCATCATAGAAAGTGTTTCTTTGTTTATTATGTTCTTTGTTTCATCCGTTAAAGGACAGTGAAGTGAGATTATATCAGCAGTTTTAAAAAGTTCTTCTCTTGAAACGAATTCATAAGGGTAGGCGTCTTTAAGGGGGACTGTTCTTGTTGAAACGATAACCTTCATTCCGAAAGCGTCAGCGATTTTAGCAACAGCCTTTCCGATACTGCCGAAACCTATTATACCCATTGTTTTGCCAAAAAGTTCTTCTGTCGGAGAAAGATAATAAACAAAACTTTCTGATTTTATCCAGTCGCCTTTTTTAACAGATTCAGAGTATTCGTGGATTTTTGAAAAATGCTCTGCTATGAATGCGAAAACATGAGAGGCAACTGCCATTGTTGAATATTGTCCTGCGTTAGTGACGGTAATGCCCATTTCTCTTGCAGCAACAATGTCAATGTTGTTATAGCCCGTTGCACATTCACCGATGTATCTGAGATTTTTACACTGCGAAAGAATTTCTCTTGAAAGGTTTGCCTTGTTACAGAGTACTACCTCGGCATCGCCTATATACTCAACGATTTTATCGTGTGGAGTAACACCATAGGATGTAACCTCACCGAGCTCTTTCAAAGCATCAAGCGAAAGGTCATTGTTGTTTATTGCATTTTCTTCAAGAATTACTATTTTCATCTTTATCAGCCTCTTTTTCGGTTGTTTCTTCTTTCTTTTTCTTTCTGCTGTCTAAAAACATAAAAACGAGTATCATAACATAGAGGATAAGTTCTTCAATGCCAAGAAGCATACGGGTTGTCTTTGTGTGACAGAGATAGATTAAGAATGTTGAAAGAACAGATGTTGCAAGAAGAAGATAATGAAACGATTTTTTTCTTGCGAACATAAATATGAAAAACAATGCCCCGAAAACGCCGAAAGCAATATGAACGGGTAAGGGCAGAGGGAAATAAACATTTGTCTGCATAATATAAATCTCCTTGAAACAATACTATTAAAAAATAATTACATTATATTATATCACTTATTTCAGTGGTTTTCAATAGAAAAGTCAATCTTTTTTGAACTTGACGAAAGTATAGTAATATGGTATACTTTAAACCGATGACTTATTTATGGTAAAAGAGGTGTGATTTTGAAAAGAACTTTTACAGTCGGGGGAATGAGCTGTGCCGCTTGTTCGGCGAGAGTTGAAAAAGCAGTTTCTTCTCTTGACGGAATAGAAGAATGCAGTGTAAATCTTCTCACCGGAACTATGATTACATCAGGTGAAACACCCGAAGAAGAAATCATATCTGCTGTTATAAAAGCAGGTTATACAGCCTCTATGAAAGACGGAAAGGTAAAAGAAAAAACATCTGAAAAAGAAACCGAAAAATCAGAATTTATCCCGATAATAAAGCGTTTTGTTGTATCGCTTGTTTTTCTTCTTCCACTTATGTATTTTTCAATGGGACACAATATGTTTTCTTTCCCTGTGCCGAAATTTTTTGAAGGAAATCATACTGCCCTTGCGTTGTTGCAGCTTATCCTTTCTGCGATAGTTATTGTTATAAATCAGAAGTTCTTTATAAACGGTGCAAAAGGGTTTATAAACCGTTCTCCCAATATGGATAGTCTTGTTTCATTAGGGTCGGGTGCATCATTTATTTACAGCGTTTTCAATCTTTTTATGATGACTTCGGGTAAAGGAGATTATCACAATCTTTATTTCGAATCTGCTGCGATGATACTTACTCTCATAACTCTCGGAAAAGCGCTTGAAGCGTATTCAAAGGGGAGAACAACCGATGCTATAAAATCCCTTATGAAACTTTCACCGAAAATTGCAACGGTTATAAGAAACGGAAAAGAGCTCACCATTCCCGTTGAAGATGTTGTAAAAGGCGATATAATTTCTGTTAAACCGGGCGAAAGTATTTCGGTTGACGGTGTTGTTTTAAGTGGCAATACTGCCGTCGATGAGTCTTTGCTCACGGGCGAAAGCGTTCCTTCCGAAAAGACAGAAGGCGATAAGGTTTTTGCAGCAACAGTAAATACCTATGGCCATATAACATTCAGGGCAGAGGGAATAGGCGAAGAAACTGTTCTTTCAGGAATAATAAGAACAGTCAGCGATGCTGCTGCAACAAAAGCCCCTATCGCTAAAATTGCAGATAAGGTTTCGGGAATTTTCGTTCCCGTTGTTCTTACGCTTTCTCTGATAACACTCATAATCTGGCTCGTTGTCGGAAAAGATACTGCGTTTTCACTTTCAAGGGCAATTTCAGTTCTTGTTATAAGCTGCCCCTGCGCTTTAGGACTTGCAACTCCCGTTGCTGTTATGGTAGGTTCAGGTGTCGGCGCTAAAAACAACATTCTTTTCAAGACAGCAGAATCACTTGAAAACACAGGAAAAACAAAGATTGTAGCACTTGATAAAACGGGTACTTTAACAAAAGGTGAGCCTGTTGTAACGGATGTTATTCCGACAGGTGATTTTTCTTCTGATGAACTTGTTTCTCTTGCATCTTCACTTGAGAAAAACAGTGAACATCCCCTCGGAAAAGCCGTTGTGAAATATGCTTCTGAAAATAATATAAAAATATCTGATGTTTCGGATTTTAAAACACTTTCAGGCAGTGGACTTTCAGCTTCAATAAACGGCGAAAGAATAATCGGTGGAAAGTTTGATTTTATTTCGGATTACTGCAATATTTCTGATGATATGAAAGAAAAGGCAGATAAACTTTCTGATGAAGGAAAAACTCCTCTTTACTTTGCAAAGAATGATAAACTCATAGGAATTATTGCTGTTTCTGACGAACTTAAAGAAGACAGCATAAACGCTGTTGAAACTATGAAGAAATCAGGACTTTCGGTTGTTATGATAACGGGCGATAATGAGCGAACTGCAAAAGCTGTTGCAGAAAAGGCAGGAATAGAAAAATTCTATGCAGGAGTAACTCCTGATGAAAAGGGAAAAATCATAGAAAAACTCAAATCTGAAGGAAGAACAGCTATGGTCGGTGACGGAATAAACGACGCAGTAGCTTTAACCTCTGCGGACACGGGTTTTGCAATAGGAAGTGGAACGGATATTGCGATAGATTCGGCAGATGTTGTTATAATGAAAAACAGCCTTACTGACGTTGCGTCAGCGATAACTCTCAGCCGAAAAACACTTACGGTAATAAAACAAAATCTTTTCTGGGCGTTTATTTATAACATTATAGGAATTCCCATAGCAGCGGGAGCTCTTATTCCTTTGTGGAATATAGAAATGTCACCTATGATTGGCGCTGCTGCGATGAGCCTTTCGAGCTTCTTTGTTGTGTCAAACGCTTTAAGACTGAATTTTGTGAAAATAAATAACGATAAAAAAGAAAGGAAGAATAAATCTATGGAAATCACAATGAATGTTGAAGGAATGATGTGTTCACACTGTGAGGCTGCCGTTAAAAAGGCACTTGAAAGCATCGCAGGGGTAGCAGAAGCAACACCCGACCACACAAAAGGAACAGTTACCGTAAAACTCTCTGAAGAAGTTGATTTTGAAGTTCTCAAAAAAGCAGTTGAGGATAAGGATTATAAGGTTCTTTAAGCTTTATCGGCAGGAGGAAATTTTCTTTCTTCCTGCCATAATTTTGCCCAAATATTATACTATTTGTATAATATTTAATTACGATAAATACAAGATGTATAAAAAATCCGTAAAATGCCTGAAATACGATAAAAATTTGACATTATTCCAAAAATAAGGTAATATTATCTTGTATGACCATTTTTGAAAAGGGGCGATACGGAAAATGCTTAAAAAAATAAAGATAAGACCCAGTTGCAAAAGTCTTGACGGCTTTTTCATAACACTTGCCATCGTGTCGGTTTTAATGCTTTTATACAGCACATTCTATACCTATCGTGCTACCGATGAAAAGAATATCAAGGAACAGGAAATAGAAAGCTTTTTTGATGATTGTGATGCTATAAAATCAGCGTCGGACCTTTTTACAAACGAGGCGAAGCTTTTTGTTATCGACAGTGACCTTTCACATCTCAATACCTATTGGGAAGAGGCTGAAAAAACGCAGTCTGTTGAAAACGCAATGAATCATATAAAGGAAAGCGGAAGGTTTACAAAAACAGAACTTATCCCTCTTGAAGACCTTTACGAAAAACTTCTTGCAATAAGGGATACCGAAGCAAAATCAATGCTTCTTATCGCATCTGCAAACGGAATTGATGACAGGGCTTTACCTGTTTATCTCAAGGATTATGAACTCAGCGACAATCAGAAACGTCTTTCAAAAGAAGATAAAATATATGAAGCAAGAATTCTTCTTAATGGCGATGTATATAAATCTGCGAAGGAAGATATAGAAACCGACCTTTCACTTTTTGTAGATAATGTTGATGTTAAATATCAGACAGAAAAGCGTCGTTCGACAGCTATGCTTCATGCGTCTGTAACAATTCAGTCAGCAGGACTTCTGCTTGTTGCGATAATTTCTGTTATGCTGTTTTTTGTTTACAGAATTTTCTGTAGGAATACACTCCTTAAAAATGCTAATAAAGCTGATGTTTCTGGTGATATCGAGCTTGAAGAAAAGGGATTTTCAGAGTTTTGTATAATTGCTGAAAGATACAATGAAAATATGAAAAAACTCTACGGCGAAAAAGAAAGAATTTCTGAACCCGAAGAGATAACAGAAGAAGTTCCCGAAGAAAAATCAGAAGAGATTTCCGAAGAAAAATCAGAAGAAACTCCTGAAGAAAAAACAGAGGAAATAAAAGAAGAAATCATAGAAGAAACAATAGAAATTGTTGAAGAGATTACAGAAGATCCTGACGATGAAGAAGTCAGGGAAGATAATCTCATAAGAGAGAAGAAAAAGGAGAAGGTATAATGAATTCAAACGAAATTCTGAATAAAATCGACCATACAGTATTGTCTGCAACAGCAACAACCGAAGATGTGAAAAAGATATGCGAAGAGGCTGTAAAATACGGAACAGCTTCAGTATGTATACCACCCTCATATATCAAGTGGGCGAGAGAGAATTTTCCGACACTTAATCTCTGCACAGTAATCGGTTTTCCCTTGGGTTACAATACAACTGCAGTAAAGGTTTTTGAAACAGGAAATGCAGTTATAGATGGTGCCGATGAAATTGATATGGTGATAAATTTAGGCTTTGTAAAAGATAAGAAATTTGATAAGGTAACAGAAGAAATTTCTGCTGTGAAAAAGGCATGTGGAGGTAAACTTTTAAAAGTTATCATCGAAACCTGTTATCTTACAGATGACGAGAAAAAAGAACTCTGTAAATGCGTTACAGATGCAGGTGCTGAATATATAAAGACATCAACAGGGTTCGGAACAAAAGGCGCAGAACTTTCTGATATAGAAATCTTTAAAAACAATATCGGAGAGGACGTTAAAATCAAGGCTGCTGGTGGAATAAGAACAAAAGAAGATATGGAAAATTTTATAGAAGCAGGTTGTGACAGAATAGGAACAAGCAAGGCAAGTATTTTATTTTCGGAGTGATTTTATATGAAATCAGAAAGAGTTTTTCTTATAGTTTTAGACAGCGTCGGAATAGGCGAAATGCCAGATGCGAAAAATTATGGCGATGAAGGAAGCAATACCCTTAAAGCCTGCTATGATACAGGCAGACTTTCTGTTCCAAATATGGAGAAATTAGGTCTTTTTAATATTGACGGAATTGACTATGCAAAACCTTGCGAAAACCCCGTAGGTGTTTATGCGAGAATGACCGAAAAATCAAAGGGAAAAGATACAACAACGGGACATTGGGAGATGATGGGAATAATCCTTTCAGAGCCTTTCCCGACATATCCCGATGGCTTCCCTGAAGATGTGATTTCTGAATTTGAAAAAAGAACGGGCAGAAAAGTTATCTGCAACAAAACCTATTCAGGAACAGAAGTCATAAAAGACTACGGCGAAGAGCATATGAAAACGGGTGCACTGATAGTTTATACATCGGCAGACAGCGTTTTTCAGATAGCAGCGCATGAAGATGTTGTTCCGATAGAAACGCTCTATGAATACTGTGAAATCGCAAGAGAAATTCTTATAGGAAAACACGCAGTAGGAAGAGTTATAGCAAGACCTTTTGAAGCAGAATATCCCTTTAAAAGAACAAGCAGAAGACACGATTTTTCTCTGAAACCGATAGAAAAAACTGCACTTTCATATATTTCTGAAAAAGGACTCGAAACGATAGGCGTCGGAAAAATTTATGACATCTTTGCATCAGAAGGAATTACAAAGGCGATAAGAAAAATCGGAAACGCCGTTGATATGGAAGAAACTCTGAAAATCCAGAGTGAAGATTTCAAAGGATTCTGCTTTGTAAACCTCGTTGATTTTGATATGTCTTTCGGACACAGAAATGATGTAGAAGGTTATACAAACGCCCTCAATGAATTTGACCTCTGGCTCGGAAGATTTATTCAGAATATGCGTGGTGACGACCTTCTTATGATAACTGCCGACCACGGATGCGACCCTGTTACAGAAAGTACAGACCATTCAAGAGAATATACACCTCTTCTTGTTTACAGAAAGGGAATAACTCCTAAAAATCTCGGAACAAGAGAGAGCTTTTCTGATATAGGAAAAACTATCTGCACTTGTCTTTCGGTAGAGAACAAACTTGTCGGAAAGGATTTTTCAGGTGATATATATGACTGATAAAGAACTTATTCTGTCTGCTTTGAAAGCAAGAAAAAACGCTTATGCACCTTACTCACAGTTTCTTGTCGGTGCAGCGCTTTTATGCACAGACGGAACTTTATACACAGGCTGTAATATCGAAAATATTTCTTATTCGGGAACGGTCTGCGCTGAAAGAACAGCAATTTTCAAAGCTGTTTCTGATGGAAAGAGAGAATTTTCGAAAATAGCAATAGTCGGTGGAAAAAAGGGTGAAACTATTTCTGCTTATCCCTGTGGAATATGCCGTCAGGTTATGGCAGAATTCTGTAAAGCCGATTTCAAGGTGATTGTTGCTAAATCGGAAGAAGATTACGAAGAATTTTCATTGTCAGAACTTTTACCGAAAAGTTTTGATTTTTAAAGAATAAACAAGCATAAAAATTTATAGAATATTCTATCAAGAAAAAGAAAGGTGATAATTATGTCATTCGAAAAAATAACACTCACAGAAGCAAATCTCAATCCCTTTGAAAAAATCGGTAAGGATTGGGTTCTTTTGACAGCAGGGGATGAAAACAACTACAACACAATGACAGCCAGCTGGGGAACAATGGGCGTTATGTGGAACAAGAATATCTTTATGGCAGTTGTAAGACCTTCAAGATTTACCTATTCGCTTATGGAAAATAACGATACATTCTCTGTTTCAATGTTCGGAAAGAATTACAGAGAAGCGCTTTCTTTCTGTGGCTCATATTCAGGAAAAGAAGGAGATAAAAACGAAAAGGTAAAAGAACTCGGCCTTAATATGACAATGATTGACAATACACCTGCATTTGATGAATCAGAAATTGTTCTTGTCTGTAAGAAACTTTATGTTCAGCCTATGGATAAGGCTTTCTATCTCGATAACGCGCTTTTTGAAACAAACGGAACTCAGCCTCTCCATACAGCTTTCTGGGGAGAAATTATCGGTGCTTATAAGAAGGCGTAATTGTTCAAAAACAACAACAGAACGATATCAAAATCCTATAAATATACATTATATACTGTATAAAACGGAAAATATACAGAAAATATGCATAATTATTCATTATTATGCATAAATCGTATAAAAACACTTGACAAACTATGTATAACGGGTGTATAATTTTATTCAGTTAATTATTTTGCAAAGGAGTCTTTAAAATGGCTGGAAAAATCAAAAAGGTAGTACTCGCATATTCAGGCGGACTTGACACATCAATCATCATTCCCTGGCTTAAAGAAAACTATGACAACTGTGAAGTAATCGCAGTTTCGGGTGACGTTGGACAGGGCACAGAACTTGACGGTCTCGAAGAAAAGGCAATCAAGACAGGTGCGTCAAAGCTCTACATAGAAGACCTTAAAGATGAATTCATCGAAGATTATGTATTCCCCACAGTTCAGGCAGGGGCTATCTATGAAAACAGATACCTTCTCGGAACATCTTTCGCAAGACCTATCATTGCAAAGAGAATCGCTGAAATTGCTCTCGCTGAAGGCGCAGACGCAATCTGCCATGGTTGCACAGGTAAGGGCAACGACCAGGTAAGATTCGAACTCGCAATCAAGGCTTATGCTCCCGATATGGAAATTATTGCACCCTGGAGAATCTGGGACATTAAATCAAGAGATGAAGAAATTGACTACGCAGAGGCACACAACATTCCTCTCAAGATAAACAGAGAAACAAATTATTCGAAGGATAAGAACCTCTGGCATCTTTCACACGAAGGTCTCGACCTTGAAGATCCTGCTAACGAACCACAGTACAACAAGGCCGGTTTTCTTGAAAGGGGCGTGTCACCCGAAATGGCCCCCGATAAGGCTACATACGTTACAATTCATGTCGAAAAGGGCGTGCCCACAGCTATTGATGGCAAGGAAATGAAGGGTGTTGAAATCGTTGCTAAGCTCAATGAACTCGGTGGCGCTAACGGAA
>JAZNQY010000076.1:0-28960 GCA_045590375.1 Oscillospiraceae bacterium | reverse complement strand
CGTCTGTCAAAGTAACCCTTGCCATAACTGTCGGGTTTCCTCTTGAGTCGATTATTTCAAAACCTTCAACCTTTTCTATTTTCTGCATAAAAAATCCTCCATATACTTTTTTATGAGTATATGGAGGTTTGTTTATTTTATTCAGTTATCTTCCGCGTTTTATTCTTTCTGCTATGGGAGCGACATATTTCTGTCCCGGAATGAATACTGCGAATTCCTTAGAACCGTTTTCTGTTATCTGTAAAACAGTATTTACAAAAACGAGAGATTCGTCAGCATCTTTAGCGACAGATTCAGCGAGATTCTGACATCTTTCGGGAGTGGATATATCAACAAGCATACCGAGCTGGTCTGAAAGTGCATTACAGAACTGAGCCGATATTATGTTTGTCATTTCAAATATAACAGATTCATCCATTTCGTTAAGGTCTGCCCATGATGAAAGTTTCTTTTCATAATAAGTTGAAATAACCCTCTCTGCAAACTGCGCAGGAATAATATGGATAAGTTTTCCGTAAATATCGCCCGAGATATTTATGAGCATGGTAAGCGCCCCACCCGATATCGCAGAAAGAAGGCGTGTTGCATCCTCGAGTTTTATCAGCTTCACATCGGGGATTGATATGTCTGTACCTGTATTTATCATTGTAGATAGCGCAGTTGCGGCATTACCCATTCCGACATCGGTAAGCCCACGGAGAAGGTCTGTCTGCTCTGCACTGAGAACTGTCATCATATCTGCCATAACATCAATCCTCTGAAATAAGTGTAAAAATATAGGGTTATCGGAAAATAATAACCGATAACCCCGTTCGTCTGTTTTAAAGGGGTTCGCCTTATTTTAGATGGGCGATTTTGCGATTTCACGCCAGTCAAGGTCGCCTCTTTCGAGAGCATGGATAAGTGCCTCGGCTGTTGCGATATTTGTCGCAAGAGGAATGTTGTGGACATCGCAAAGACGAAGAAGGTCCATTTCATTGGGTTCGTGTGGTTTAGGAGAAATAGGGTCCCTGAAGAAGAGGAGAAGGTCTATTTCGTTGCAGGAAATTCTTGCAGCGATCTGTTCGCCACCACCCTGACTTCCACTTAAATATTTCTGAATTTCAAGCCCTGTTGCCTGAGCAACCTGCTTTCCTGTAGTTGCTGTCGCACTGAGATTATGTCTGCTGAGTATTCCGCAGTATGCGATACAGAACTGAACGAGTAATTCTTTCTTTGAGTCGTGCGCTATAAGTGCGATATTCATAATCTTTTTCAGTCCTTTCGAATTAGAGTACCCTTTTTTCTCTCAATCAAATTATGTTATTTTTACTGTCAAAGGAACATCTTCGCCCTTTATTCTTCTTGTGATAGCGTCAAACGCATGGAATGCATCTGACTGTGAGGGAATAGGAATTCCCTTTCCTGTTGAGATTGTAACATTGTCATCATCGGGGATAACACCTATAAGCTGAACGCCTACTGTGTCGATGATTTCGTCAAGGTCAGAAACAAGTTCTTCACCGAAGATTTTTCTGTTCATCTTATTGATGATAAGACGCTGTTTTTTATTCTGTCTCTTATAGAATTCATCAGACATGAGTCTTCCGTCACGTACGCAGATGGGGTCAGGTGTTGTGACGATAAGGATAAGGTCTGAGTTTGCGACAACATCGAAAACGCTTTCGCTGATGCCTGCTGATGTATCTATAATGATATAATCATAATATTTTCTCATTGATTCGCAGATTTCTTTTATCTGGTCTGCGTCGAGTGTTGCATAGGGGTCTTCAGGTGCACAGACGATAGAAAGATTCTGAGCCATCTGAATCTGTGTCGATGCAGCGAGTATATCGCATTTTCCTGCGAGAACATCGCCTAAGTCGTGTTTTATTATGTCTTTAACGCCAAGCATGATATCAAGGCATCTGAGACCGAAGTCAAGTTCGATAATGAGAGTTCTGCTTCCCTGCTTTGCGAGAGCATAACCCATTCCTGAACAGATAGAAGATTTGCCTGTTCCTCCCTTACCGGAAGTTACAGCGATAACGGTAGCCATACGGATTCTCTCCTTTCGGGTAACTAATACCTGCCAATAAGCATAGTGTACCATATACTATTTTACCATAAATTCATTATTTGTCAAAGCAAAATAAGCCTCATAAATAAAAATTGTAGACTTAACAACATTTTCCCTATTTGCCTTGTGCAAATTTCACAATCTGCATTCAGGGAATAATTTTCCACATATAAATTCTGTAACAAAATATCCCTATTTTATACAAAAAACCACGATATGCAAAAACATACCGTGGTTTTTAAAATTCCTTTTTATAAGGCTATGTATTAAACAACGCCCTGAGCCTTCATAGCTTCTGCAACCTTTAAGAAACCTGCAATGTTAGCACCTGCTACGAGGTCATCGCCGAGGCCGTATTCGTTTGCAGCCTTGATTGAAGCGTCGAAGATGTTCTTCATGATGCCCTTGAGCTTAGCATCAACTTCTTCTGCTGTCCAGTTGTAACGCATTGAGTTCTGTGACATTTCGAGACCTGAAACAGCAACACCACCGGCATTAACTGCCTTTGAAGGAGCAACGATAACGCCCTTGCTCTTGAGGAATGCAACTGCTTCGTTTGTTGTAGGCATATTTGAAACTTCTACGTAGTACTTAACGCCGTTAGCAACAATCTTTTCTGCTTCTTCCATACCAACTTCGTTCTGAGTAGCACAAGGCATGATGATGTCAGCCTTAACGCCCCAGGGCTTTTCACCCTTATGGAATTCAGCACCGAACTTATCAGCATAATCTTCAGCTCTGTTACGGCATGAAGCACGCATTTCAAGCATGAATTCAATCTTTTCAGGTGTGTTGATGCCATCCTTGTCGTAGATGTATCCGTCAGGACCTGAGATTGTTACAACCTTACCACCGAGTTCTGTAACCTTGAGAGCAACGCCCCATGCAACGTTACCGAAACCTGAAACAGCAACTGTCTTGCCCTTGATATCATCACCGAAGTGCTTGAGCATTTCAACTGTGTAGTAAACAGCACCGAAACCTGTTGCTTCGGGACGGATAAGAGAACCACCGTAAGGAATACCCTTACCTGTGAGAACGCCTGTGAATTCGTTTCTGAGTCTCTTATACTGACCGAACATATAACCGATTTCACGAGCACCAACGCCGATGTCACCTGCAGGAACGTCGAGGTCAGCACCGATATGCTTTGAAAGTTCTGTCATAAAGCTCTGGCAGAATGCCATAACTTCTCTGTCAGACTTGCCCTGAGGGTCGAAGTCTGAACCACCCTTACCACCACCCATGGGGAGTGATGTGAGTGAGTTCTTGAAAATCTGTTCAAATCCGAGGAACTTGATAATTCCAAGGTAAACTGAGGGATGGAAACGGAGACCACCCTTGTAAGGACCGATAGCAGAGTTGAACTGAACTCTGAAACCTCTGTTTACCTGAACCTTACCGTTGTCATCAACCCAGGGAACACGGAACATAATCTGTCTTTCGGGTTCAACGATTCTTTCGAGAACGCCTGCTTCAATGAGGTCAGGTCTCTTTTCGATAACGGGCTGGATTGTTTCGAGAACTTCTGTTACTGTCTGAATGAATTCAGGTTCGCCTGCGTTTCTTTTCTTGACTGTTTCAAGAAGTTCGCTTAAATACTGGTTTGTGATTGCCATTGGAATATTCCTCCTTAAAATTCGTTTATCAAAGTAAAACGACAAAATCAGTCGCTCTTTTACCACATTCTAAATTATAGACTATGAGACGAAATTTGTCAAATAATTTTTTGCAACTTTTTGTCATTTTTCTTGCAGATTTATACTATTGCATATTTTTATCGCCGACATTGTCTTTTTCATAGTCAAATATAACAAAACCGACAAAAAAATCGTCATATAAACAACCTGTGTTACCATTTATTTTGAAAGATACTCTTATAAATATTGCAAATACATAAAAATTATTCCGCGTGGTCGCGGATACCATATCGTAACGGGGTTATATTGCAAAAATAAATTTATGGCTCGGTAACTCTGATGAATTCTATACTGTTGTTACCAAAAAGAAAAATCCCCTTTTTAAAAGAGGATTTTCTTTTTTTCTTATGCACGGACATCGAGAAGATGACCAAATGATGCAGCGCCGTCAGTCATTGTCTGAACAAGCTGTTCTGCCTGAGAAGATTCTGTTTCCAAAGCCTTATCAAGCATTTTGAGCGAGATATTCTGCATAAGCTGTGTCTGCTTCATATATGAGGCAGTGTTTGCAATGCTCATGGTTAAATCCATAAACGACGCTCCTTTCGTTTTAGTAGAGGAAAACCCTCTCTATATGAATATATCGGCATATTTTTTATAAAGTTTAGAATTTTTCAAAAAGTTTTTCTATCATTTCTTTTTTTGCAAGGTCAGAAGAAAATGCAGTCGCACCACCCGAGGCAGTTCCGAGTTTTAAGGCATAATCAAAATCATTCTTTCTTTCAAGACCTGCCAAAAATCCCGAAAGCATTGAATCCCCTGCACCGACGGAGTTTATAACCTCTCCTTTGAGCGCATCACAGAAATGACTTTCTCCGTTTTCGTCTATAAGCAAAGCGCCATTTTCAGCCATCGAAACAATGACATTCAAAGCACCCATATCCTGCAACTTCCTTGCATAGATTTCAGCTTCATCGGGAGTGTTTATCTCTACCCCGAAAATCTCACCGAGTTCGATATGATTGGGCTTTATGAGATATGGTTTTAAGGGGAGCACTTTTTTTAAAAGTTCGCCCGAAGCGTCAACAACGAATTTTATTCCCTTATCTGAAAATCTTTCCATAATGATTTCATAGACATTATCGGGAACGGATTTCGGAACGCTTCCTGCCAGAACCAGAACATCGCCATTTTTCAGAACAGAAAGGCTACCTAAGAATTTATCGAGATATTCCTCTGAAACTGTGGGGCCTTGTCCGTTTATTTCTGTTTCTTCGCCCGATTTTATCTTTATATTTATTCTCGAAAATCCATCGTGGAGTTCTGTGAAAAGTGTTTCAATGCCGAGGTTCTGCATTTCTTCTTTTAATGCCTTTCCCGTAAAACCTGCTATAAATCCCGTTGCAACGGATTTTATATCGAGTTCTGATAAAACTCTTGAAACATTTATCCCTTTTCCACCGAAGAAAACCTGCTCTTTTAAAGTTCTGTTTACAGTCCCCGTTTTTATATTATCCACACCCACAACATAATCAATGGCAGGGTTAAGGGTTACTGTGTAAATCATAGATAAAATCCTCCACCGTTACGAAGCGTTATAAGTCTGTATCCGTCAGGAACGGAGACAAGTTCATCAGGAACATCAGCGCTGTAATCAAGGACTCTGCATAATGTCTTTCCATCGCTTACATACACGAGCGTTTCTCCTCCCTCGTGATAATAGAACTTTATCGTTCCGTTATTATCCTTAACAGCATCATATTCATAGGTAACGCCGTTTATTTTTTCCTTGCCCGATATAAACTCTGCGTTTTCGTATTTTCCTGCCGAAAATCCCTTTATCGCATCGGGAACTGTTATCGGCAGATCATCCTCGCTCTGTTCAATGGCAAATTTTGTGTCATGCATTAAAAGATATGCCTTGTCGCCTTTTATTACTGTTCCCAGTCTTGATGCGCCGGGGTTGAACTGCATTCCACTGACGCCGTTTTTTATTCCTATCGTAACGATAAGGTCGATAACAGTTCCATCCTCCATTTTATAGGGGAGTGAAACCTTCGCCCATATAGGTTTTTTGCCCGAACCAAAAACATTTCTGTATATGTTCATAGTCCGTTCGCCTGCTGAAAATCCCTGTTTTTTGGTAGTAGTCGTTGTTGTGGCAACAGTTGTCGTCGTCACGGGAGTAGTAGTTGTCACAGGGGTAGTTGTTGTTACAGTTGTAGTAGTTGTGACTGTTGTGGTAGTTATGGGGGTAGTAGTTGTTTCGGGGGTTGTTGTGGTAACCATCGGGGTTGTAGTAGTAATTCTCGCTGTTGTAACGGGCATTTCGTCTTCTGCTTTTTTCTTCATTCCCTGCAAAAGAGTGCATCCCGTAAGCATAAGCGACATACAAAGCGATAATGCGATTACTTTTCCGTTTTTCAAAACCTCTCCCCCTCATAAATTATTTTAAATAAGTATATCATACGAACAGATTTTTTTCAACATATTGTTGCAATCGTTTTCTTTTTGTTGTAAAATGCATATTAAGGGCGTAACGCTCAATCTATAAGAAATGGGGTATTCTTTTGGACAAGTTTTTCAAACTGAAAGAAAACAACACAACTGTCAGAACCGAAATTGTTGCCGGTCTGACAACATTCTTCGCGATGGCTTACATCGTATTCGTAAATCCCGATCAGGTCGCAGCAGGTGGTGCTAATGGCTGGCTCGCAGGTGCAGGTGCAGACGGAACTGCTCTCGGCAGAATCTGGAACGCAGTTTACATCGCTTCAATCCTCGCAGCTATTGTCGGAACTCTCCTCTATGCATTCTATGCAAAGCTCCCCTTTGCTCAGGCTTGTGGAATGGGACTTAACGCATTCTTCTGCACAACATTCGTTTCAGGCGCATATTTCGCAGGAACAGACCTCATAACAGGTTATCATTCAGGACTTGTTATCATCTTCATCTCAGGTGTTGTATTCCTCATCCTTTCGGTAACGGGGCTTCGTGAATACATAGCAAAAGCAATGCCCGACTGTCTTAAAAAGTCAATACCCGCAGGTATCGGTCTTTTCATCGCTTACATCGGATTCCAGAATGTAGGAATCATTCAGGCCAATCAGTATACACTCACTCAGTTTGTTGACATAAACGGTGCAAGACTCGCAGGAGATATGGCTCCCGTTATTCCTGCTCTCGTAGCACTTTTAGGCTTCATCATCATCGCTGTTCTCGGAAGACTCAAAGTTAAGGGTAATGTTATTATAGGTATTCTCGCTTCAACAGTTATCTATTATCTTTTAACATGGCAGCTTCCTTCGCTCGACCTTTCAGCTATCGGTCAGTCATTCAAGGATTTCGGCGAAGTAGGTTTCTTAGGTCTTTTCAACGGCGACGCTTGGAAGAACGCATTCTCAGGTGCACACATCGGTGGAATTTTCAATGCTATTATGCTTATTATAACATTCTGTCTCGTTGATATGTTCGATACATTAGGAACACTTTACGGAACAGCTTCAGAAGCAGATATGCTCGACGAAAACGGCGACCCCATAAGAGTAGGCAAATCTATGATGGCAGACTCTGTTGCAACAGTTACAGGTTCACTTTTCGGAACATCAACATGTACAACTTTCGTTGAATCAGCATCAGGCGTTGCAGCAGGTGGAAGAACAGGTCTTACCTCACTCACAACTGCTCTTTGCTTTGCAGTATGTCTTTTCTTCAGCCCCTTGGCAAGCATCATTCCTTCAGCAGCAACAGCTCCTGCACTCATCTATGTAGGCGTTTTAATGCTCAAGAACTTTGCAAAGGTTGATATGGAAGATTTAGGTTCAGCAGTTCCTGCATTTTTAACTCTCGTTATGATGCCTCTTACATATTCTATCTCAAATGGTATCGGCATCGGTGCAATAGCTTACACACTCATCGCTCTCGCAACAAAGAAGTATACAAAGAAAGATATCACTGTTACAGTTATAGCAGCACTCTTTATCATCCGTTTCATCTTTGTAACAATGTAGGCGCGTGGTCGCGCAGAACAGTTCGTCACGGACTTTGTTCAGTAAATAAAAAATGGCTCGGTAACGGAGAAATTCGTTATCGGGCTTTTATTTTAACGCGTGGTCGCGCAGAACAGTTCGTTACGAAATTTGTTCAGTAAATAAAAAAGAGCTCGGTAACGGAAAAATTCGTTATCGGGCTTTTATTTTGGCGCGTGATCGCGCAGAACAGTTCGTCACGGACTTTGTTCAGTAAATAAAAAAGAACTCGGAAATAACAAATGTTGTTTCCGGGTTTTATTTTAGCGTCCACGCAAAACAAAAACCCGTTTATCTGAGATAAACGGGATTTTTTTCTTTATAAGTCTTTCGGATGCACCTTCCGAAAGACTTTGTTTTCCTGAGTGCACTGAGTGCCCTTCCACTATATATATCGGCACCATACGAAAAAACTTTAGCGCTAATTCAGAATATTTTCGCTTTCCTTGAAAAACAGCGAATTTACAGCCTTTTTCAGCTCGTTATGTAAAGATAAATCTTCGTCTTCTTCAATAACTTTCTTCGCAGCCGATTGTGTTTCTGAAAGAAGAACGCTGTCGAAATCAGCAATTTTAAGAGGAGGAAGACCATGCTGTGATTCTCCGAAAAAGTCACCACATCCACGAAGAAGCATATCTTCTTCCGAAATCTTAAAACCATCGGTTGTTGATGTCATTATTTCAAGACGCTTTTTTGTATCCTCACCTGAATTTTCGGTCAGAAGAACGCAATAACTCTTGTGTTTTCCTCTGCCGACACGCCCTCTTAACTGATGAAGCTGTGAAAGACCGAATCTGTCTGCGTTTTCTATAAGAATAACCGTTGCGTTAGGAACATCAACGCCGACTTCGACAACAGTAGTAGATACAAGAAGCTGTATTTCGCCGTTTTTGAAACGATTCATGACATCATCCTTTTCGGCAGATGTCATCTTTCCGTGAAGAATGTCCGTCTTATAATCCTTGAAAAATCCTTCGGATATTTTCTTATGATATTCCTTAACGGATTTGAGTTCGCTGTCATCCTCGGTTTCATCAATCATCGGGCAGACGATATAACCCTGTCTGCCTTCATCGAGTTGATTTTTTACAAACCCGAATGCACGGTTACGGAGTCCCTCGCCCTTTATCGCATAGGTTTCAATGGGTATTCTTCCTTTGGGAAGCTCATTTAAAATCGAAATATCAAGGTCGCCATAAACAACAAGACCCATAGTTCGAGGTATCGGCGTTGCCGACATAACGAGTTTATGTGGATTTTCACCCTTTTCGGCAAGCGTTGCTCTCTGATTTACACCGAAACGGTGTTGTTCGTCGGTTATTACAAGGCCTAACTTTTTAAATTCTGTTGTTGCTGTTATAAGTGCGTGAGTTCCGACTATGACATCACATTCTCCACTTAAAAGCTTTTCCTTTACCTCTTTTTTCTGCTTTGCAGTCATAGACCCCGTAAGGAGAAAAACATTTATTTCAAGGGGAGATAAAAATGCGTTTAAAGTTTCATAGTGCTGAGTAGCGAGAATTTCTGTCGGTGCCATCAAAGCAGACTGACAGTTATTTTCAAAGGCAAAATAACAAGCAGCAGCAGCGACTGCTGTTTTACCCGAACCTACATCACCTTGTAAAAGTCTGTTCATAGGGATTTCTTTCTGCATATCGTATATTATTTCAGAAACTGCTTTTTTCTGCGCACCCGTCATTTCAAAAGGCAGACTTTTATGAAAAACAGAAATATCCTTTTCAACCATTCTGCAACCCGTTAAACTACGGTTTCTTCTTTTAAGATATAAAAGCCCCGTCTGCAAGAGAAAGAGTTCATCAAAGGAGAGTCGTTTTAAAGCTATTGCCCTTGTGTTCTCATCTTCGGGGAAATGTATGTTTGTCAGAGCATAGGAAAGTGAACAGAGTTTATACTCCGAAAGAATTTCTTTAGGCATAAAATCATATGGATATTCATCAAAGATTTTAAGCGCTTCTTTTATATTCGTTCTTATCATCTTTGAGGTGAGCCCCTCTGTCAGATGATAATTGGGTATTACGAGTTCATCGCTGTCTACGGGAAGAACTGTCGGTGAATACATTTCTTTTCTTATAAAGTTCCCCGAAATTTTACCAGAGAAGAAATATTCGGTATCTTCAGAAAGAGCGTCCCACGCGTAGAAATTGTTGTAGAAAACGATAGTTATGTCGCTTATATAATCGGTTGCAACAACTTTGTATAAAGTAAGCCCTCCCCTTATTCTCTGTGCAGGGAGTTTTTTTGTAACCGTTGCCCTTATTATGTTTACTTCGTCAAGTAGTGCGTTCTGAATAGGGACAGGCGATGAGTAGTCGGTGTATTTTGAGGGGAAGTGGTATAAAAGGTCCTTTATTGTATAAATTCCTATCTTATTATATAAAGAAAGCCTTTTTTTGCCGACACCCGACAGATTTTTCACATCTGAAAAAATATCTATGACACTCACCCCTTTACCGAAAAAATCTAATGAGAAGTATAGCATAAAAATCACTTAATTTCAAGTATGGCATAGAATGTAGCATAAAAGATTTAGGAGTTGATTTTATGCTGTCTTCGGCGTTTCTTGTATTTGCCGTATGCCTTGATATTTTTGCCGCTGCTGTTTCATTCGGTTCTAAAAAGATAAAAATTCCGTTTTTATCTGCAACTGTAATAAGCCTTGTCGGTGCGTTTTTTCTCTTTTTGTCGCTATCCTTGTATGAAGCTGCATCAGGGGTTATCCCACCTCTTTTCTTTCGTATTTTCGGTGGGGTAACGCTTTTATGTATGTCACTCTGGTGTGCTTTCGGAGAGGAGAGGGATTTATCTGCCGATAAGGATTTATCGGGCGTTATCTCTTTTAAAGAAGCGATAGGGCTTTCTTTCGTCCTTTCTGTCGATGCACTCACAACGGGATTTTGTTTCGGTTCTGACCATATCATTCTTTCGACAATACTATCCGTTATAATGGGGTTTTTATTTATTGTCGTCGGAAGAAGAATGGGAGAGAAATTCGGCGAAAAATCAAAGGTTATAAGATATTTAAGTGCACTGATGCTTTTTGTTTTAAGTATTACAAAAATAATCTTCGGATAATTGACAAATACACTTTCTTTATGCTATACTGTCGGCAGAAAGAAGTGAGATAAGAATGGCTAAACTTTTAAAGCATTTTATAACGATAACAAGACACAGAAATGCAGTTATGCTTCATTGTTTCAAAGCAGGTATTCCTCTTCAAGGGTTAATGCACGATTTATCAAAATACAGCTTTACCGAATTTTTCGGTGGTGTAAAATATTTTCAGGGCAACCGTTCTCCTCATGAAGCTGAAAGAGAGGATAAAGGCTATTCGGAAGGGTGGATGCATCATAAGGGCAGAAATCGTCATCATTTTGAATACTGGACAGATTATAACCCCGAAACAAAACTTATGTCGCCCGTTAAGATGCCCGTTAAGTATGTTAAAGAAATGTTCTGCGACAGAGTTGCTGCCTGTAAAATCTATATGAAAAAGAACTATCACGATAAAGCAGCACTCGATTATTTTATGAAAGCCAAAGGCAGAAGAGTTATAAACCCCGAAACCTCTGACCTTATCGAGAAACTTCTCACAATGCTTTCAGAAAAAGGCGAAAAGGAAACATTTAAGTTTATAAGAAACTTAAAAGAGTATTAAAAAAGGCACCCATTTGTGTGGGTGCGGTATAGAGGTTTTGGAAATATTGTTTAAAACTTAATACAGTGGATTATGCAAAAGGGTTCATCAGCACTTTAGTGCCGATGAACCCTTTTAATTATTTAAAATGCATTAAAAGATTACTTGTTTTTCCGTTTTGATATCATACTACGGATTTTATTAACCAAATAATTATCGAAATCTGGATGTGTGTAAAAAGATTCAAAAGTATCATCTAACGCAAAACGATGCTTAAGTATCGAATAGATTTGGTTTTCACTTGCTGTTTTGTTGGCACTGTTTGCTGAAGAGACAATAGCATTGATTTTTTGTAACATTTTATGCGCATCAACATATATTTCAGCAGTAATTTTCTTTAGCAGTAAATTAGGATCAGTGAATAAAACATCAGGTGGATAATAAACGCTTTCTTTTAAAACGACTAATTTATATTCACCATCTTCAATAATGCTGTATTGTTCATAAAATTTATCCATAATGTTGATAAAATTATAAAAATCAGAACAATATATTTTTATTGACGTTTGATGGGAGCAAATTTTTTTTAACAACTGATTATTTTTAAATAGAATGCAAACATATGGCTCATCAAGTTGTTTTAAAATGTAATTAACTACAGGGAAAAGTTTCCTAGGTTGATACTCAGAAAGAATATTTATTAATTCCGCAACGTTATCATTACAACTAATATATATTTTCTTTATTTCAGTTGATGTTAAGCACGGATATAAAGTGTAGTGAACAATATCATATTGCGATATGTGAAAGCTCTTTTTTCGTTCGCATATATTGTCTAGAAAGCTGATATTATCATCTTTGTTATAGTAAATAGTATCTATTGCAGTTCTGCAAGAGGCAAATTTTTTCCAATATTCTGTATTATCTTTTTTTACATAATATAGATGGCCCGAAGGTAAAGCATTTTCCAAAGCGTATAAGCAAGCCATAACAGAAGTTTCTGCCTTATCTTTTATACTTTTTATCAGTTCTTCTAAATCAATATCTTCATTTGGAATTTGTTGTTTTATCCATTCATTAGGCATTAATAATTCTGAAGCAAAAATATTTGCTTCAAGTTCCTGAATATCAAGCAATCGTTTTCCACCTATAAAATTGTAAGGGGTATCGGTATTACATTTTATATCACCATTATGCCAAGGTATTATTATATGACCTAATTCGTGAGCTAAAGTGAATTTTTTTCTAGGTGCAAATGTAACGTCAGTATTTATATAGATTTCATTTGAATTTCCTAAATTAGTATAGGCTTCAATACCATATTGATTTTGCCCTTCAATTATTTTGACTCCGTATGATTCTATAATTGATACTGGGTCAACAGGTGGATTTAAGTTATATTTATTTACTATATTTGTAGCCAGTTTTTTCACTGATATTAGTCTATTATTCATCGTCTTGTTTCTTTAAATTGTCAATGGCTTCTTGGTCGAAAGATCTAGCAGCTAATCTTTCATTATCTGACAAACCATTATAATTAGAATACTCAATTTCATATTGTCTACAATATAAAATATCTCTTAGAATTGCATCTGAAGATTTACCCCACTGTTCATATTCATAATCAGTCATACCTAAAAAGGATTGCAATGAAATATCTATATCGTTTGTATGCCAATATTCAATATAATCATCCAATTCGAATATTGTAGCTTCTCCGTCTAAACATTTTTCTATAAATGATTTCTCAAACATCAATATACCTCCCTTTAACTGCATCTTTAATCATTTTACCATACGGATCTAAAACCATAATGTGATATCCTCTTTTGTTAAATACTTCAATTTCTCCATGAAGTCCATCCCAAGTATAATATTTGTCTTTTCCTTTATACACTTGGGTAGTGCCAATGACTTTATATTTTTCTAAATTATCCAAGAAACAAGGCTTTGGTTTTGGAATATAAGACACACTATCACCTCTATATAAATTCAAAATCTATACATTAATAGTATAACATTTTACATATAAAAATGCAATATCTATAGGGGTTTTATTATAGTTAAAATGGAACAGTTTTTTTACATTTAGCATTTATTAACCATATAGCTCCCCATCTGTATCCTTATAATATTCTGTCAAAGCTATCCGTAAATCCTTATAACCACACCATTAAAGAAGTATTCAAATACGTGGTATCATTATAAATGATGATACCACTTTTATGTTAGATACTACACATTCTAAATATATTTTTTAGACAGAAAAGCTCCCTATCACCAAAATGATAGGGAGCAATTTTTACAATGCGGCATCAATAAGTTTCTGATTAATTCTGGTTGTAACTTCGAGATAATACTTCAATTCGGCATCATTCATTTCGCCATCATCAAGTTCGTCCATCTTTTCCATTGTTTCAGAATACTGTGTCAAATATTCGGTGTATTCTCCGAGTAAGCTTAAATCATCAGGCGACTCATTGAATTTCTTCATAAAGTCGCAGTATTCATCAAAGAAATCCTCGTAGCTGTCAAGGGCTTCTTTAAACTCAGGTCTCATTCCGTCAACAAGATTTTCAGCAGGCTTATCTTCTTCAGGCGCTTCTGCTTCTGCTTCTGTTTCCGTTTCAGTAACAGCATCCTGTTTTTCTTCATTTGAAGCACCTGTGTCCTCAGCTTGGTTTACATCCTTATTGAGTTTTTCAATATCTTCACGGAAATCTTCAATCTTTTCCTGAGCCTTGTCAATATCATCGCTCCAAAGCTCGCCTCTTAAATCTGACTGGAATTCGTATATATCGGAACGCATATCAGACCAATCTTCATATACTTGGGAACGAGTATTACTCCACCATTCATATTCGTCTGAGCGAGCATCTGACCATTCACTGTATTCCGAATATTCTTCGTTGTCATAAGCGTCGTCCAGAAGCCCGTCATAGAAATCATCGTACATATCTTCGAGAATACCATCGTATATGCCGTCATAGATTTCGTTTCCTGCATCGTCATATATACTGTCATACAATTCTTCAAGCTCATCATACTTTTCATCATTGGACATATCCGAATTGACAATGCTTTCAGCATAATCAAGGCTGTATTCATACATTCTCACGCACAGACTGTAATTGGTATCTTGAATTTTTGCGTAGAAAGCCTCCATTTTATCTGTACTATCCAGATATTTTGAATATGTGTCTATTTCGGTTTTTAGCCCTTCATACTCTGCGTTTAATGCTGCAACAGTATCCTCAACATCCTTGATAACAATATCGTCGAGGTCGCCGTCTGTATTAGCGGACGGAGCTTTGGTTTCCTCCTCTTTCGGAGCATCTGTTTTACTCTCGGCATCCTGCTTTTCTGTCGTTTCTGCTGAACTGCTTGTTGCATTACTGGACGATTTATCCTCGTCATTCTTTTTACTGTCACAGGCAGTAAATGAAAGTAGCATCGCAGTTGCACAAAGCAATGCAAAAAGTCTATTTGATTTCATAAATTTGCCCTCCTAAGAACTATGATTTGTATAATTAGGAACTATACCCCCTACAATTATACTATTATACTTCCTATTTGTCAAGCGAAATAGGAAGTATAATTCTTGTATAGGACTAATAGGAGGAACTAAAATGCTTATTTTTGATTTCAGAGCCATAGGAAACAAACTGCTCACCATCCGCAAAAAAGCGGGACTTACTCAAAGTGAGGTAGCTGAAGCCGCAAACTTGTCCGACAGAACCTATGCCGATATAGAACGAGGAACAGTCAATATGCGTATTGAAACGGTGCTGAAAATATGTGAAGCACTGCATATTACGCCTGATGTTGTGCTGACCGAAGAAAACCCCAGCCTTTCGGCGAAGCAGGCTGAACTCTTTGCCGAGCTTGACAAATGTACTGTGCAGCAAAAGGAAACAGCTCTGGAGCTTTTGGCGGTGTATCTGAAGTCGCTTAAGCTTCCTCAATAACTTCGTTTTCATCAGCAGGAAGTTCCTCTTGGTTTGCAAGAGCGACTTCCTGTTTTAATATTTCTGCAACCTCCTGAATTTTCTTTCGGTTTTGGTATTTTTCTCGGCGCTTATGTATCAGATACGCACCGCCGACAGCGACCGCTGTGCCTATGGCACCGATTGCTATGCCGCCAACCCTTGCATTTCTTATACTGCACGCGTTATCTGCATCAAGCATACCGATAATGTTGATAAGTCCGTCTACCATTGTGCTATCCTCTCCGCCGCCACATCTTTTTAAAAAGCGCGTAATGTGGTCTGCAGGCTTTCCTTTGAGATGTGATAAATCTTCCATTATGAGTGTTGTTGTCTTATTCATTGTGAATACCTCCGTCAATTTTATTTGGAATTAACCTATTGACATTATAGTACAGTCTGATATATAATAAAAGATATAAAAATTGTATATTTTCACATTATTATTTGAGGAGATTATATGAAAAAACAGATATTTATATCTAATGCTGAGAAAGCAGCAAAATGTTGGAACGAACGATTAGATAAGGCTATGAAGGAGAAAGGCTATTCTCAATATAAATTAATAAAAGCTCTAAATGAACGATATGGTACAAATTTTACACAAGCCATGGTAAGTGACTGGCTTCATGTCGGAGAGCCTTCTAAAAGAAGCGACGGAACGGAACGACACATAGGATTTCCAGTATACACAAATATGCTAATAATTGCAGATTTTTTAAATGTAGATGTAGGATATCTTACGGGCGAAACTGATATGGAAACATTCACAGTTGAAAAAGTGAGTAAATATACAAACCTGAGCGAAGAAGCTATCAACTCTGTTTTAAAGATAACAGGTAATGACCGTTCGTGTATAAACTGGGGTTATGAATCAGAAAAATACAGAAAAGTATTGAATAAGCTTCTCATTTCATCAGAGTTTATTGAATTTGTAAAAGCGCTTGGAGATATGGAAGCTGTATATGCCGATAAGAACAAAACACAGCAGCCATTAGAGACATTGTGCGAAGAACTGGGAACGGAATTGTTTGATGTAGCTTGTAAATATAGCGGCTCTTGCACTGAAGAACTCGAAGGTTTGCATTTGTCTGAAGAAGAAATAGACGCAATCAATCATTTTGATAAAGCTCAGAATGACTCTTACTCGTTATACTTAAAAAATGAATACGACATAAAAGTATGCAAGTACAGTGCTCAGGAAGCACTTACACTGTTGATAAATCGGTTGTATTCTGATGAATGATACTATGGAGGTATAATTGTGTTGTTTGTAAATGGTAAAGAGGCAGATAGATTAACGGAAGAAGATATTATTGCTCTTATAAATAACGATGATTATATGGAAAATCAATATATTGATTATAAACAGCAATTTGCGTTTTGGGATGAACGATTACCAAGAGAAAACAGAAAACAAGAAGTAATAGAATTTAAAAAAGATGTGTGTTCCTTTGCAAATGCAGAAGGTGGATACATTTTTGTAGGCATATCTGAAAAAAATGGATTGCCTAATGAAATCATTGGTGTTGAAATAAAGGATAAAGACAAATATGAATTAGACATAAGAGAAAAACTTTCTAATATTCAGCCCAAAACACCTTCTGTGAAAGTTCATTTTATTGAGCTGAAAAATAAAAAATACATTATTGTTTTGGAAGTTATAGCAGATTACTTTGCTCCGTATGTTTACAACAGTGGTAATGACGCATTCGATTTTGTCTATAGATTTGGAAACGGAAAACAAAGAATGAGTTATAATCAGGTGATGAGAATGTTTAATCAATCTTTAATCGTACAGAAAGAAATAATGTCATTTAGACAAGGTAGAGTTGAACTTTATTCAAAATCAAAGAAAATACCACTTTATTGTCGAGCATACGTTATTTCACAAGATTTTCTTGACGTTGCATCTCATAAAAAGATATATATGATGTATAGAAATAATTGTACGCTCATTTCGTGCCCAAGCGGATTTAGTTTTATATCCCCGAATGTTGATGGTATTAAGTTTTTAGCGTATGGAGAGAATATCGGGAAAGACGCTTATTTGTTCAATAATGGTATATGTGAATTTAATTTTGAATTTAATGAGGGTTCTTATTTACATAACAAAAATAATCAGTGGCATCTATCAAGTTTAGCAATATGGAATGATATGATTCTTAAATGTATTAAGTATTCAATAGAACATCTTATAAAATTAAGATATAGTAGAAAAGCGTATATATGTTTTGATTTGGCTTGTTATGAAGGCACTATTACGGATGGCTCAGACTATCACAACCCAAAAATGGATAGGGATTTAATTATGAGTTCAGTTATCGAAATTTCAGACATATCGAACAACGAAATATTAAATGAAGCTGTAAGAAATTTAAACTACGAATACTATATGGCATTAGGAATAAGAGATAACGACAAATATGAAGAAATAGAAAATATAACATATTTTTAATCGTGTTCTATATTGAAAAACTTTTTAGATACAGCATTTTTTATAAATATTCCAAATATAGATAACATCATTTCTGCAATCTCTATAGAAAAATTACAATGTTTCTAATAATAAAAAGGACGGAAAATAATATGTTTAATGATTATATGTGGCAAACTTACCTTAATGCAGGCGGGAAAGCTGTTGTTGATATTTTTGAAAATAATTTATCCAATGAGTATTCAGAAGAATATGCGGATTTTATCTCCGAACTTCATAAAAGCTATTGTCCATCTAAAAGAATTCAAAACAAATTCAAAGAAGAACTGCTTGATGTTTTCGCAGAAAAGTCGCAAAGAATGTACGTGTTTGAGAATGGGGATTACTCTATTGAAAGCGGATTGGAAATCCTTTTCTCGGTAATATCAGGTGAAGAGAATCTTTCAGAACAAAGGCTTTTTGATTTCTTTTCAGGAAGTATTGCTTATTATACTACTATTCTGGCAGCGGAAATCCCTGAATTATTTGTCCCATACTATTTTCAGTATAATTTTAATGTTTTTGAAAAAATAGCACAGGAATTTAATATAGATTTATCTCCTATTCCTGTAAAAAGGACTATAGGGGTAGACTGTACTATTATGGAGAAATATGTGCTGCACTTTATGAATTCAGAGAAAAACACAATATGTCACCTTACGAACTATGTGCCTTTCTATATGATTTTGCACCTAAATACATAGGCGGTATTGACAGCTATATTATTAAGGATTTGCCTGAACCCCAAAGTGCATTTTTCATAGGTGGTTCAAAGGATGATATTTTTCTTGATGAAAGCAATGATGTTATCACTTGTTGGCAATGCAACCCTGATACAAGAGCTGGCGATATGATAGTTATGTATCTCAGAACTCCGATTAGTGCTGTTGATTCTGTGTGGCGAAGTGTTTCAATCGGCTTTAACGATCCATTTTTCTACTATTACAGATGTACATATATAGCTAATCCTGTTGGTATAAAACGTATTACACAAAAACAATTACAACAAGATGAAATTTTCAAGGAAGTTCCTATTGTCCGTAAAAATATGCAGGGAATAAACGGTGTTGAACTTCAACCCTCTGAATATAATCATCTTATGGATATTGCAGAAGCGAATGTTTCGCGACTTGAATTTATTGTTTCTGACAGCAATCAAAGCTTCAAGCGTGAAAAGGATGTTGAAAACAAACTGATTATTCCGTTGCTTGAAAAACTCGGCTATGAGGAAAACGAATATGTTCAGCAGATGTATATCGAGATAGGTAATCATAATCACGCCTTGATACCCGATTTTGTTTTATCTCCCATACATACCAAAGGACATCAATCAGGTTTTGCGTTAATCGAAGCAAAATTGTTTATCCCAAACCAAAAAGAAATGGAAGAGGTTAAAATTCAGGCAAGAAGCTATGCTGTACAGCTTAAGGCTAAACATTCTGCTATTACAGATAAAAACAAGCTTTGGTTATTTTCTTCTTCTGATGATTATACCAACGAAATATTTACTGCAACTTGGGACGAACTTAATAATGCTGATGTGTTTTCCAAACTATTAAAACTCATAGGAAAGAAAAATTAAAATGATATTGTACAAGAAATCAGAAAAGCGTGATTATAAAAAGATTGCCGAACAACTTTATAAAGGAAGCCGACTTACTGATAGTCATATCCCACATGGTTTTTCTTCTATTGTATTATTCGAGTTTGGAGATATTTATATTGATGAAAGCATCAATGCAATTTTAAATGCTGACATAAAGTATGATATAGATTATTGCCTGTTGCAATTTTCAAAGGATAACTATGGTATCATAACTGAAGAAGAAAAAGATTACAACATTGAAAATAAATATTTAGGCAATGGTAAAAATCTTATCGAACGCTATAAAATAACAATCGGCATTATTGAAATAAAAGTTCTTAAGGATTATACAATCATTGTACTAAAAAACCGCTGATATAAAGCGTTACAATATATCCCGATAATTTCTTTGTGGAGTTATCGGGATTTTTGTAATCTGCAACATTTATCCCCCTTTCTTTTTATACAATCAACCAAAATTTCATAATACCCCCTCCATCAGACTTAAAAATTCGCTTGAATTTGTAGGTACTTATGAAGGGGGTGTTTTTCTACCCTTCGTAGCCGCAGATTTTTTGAAGGGGGTAGCGCTCATTCGGGCGGAACAAGAAAAGTAGGAATACGGAATGTTTAGTTTTGAGTATGCGTAGCAAGCAGAGAAAGTGCCGTACACTTTCGTTTTTGGCTTGCTTAGCAAGCACAGAAAGTACCGTATACTTTCATTTTGGGTAAGCATAGCAAGCACAGAAAGAATACGTATTCTTTCTCTTCTCGCTCATTTTATTCGGCTACCCCTCAAAAATGTTTGTCAGCGTATCGGCTGACAAAATGCTTACCCCTATATTTTAGACTGCACCTAAGACCGCTGAATTTTAAGGAGGGTGATGAAATCTCCAGAACAAATATCTCAACGAAAATTGAGGGGTAGCAGAAACAACGATGTCGCCGCAAGGCAGAAAGGAGCTAAATGATTAGAAATGTATGCAGGAATACCGCCGTAGCAAGTGAGGGCACCGCCCCGCTTGCCACAAACATCTCAGAATATAAAATCGGACATACCACCTATATAGTCGAAACCCACTTCAACCTCGGTTGCAAGGAAACCCTTGACGATATTATAAAGCGGCTGCTTTCGAGAGATGTTGAAGGTCTGCAATATGCAGCGTAGTAAAATACAGCGGATTATTTACACTTTCACGCTTTACCATCTTGAATTATTTTTGAGAGTGTGATATAATAAAGGTAACATAATCCGCTGTAATTGAGAAAGTGAGGTAAATATGTCAGATAAAATTACAGCGTTATATTGCCGCCTGTCGCAGGATGATATGTTTGCAGGTGAAAGCAATAGTATTACAAACCAAAAGGCAATCCTTTTAAAGTACGCACAGGACAACGGATTTTCCAATCCCCAGTTCTATGTTGACGACGGATTCAGTGGCACGAATTTCAACCGTCCCGATTTTATCCGTATGATGAATGACATTGAATCAGGCAAGGTTGAAAC
Organism: Oscillospiraceae bacterium; assembly: GCA_045590375.1. GTDB lineage: Bacteria > Bacillota > Clostridia > Oscillospirales > Ruminococcaceae > RGIG4131. The sequence goes on along the minus strand of JAZNQY010000076.1, from coordinate 8,024 downwards.
AGTTATCACCAAAGACCTTTCTCGTCTCGGACGTGACTACCTTAAAACGGGTGAGTACATAGAGATTATTTTCCCTGACTATGATGTTCGGTATATTGCCATCAATGACAATGTTGATACAGCAAAAAGCGAAAATGAAATGATGGTGTTCCGTAATGTATTTAATGATTTTTACGCCAAGGACACGAGTAAGAAGGTAAGAGCAGTTTTCAAGGCAAAGGGTCTGTCAGGAAAACCTCTTGCAAGCAAACCTCCCTTTGGGTATATGAAATCGGAGTACGATAAAAACCAGTGGGTTATTGATGAGGAAGCCGCAAAGGTTGTCAAACGGATATTCAGACTTTGCATTGACGGTTATGGTCCAACGCAAATTGCAAGGATACTTACCGAAGATAGAATTTTGAAACCGACTGCTTATTACGAAATGAAGAAAAGCGGTACTGTTACGGTTGAGAAGCCGTATCATTGGGCACAGAAAACGGTTGTGGGTATTCTTTCGCTTATGGAATATGCCGGTCATACAGTAAATTTCAAGACTCGGAAGAAATCCTACAAGTGCAAGAAAAAAGTTGAAAATCCCAAAAAAGAATGGGCTATTTTTGAGAACACTCACGAAGCCATTGTTACGCAAGAGGAATATGATTTGGTACAGGAATTGCGGAAGAATAAGCGCAGAATACAGAGGCACAAGGAAGTCAATCCGTTTTCGGGAATGGTTTACTGTGCAGACTGCGGCAGTAAGATGTATTTGTGTCGCTCGGTAGCACGAACTGAATTTCAAGAGCATCTGAAGTGTGCGAAAAACTCTCTTGATAAGGAAGAATGCTCGGCACATTATATTCGAACTTGTGTATTAAGCAAGCTTGTACTGAAAAAGCTGAACGAACTGCTTGCCGACGTACACCGCAACGAAAATGAGTTCATCAGAACTGCAATGGAAGCCTCGGCACAGACACATTTCACAGAACTGAAAAGGGCAAGAAAAATGCTTGCTCAGTCCGAAAAGCGGATTACGGAGCTAAACAAGCTTTTTAAGCGTTTGTATGAGGATAATGTTTCGGGAAAGCTGTCTGATGAGCGTTACGAGCTGTTGTCCAAGGATTATGAACGAGAGCAGAAACAGCTTGATGAAACTGTCAAAGAGCTGACGACGGTTATCGAGGAACGTGAGCAGAAAACTTCTGACATCAACCAGTTTATTAAGATAGTACAGAAGTACGAATTGGTTTTGGAGCTAACTCCCGAGATTATGCACGAACTGATTGAACATATTGAAATTCACGCTCCCGACAAATCCAGCGGTCATCGACAGCAGAAAATTGATATTTATTTCAGGTTTAATATTGCACAAGCAAGCGTAATTGCCGATGCGATGGACTACGACAAAAAGAGAAAGGCTGCGTAGTAAATACTACACAGCCGAAAACCTCTTTGTGGCACCTCTGCCTTGGGTGCCGTTTTATTTTGTAGCATTCTGTCGAATAAGGCATAGTATATTAGTGTCCCGAGTGGATAGTTTTTCAGAAAGGAAAATTTCTATGAATACTACAAACGCACTTAAAATGCCTGACAGCGCTATTCCTGATAAGGTTTCGCTCGCTATGGCTTATGTTCCTTTTCAGTATTGGGAAAAACCATACGCCGAAAATGTCGGTTTCGTAAGAGGAACAATTTTTCAATCACTTGATTTTCCCTTTATAGGAGAGGAGGCTGTACCTGATGCAAATGATAACAAACGACGCTAAGGAAAGTCTTTTAAAAACAATTATGATGTATAGTTTCGCCATTGACGAAATTACGCTCTATCTTGATACTCATAAAACATGTGAAGAAGCACTTTCTTATTTCAGAAAGTATCGTGACCTTTATAACGCAGCAGTAAAAGAATATACAGATAAGTATGGTCCCTTAACTGCAAGACAGTCGAAAGCAGAAACACATTGGGACTGGACAGACGGCAGATGGCCCTGGGAAAAGGAGGACTAATTTATGTGGAACTATGAGAAAAAACTTCAATATCCCGTTAAAATAAAAAAGCCCGACCCTGCTGCCGCTAAAATAATTGTGAGCCAGTTGGGTGGTCCAGCCGGCTCGAAGATATGTTTTTTATTATTAAACCTTATGGTATGATATTCTTATAGTCATATTTTTTCTGTCAAATATAATGTCAGATATAACCGACGATAAAAGTCGGTTTTTTTCGTTTTCAGAGATTTCGTTACTCTTTAGTTTTTCTATTATTTCGGATAATTCTGTTCTGATTGTTTTTCCTTTTTCTTTCTGTGGGGATGTCTTTTTAGCCCCTTTAAGTTCTCTTATTCTTTTTTCCGTTTCGGATTTATTCTTTCTGTATTCTTCAAGTGTGTCTATCCCCGAAAGATAGGCTTCTTTTATTCTTTCAAGTTTCTGTTCTTCTTTTCTTAAAAGATTTTCATTGACTTCGTTGGTAATATCGTTTTCGTAAATTTCAGTATTCTGCATAAAGCAGAGTTCTGTATTCTGTAAATCTGATTTTATCTTTTCTATAACTGCACTGTTGAGTTTTTTAATCGTTATGCTGTGGGATGTTCTGCATTGTCCCCTTGCGTATTTGTGACATTGGAGAGAAGTTCCGTTTGAGGAATTGACAAGCGTTGCACCACACGAAGAACACCTTACAAGTCCCTTTAACATAAACCCTGCGCCGTCATCTTTTCTTATATTACTGTTATAATGCTTTCTGTTTTCAGAAAGTTTTTCACCTGCTTTTTTAAAGACCTCATCGCTGATAATAGGCTCGTGTTGTCCGTCAACAACAGAGATGTCTGCCGACCTGTAATATCTGTCGGTAACCTCTTTTCCGTCGGTGTTTCTTCGAAGTTTCCCTATGTATGTCGGGTTGGTTAAAATGTATTCGACATTCCTGTTCTGAAAACTGTTCCCCTTTCGCGTTTTTATACCCATATCGTTGAGTTTTGTTGCAATTTTTCTCATTCCGAGTCCCGATATATAGTCATCAAAAATCATTCTCACAACGGGCGCTGTTTCATCATCGGGGATAAATCTTCCGTCACCCATTTTATAGCCGAAAGGCGGTGCCGTAACAACTCCCCCACGGGAGAATTTTTCGTTCATTCCCCTTTTAACTTCTTCCGCAAGGTTAATGGAATAGTATTCATCCATCGCCTCTAAAAGCGCTTCTATGAGGATTGAAGTTTTGTCCTCGCCTATCTGCTCGGAAACCGAAATGACATCTATCTTGCATTGTTTTCGAAGCATTGATTTATAGACTATGCTGTCCTCACGGTTTCGGGCAAAACGCGAGAATTTCCAGACAAGGATAATATCGAAAGGTTTGGGGCGTGTTTTTGCGAGTGAAATCATCTCCATAAAAGCAGGACGCTTTTCGGCCTTTCGCCCCGAAATTCCCTCATCGGTGAAGATGTATTCATCGGGGATATGAATGTTGTTCCTTTCGGCGTATTCTCGGATTTTCCTTATCTGGCTGTCAGGCGAGAATTCGAGTTGGTCGTCTGTCGAAACACGGATATATGCCGCCGCGATTTTCTTCATAGATAAACCTCCTTTCATAAGTATTCTATTCAGGGGAAGATACTTTTACCCCTACTCTAATAATACCACCAAACCCCTCATTTTGCGCAGTGTTTTTTCGAACAAAGATTCATAGTCTGATTTGTGTAATGCGCATATTTTTGTAGGAAAAAGGTAAAAAATCACCCGTGAAGAGTTTTCACGGGTGTATTTTATCTCTTTATATACCACGACATAAATTCTTCTATGTATCGTTTTTGTGGCGTAATGACATTTATGTCTATCTGGGGATTTTTCTGCTCGTTCATCCTTTGACATATCAGATGCCCCTCATTTTTGATTGGCGATGAGTTTAGTATAGCAAACGCACTGCAAAAAAGCAATGGCGTGGATGAACCAAACCCCACTTCCAAGGTTTACTCGAAGGTGGGGTGGTTTAATAGGATTATCTACGAAGAACTTCTTCATAGATGGGAATTATGTATTTCTCGTATATCTGCATTTCGGAAAAGCTGAACAACCAAGAAACTGGTTACCTGCATTATTACCTTTCTTAGCAGTTCGTAAAACAAGTTTTGCTCCACACACGGGGCAGATTAAATCCTTTCCATCATCAGCCGACTTCATTTCTTCAGGCTGGGAAATCGTTTCATCCTGAATAACCTGCTCTTCTTCTACAGTTTCTGTCGATTCAGCAGCATTATCAGAATGTGTCAGTTCTCCATTTTGAGAGGTATGTTCCTTTATCTGCTCAATATGTGTTCTTTTAACTTCGTCAGAAACTTGAGTGAGATCATAAAGTTTATCAAATAAAGATTGTATTTCCTCATCTGTAAGAACTTCTTTGCATTTCGCTATATTTTCCTTTACCTTTGAAAGAAGAGCGTTTCGCTTTGAAACATAGTGATTACCGCTTGTCAGAGTGATGCTTTTCAATTCACAACGTTCGCTGAACACTATGAATGAATACATCGGAATATCCTTATTTATATACGATGCAAGCCATTTCATATGACCTTTATTCTGTATAATCGGATTTAAAAAGTGGTTTTTCTGAGACCTTCCTCTGCCGTTCGGAAGAGTCTGTGTCCATTGATAGTTTGTTTCCGAGCCAAATATCCATCCACTATAGTTTTTGGATTCAAAAACATATATGCCTGTCTTGTGAATCATAATCAGGTCTATTTCAGTTGTTTCACCATTTTCTTTAGGTATGTAACAGTTGAAAAGGAATTTCTTATTGTCGTCTATCCCCGAAATAAGTTTCTTATATGTCAGAAATTCTCCGTATTTTCCCTTGTTCAGACGCATAGAAAGAAATCCGGTACCCGTATGCTTGTAGTACTCTGTTTTCTTGTATTCAGCATTATTGACAATATAAACTATTATCAGAACAATCGCCATAATTGACAGCATTACCATTTTATCACCTTGTTTTACAGGATTTTATCTTCACATCATAAATTCATAATCTTCATCATATATCTTCTTTTTGAATTTACAACCTTTATCACGATAATTTGAACATCCCCAGAAATCTCCGTAAACTCCGTGAATCTTGATAAGATATCCATCGCAAAGCGGACATCCGTTCTTCTCTTGTTTCAAAAGTCCACCACATTGACTTCTTAAATCATATACAAATTCAGATTCTTTTCCGTCAACAGTAACGATATAGGCCTTTTCTTTCGCCCTTGTAAGAGCTACATAAAAGAGACGTCGTTCTTCTGCATAAGGATATTTATCGCAGTCTTCAAGAAGAAGATTCAGAACAGGGGCATCCTGAATCTTACTCGGAAATCCCATTCTCGAATTCTTATTGTTTATTATAAAGACATAGTCTGCCTGAAGCCCTTTGGATTTATGAGCTGTCAAGAATGACATTTTAAGATCGTTTCTTCCCTCGATTTTAACATTACAGAACCCGCTTTTGTTATATTTACATTCAAAAGCCTCATTTTCTTTCAGAAGATTCATATCATGAGTATATCTTCCGAGAAAATACACAGTACTGCCTTCGGGAAGTTCCTTTATCTTTTCAGCCATAAAGTCAATCACATATTTATCCGAATATCCTATCATTTCTACAAGAGGATATTCAGAGGAATTATTCTTGCCCTTGATATCCTTTTTTATCTGAGCAGGATTTTTCATAACAAAATTTCCACTTATACCTGTCATATCCTGAGAGAAACGATAAGTGGTTTCTATTCTGCTTATTTCAGATGGTCCCCAGTATTTTGAGAAATTCAGTATAAATCCGATATCACTTCCGGCAAAACGATATATACTCTGCCAGTCATCACCAACACAGAACAAATCAAATGGTCTTGATTTTCTCATAGTTTCAAGAAGTTTATATCTCGACTTTGATATATCCTGATATTCATCGACTATTATATACTTATAGCCATGATTATACTTTCCCTCGGAAATGTATTGTGAAGCACGGTTTATCATATCATTGAAGTCAATCTCATTGTTCTGAGAAAGATGGTTGCAATATGCATTGTAAATAGGTTCAAGCAATGTAAGAAGCATATCGTTCGCCCTGACATTAACACCCACATTCTTTCTTCTTACATCTTCAATGGTATAATTGTTGCTTTTTATAAGATTTATAACTGTTTCAAAAAGTTCCGAAACACTGTCAAGAACAGGGTCTGCTCCCTTATTAAGTTCTTTCCATATTTCTTCTGAAGATTTAGGATTAAAGACAACGCCTTCTTTTTTGAGATTATTTTCAAGATTAGAAAGCAATATTTCTTCAAATTTTTCATAAGAATAGCAGGAAATTATCTTTGTTCCGTTTGCCCTATGAGTTTCGTATTTCCAGTTCATAGATTTTCTGTATGTTTCCGTAGGCGACATCCCGCCCGAACCGTTGAAATAGGAAGGTACTTCTCCGTTACGATTGATACCGAAATATTCTATGTATATCTTATAATCGGGAAGATAGAAATCAGGGAAATACTGTCCGTATTCACTTGTACGGGTATCTATTTCATAAGGATGCTCGTAGATATAATTTATCCCGTTCTGATATAAAAAGTTTGCTATTTCCATTTCTCCGTAACTCTTTACAGTATACCTGTCAACAGTAACAGGAGGATTATATTTCAGATATTCATCGTATTCCTGCTGGTTTTTAAAATCAAATTCAGATTTTGAAATAACTCTGTTGTAAATCAGATAATGATTAAGCATTTCGGCATAATTTTCTGATTTCATATTTAAGTTTATCTGCTCTTTTATAAACTTTTTAAGGTCAAGTTTTGTGATATTGGGCGAAACATCTTCAACCTTTGTTATAATGTCTTTGCCAAGTTTATGAAAAGTAGAAACATCTATATCCTGCCAGGTTTCAAGATTTATTCTTTCTTTCATTTCCTCAGCAGAAGCTCTTGTGAATGAAAGGACAAGAATATCCTCAGGACCACATTTTTTGGTTTTCAAAAGATACTTTATCTTTCCTATTATAGTTGTTGTCTTTCCCGTTCCCGCACCTGCTATAACAAGATGACTTGAGGGTTCTTTTACAATACATGTCATCTGCTGTAAATCAAGTTTTCTTCCCTCAACATCCCCGATAAGTTCATAAGCCTTTGAAATTTTAAGTTTGAAAGCATAGTTGTTGTGGTTATTTATTCTGTTCTCTAAATCCTGTGAATGAAAGAAAAACTCTTTTCTTTTAGCACAAAGTTTATCGTAATTATCAGCTTTCTGGAGATATTTCATATTATTCCAGTCAGTATTATAAATCAGGATATTATATATTCTTGTATATTCAGCAAGTTCATCAGGAGTAACATAATGGCTATCAGAAGAAAATATGCCATTGATATTTTTGATATAATCATCAAGCCAGAAAATCAACTGGTCACAGAAGAAATTCGACTTGAGTTTCTGCTCATTTTTTATCCTATTATGTTTTTTAGAAAAACACACATCTATCACCACCGATACAATACCTTATAAACTTCTGTCATTATACCACATATTTCCTGATGTAGCAATAATCGTCACTCTATGTATCTGTTTTGCATGTATCCGTTTTGCATGTATTCGTTTTGCATGTATTCGTTTTGCATGTATCCGTTTTGCATGTATCCGTTTTGACCATATCCAAAAAGAGCAACCCCACCTTGATTTTTTCAAGGTGGGGTTTAGTTTTCATCTTCGTGTTTCATAATGTCCTCGACATTACAATCGAGAATTTTGCAGAGGTCGTCAATCAGCTGAGTTTTAACTCCCATATTATTCCATAAACTTCCTTTTTTTTCTTGATTTTTCTGTTTTTATATGGTATAATATGGAATGGTAAACTTAAAAAAGAAAAGAACAGGGAGGGCTTTATGAAAACAAAGCTTTTAAAACTGCTTGTCGTGATGACGATAAGCATAACGGCGCTTTTTGCGCTTGGAATTACGACGAGTGCGGCAACGGCGGGTGATTTTACTATCACTCTGACAGACGGCGGCGACCCTGCGGTT
>JAZNQY010000075.1:0-8637 GCA_045590375.1 Oscillospiraceae bacterium | reverse complement strand
TTCATTGAATATCACAACAAAAATTTTCAAATCCTGTTGACAAGAAAAATGATTTGTGGTATTATCAATTTAATATTTCAAATGCAGTGATAGAGAGAAGTAGCATGGAAATTCACTCAAAGTGAGTGTGGGATAGTGTGAACCACGCAGCAGAGTCCTTGTGAATAACACTCAGGAGCAGCAAACTGAAAGCGTATTGTAAAAGTTCGTCAGTAGGGGAGTCGGGTTCGCCCGTTAAAGCGGAAAGTCTTTATAACGAGACGAAAGAGATGCTGTTATTATAAGATAACAGCGAAAGATAGGTGGCACAGCGGACTCTCGCCCTATTACAACGGGTGGGGGTATTTTTATTTTTAGGGAGGATTTTTATGAAACACACAGACATCAAAGAAGTTTTTTCTGCTAAGGAATATGGCAGGAAAGAAACAGTATGTGGCTGGGTAAGAACAGCGAGAGATTCTAAAAACGTTGCTTTTCTCGAACTCAACGACGGTACAACATTAAAGCACATCCAGATAGTTATCGATAAGGAAAAGGGCATAAATTATTCCGATGAGGTTATGAAGCTCGGTGCATCTGTAAAGGTTACGGGTGAAGTTGTTGAAGGCAGACAGGGCTATCCCGAAATCAACGCAGAAGAAATTGTTCTCATAGGAAAATGCCCTTCTGAATATCCTTTACAGAAAAAGCGTCATACACTTGAATTTTTAAGAACAATGCCTCATCTTCGTGGCAGAACAAACACATTCAACGCAGTGTTCAGAGTGCGTTCTGTTGCTGCTGACGCTATCCACAGATATTTTCAGGAAAAAGGCTTTACCTATGTAAATACTCCCCTCATAACAGGAAGTGACTGCGAGGGCGCAGGAGAAATGTTTCAGGTAACAACAACAGGCTTTACAGATAAATACAAGAGCGAAGAAGAATACTGGGCAGACGACTTTTTCGGAAAGAAAGCAGGTCTTTCTGTTTCGGGACAGTTAGAGGGCGAAGTTGCTGCTATGGCATTCGGAAAAATCTATACATTCGGCCCCTCATTCAGAGCTGAAAACAGTAACACACCCCGTCATGTTGCTGAATTCTGGCATGTTGAACCCGAAATCGCTTTTGCCGAACTCCCCGATGTTATCGAAACAGCAGAAGATATGATAAAGACAGTAATAGGTGATATTCTTAAAAAATGTCCTGATGAGATAAAGTTCTTTGATGACCATTTTGAAAAGGGACTTACAGAAAAGCTCACAAACCTCATCGGGAATGAGTTCGGAAGAGTAACATATACAGAAGCAGTTGAAATGCTCAAAAATTCAGGAGAAGAATTCCAGTATCCTGTCTCTTGGGGCTCTGATTTACAGACAGAACACGAAAGATATATTTCTGAAAAGGTGTTCAAAAAGGCTGTTTTCGTAACAGATTATCCTAAGGAAATAAAGTCATTCTATATGAAGCAGAATGCCGACGGCAAGACTGTTGCTGCTGTTGACCTTTTGGTTCCCGGCGTCGGCGAAATCATCGGAGGAAGTGAAAGAGAAGCAGATTATGACAAGCTCGTTGCTGCTATGAACGAAAGAAATATGAATCTCGACCTTTACACAGACTATCTCGAACTCAGAAAGTTCGGTTCTGTTCCTCATGGTGGATTTGGTCTTGGTTTTGAAAGACTCATTATGTATGTTACAGGTATTTCAAACATCCGTGATGTTATTCTTTATCCTCGTACAGTAGGAAATATAAGATAAAATCTTACCCGTCTTTCGTCGTCAACGCTCCTAGCAGTACACCAGTACAGCGTCGTCGCGTTTCCTAGAAATACAGGCAATCTTTTAGTCTTATCTATTGTAGTTTTAATCTGCCTGCAGTGGCTCATCGCTCACTCGTTTGCCTAGAACTAAGCCACGTCTTTTCGTTTTTATGGCAAAATAAAACCTTAACGGAGGTGTAATAAAAAATGTCAAGACAGATGATTATCCCCGAAGGGTATAAATCAGCTCTGACACTCAGAGAAACCCAGCACGCAATAAAATATATAAAGGACCTTTTTCAGCAGAACCTTTCGTTTGCTTTGACTCTCGACAGAGTAACAGCTCCCCTTATTGTCAGAAAGGGAAGTGGCATAAACGATGACCTTAACGGAACAGAAAGAAAGGTTGACTTTTCTTTCAAGGAAATCGACGGTGAAGCAGAGGTTGTTCAGTCGCTCGCTAAATGGAAGAGAATGGCGCTTTATAAATACGGCTATAATGTCGGCGAGGGAATTTACACCGATATGAACGCTATTCGCCGTGATGACGACGCCGACAATATCCATTCGGTTTTCGTTGACCAGTGGGACTGGGAAAAGGTTATCTCAAAAGAAGAAAGAAATGAAGAGTTCTTAAAAGAAACAGTAAAATCAATAGTCAAAGCAATCGCTTATACAAAGAGAAAGGTAAATCTTCGCTACCCATGCCTTACAAAGAAAATCTGCGAAACACCTTACTTTATAACAACAGAAGAGCTTCGTGCTATGTATCCCGATAAAACGGGAAAAGAAAGAGAACGCCTCATAACAGAAAAGTATAAGACTGTTTTCATTATGAAGATAGGTGATGTTCTTTCAGATGGCAAGAAGCACGACGGCAGAGCACCCGACTATGACGACTGGAACTTAAACGGCGACCTTCTTTTCTGGAACGAGGTTTTAGAGGATTCTTTGGAAATTTCTTCAATGGGTATTCGTGTTGATGATGTTTCGCTTATCTCTCAGCTCGAAAAATATGACGCTATGGACAGACTTCAGTTTGACTATCACAGGATGATTAAGGATAACGTTCTTCCACTTACAATAGGTGGTGGAATAGGTCAGTCAAGACTTTGTATGTTACTTCTCGAAAAAGCACACATAGGCGAAGTTCAGGTTTCTGTCTGGCCCGAAAAGATGTCTAAGGAATGTGACGAAAAGGGAGTACAGCTCTTATAAGAATAAAAAATATCCCCCACACCCGTGGGGGATTTATTTTTTTCTTTTACTTTGTGGGGTAATAAAACGAGAAATCTTGCACTTTCTACTGCGTCAGTTCCCCTCGTAGTACACGAGTACGACTTCGGGAAACTTCCTTGTATAAAGCACAATCTTTTCGTTTTATCCGAATATGCCTCCACGGTCACGTGGTCGTCGTGTTTCCTAAAAACACAGGCAATCTTTTCGTTTTATCGTAGTTTTAATCTGCCTGCGAGGGCTCCCCACTGACATTTTGTCGGATTAATTTTTCTATCGTTACCGAGCCATTTTTTAACTATTGAATTAAACTCTGAAACGATCTGTCCCCCACGGTCACGTGGTGGTACGCCCGACCGGATTCGAACCGGTGGCACATAGCGTCGGAGGCTATTGCTCTATCCAGCTGAGCTACGGGCGCATATCACTCTTTGATTATAGCATAAATCTGCTTTAAAAACAATATATATAAGACACTTTGCACAAAACCCTGTAAATAAGAGAACGCAAAATTAACGAAAAGAAAAAAATCGCATAAAAACGCTTGACGAAAGTATTTATATAGTCTATAATATAAACTTGTCAGATTATCTTTAACCGATTTTTATATATTTTCGGATAATCGGTTTTTCGCAAGGAGGGAAAAAGATGAAAAGAACATATCAGCCTAAGAAGCTTCACAGAAAGAAGGTTCACGGATTCAGAAGCCGTATGTCAACAGCAAACGGAAGAAAAGTTCTTGCAAGAAGAAGAGCAAAGGGCAGAAAGATGCTCAGCTACTAATAAGTAAGATAAAAATTCGACCATTGACCGCATTTCACACAGGCATCCTCGTGGCGAAATCTCAGATTTCGTTGTGCCATTTATAACACTTTGGGGATTTATGCTTGGTGGGGAAAGTTGCGGTCTTTTTTCTTTAAAATTATGCAGAAAAAAGAAATCATCAAAGACAATAAAGTTTTTTTAAGACTTTATAAAAGAGGGAAATACATAGCAGGCAAAACCGTTGTTGTGTATTTCAGAAAAAACGGAACAAATGAAAACAGAGTAGGTATAACAACAACAAAAAAGGTCGGAAACTCGGTTAAGCGTTCAAGAGCTCGAAGAGTTATAAGAGCAGCTTATGACAGTCTGAGAGCGAAGTTCCCGAAAGGATATGATTATATCTTCGTTGCAAGACAGGCAGCTTCTGAGGTAAAATCATATCAGATAGCGACTTTTTTTGAAAAGAAGGCCATTCCTTTTATCGAAGAAGGAGGGGTAAAGAAAAATGGATAAGCTTATTGAAACAATAAGATATATCTGTTCTTTGCCGATAGTTTTCTATCAGAAATTCATATCTCCCTTAAAGCCACCCTGTTGTAAGTTTTATCCTACCTGTTCACAGTATGCCCTAACGGCGATAAGGCGTTTCGGTATATTTTACGGTGGCTTTCTGGCAGTTAAAAGAATACTCCGTTGCCACCCTTGGAGTTTAGGGGGAATAGACTATGTCCCCGAAAAGAAAAATAAGAAATCAGGAGCAGACAGATGCAGTTAATTTATGAAATGTTTGGTTACCCCTTGGGATTTATAATGTGGGGTATATATTATCTCGTTAAGAATTACGGTATTGCAATTCTTTTATTCACGCTTGTAACAAAAATCCTTTTGTTTCCTTTAAGCGTTAAACAGCAGAAAAATACAGCCATGATGACGGCTTTTCAGCCGAAACTTCAGGCTTTACAGAAAAAATATGCAAACAACCAGCAGAAGCTTCAGGAAGAACAGATGAAACTCTATGCTGAAGAAGGCATCAACCCTATGTCAAGTTGTCTTCCTATGCTTATTCAGTTCCCCGTTCTTTTTGGTATCATCGACGTTGTTTACAGACCTCTCACACATATCATGCATTTTTCAAAAGATATGATAGCAGAGGCAACACTCATAGCACAGAAAGTTATCCTTGAAGCACAGGCAAACGGTGAAGCCTGGGCAACGGTTGTAAAGAATGTTGAAAATCTTTCAAAGAACTATCAGTCACAGCTTATCATCATGCAGGCTTATAATGATAATCCTGCTGCTTTCGCTTCAATGCCCGAACTCTGCAAGGCAGTTTCGGAATTTGATATGAATTTCCTTGGAATTTTCGACCTCGGCGTTAACCCTACATGGACATGGCCCACACTTTTAATCCCGATTTTAGCAGGTCTTTCACAGCTTCTCACAATGGTCTATTCACAGATTCAGCAGAAGAAGACAAATCCTGATAACGCAATGGCAAAATCAATGAATGCGATGACACTTTCGCTTTACATTATGCCTATCATTTCAATCTTTATCGCAAGAAACTTCCCTATGGCAGTTGGTTACTACTGGATCTGCCAGTCAATCTTCGGATTTTTCCAGCAGATTATTTTAAGCAAGGTTTATACACCCGAAAAGGTAGCAGAACTCGTTAAGAAAGACGCTGAAAGAAAGAAGAAGAAAAAGGGCAAGGGCTATATGGAAAGAATGTATGAAAAACAGCTCGCCCTTCTCGAAGAACAGAAACAGCTTAGCAATCCCACAAGAAACCTCAATGAAGATATAAAGAAAGAACTTCCCCGTGATGAAGAAGGCAACATAAAGATTTCAAAGTCGATGCAGAAAGACCTTGAAAGTAAAATCATTGCCGACGCGCGAAAGAGAATGGAAGAAAAATATAAAGATGAAGTTTCTGCCGAAGATTTAGGCATAGAAATAAATCACGATAACTAAAGTAAGGAGCGTTAAAAAATTATGGAACAGATTTTTTCAGCAAAATCAGTCGAAGAAGCAGTTGAACTCGCTGCTAAGGAATTTGGTATTTCTAAAGAAGAAGTAAAGTATGAAGTTATTGAAGAAGCAAAGAAGGGTCTTTTCGGAAAGATAAAGTCTGAAGCTAAAATCAAGGCAGAATATAATGAACCCCGTTATCTTGCAGCTAAGAAATATATTGAAGAAATCCTTAATAAAATGGGTATTTCAGCAACACTTTCAGTTACTGAAAACGAAGACGGTGCAGTAATAAACATAGAAGGCACAGAAACAGGTGCAATAATCGGCAGAAGAGGGGATACACTCGATGCTTTACAGTATCTCGCATCAACAATCTGCAACAAGAACACAAAGGATTATTACAGAATAACAGTTGACTCATGCGGATACAGAGAAAAGAGAGCTGAAACACTTTCAGAACTCGCAAAGAAAATAGCAGCTTCTGTTAAGAAAAACGGAAGAACAGCAGCTTTAGAACCTATGAACCCCTATGAAAGAAGAATCATCCATTCTGTTATAACAGAAATAGAAGGCGTTTCATCAAAGTCAGTAGGCGAAGAACCTTACAGAAAGGTTGTTATCTCATCAGATAACCCCCGTCCTTACAGAAACGACAAGGGCGACCGTAAGGGTGGTTTCAACAAGAGAAACGGTGGAAGAAGAAACGGTCAGCCTGCGAGAGACCTTGACCTTAAAACTTCTTTTGAAAAGGATTATAAGAAACCAACTCCCAAGCCAAAGCCTGAAGATGAAATGGATTCAACAACACTTTACGGCAAAATCATTATAGATTAAGAATTTCGGCTTAAGGGTAAAACTATACAAAAGTAAGGGGTACCGAAGCTATATCGGTACCCTTGTTTTTCTATGATAAAAGGGGAACATTGTTTATGTCAACTGTTGCAGCGATTTCAACGCCACTTTCAGAGGGTGGAATAGCCGTTATAAGAATAAGCGGAGATAAGGCTTTTTCTGTTGCTGAAAAGGTCTTTCGCCCTGTGTCTTCCGATAAGAAAATTTCTGAAATGAAAGGCTATACCTGCGCTTTCGGAAAGATTTTTATGGGTGATGAAGAAATCGACGAGGGCGTCATAACAGTATTTCGTGCACCTAAAAGCTATACGGGCGAGGATGTTATTGAAATATCCTGTCATGGTGGTGTTTTTGTTGCGAAAAAAGTTCTTTCTGCAACCATTAAAGCAGGGTGTGAAATAGCGGCAGCAGGTGAGTTTACAAAGCGTGCATTTTTAAATGGAAAACTCTCTCTAACAGAAGCCGAAAGCGTTATAGACATTATTTCAGCAGGTGGCGAACAGGCGAGAAAAGCAGCAGTTTCGGCAAAAGAGGGTGCTTTATATAAAAGAATTTCTTCTGTAAAAGATAAGATACTTAAAATTTTAGGAGAACTTTCTGCCTGGGTTGATTATCCCGAAGAGGATATTATGGAACTTACCCCCGAAGAACTTTCTTCGACACTTTCTTCTATCCACGAAGAACTTCTGTCGCTTTCAAAAACCTATGATAACGGCAGGGTTATAAGAAACGGAATTGATACAGCGATTGTCGGCAGGGCGAATGTAGGAAAGTCGACTTTAATGAACAGACTTTTAGGATTTGACAGAAGCATTGTTACAGACATTGAGGGAACAACAAGAGATATCGTCGAAGAAACTGCTATGATAGGAGATATTTTACTTAAACTTTCAGACACAGCAGGTATTCGTGAAACGGGCGATGTTGTCGAGAGTATAGGCGTCGAACGCTCGATAAAAAAACTCTCCGAGGCTGACCTTGTTTTGGCAGTTTTCGATTCATCAGAAAAACTTTCGGATGAGGATGAAAAAATTATTGAAAAACTTGAAGGAAAGAGAGTAATTCCCATTATAAACAAATGCGAAAAGGGTAATGAAATCGACATAGAAAAGATAGAAAATGTTCTGGGAAAATCCGTTTCAATCTCAGCGAAAACGGGCGAGGGAATGGAAAACTTAGAACAGAAAATCAGCGATACTTTTTCTTTCGGCTCGATTGATTATTCCTCAGGGATGATAGCAAACGAAAGACAGAAAAACTGCGTAGATAAAGCACTTTTATCAATCTCGGAAGCTGTTTCACTTGTTTCGATGGGTGAAACTTTTGACGCACTGACAGTCGTTCTCGACGAAGCACTTTCAGCCGTTTTAGAACTCTCAGGCGAGAGGGTAACAGAGGCAGTGGTAGACGAAGTTTTCTCCCACTTCTGCGTAGGGAAATAGTGAAAACGAAAAATCTTGCACTTTTTACTGTGTCAGTTCCCCTCGTAGTACACGGAGTACGACTTCGGGAAACTTCCTTGTAAAAAGATACAATCTTTTTCGTTTTCGGTAAATCGCGTCTTTTCGTTTTATGGAAGCAATCTTTTTCGTTTTGTGCGAAGGGCGCACAGCCCGATATTGTTACAAATTGTCCTCCACGGTCACGCGTAAAAATAAAAGCCCGATAACCGACAAATGTGGTCACGAGCCATAAATTTAATTTCAAAAACAAACTCCGAAACGATACGCCTCCACGGGCTCCGTGGAATTATCTTTAAGAAAAGAGAATTTTTATGAACTATGAAATGGAAAACTACGATATAGCAATAGTCGGTGCGGGACACGCAGGTGTCGAAGCGGCACTCGCTGCGGCACGTCTTGGCTGTAAAACCGCGCTCTTCACTATATCTCTCGATACAATCGCGAATATGCCCTGCAACCCATCTATCGGCGGAACTGCAAAGGGCCATCTGGTGCGAGAGATCGACGCTTTGGGCGGAGAAATGGGCAAGGCTGCAGACGCAACATTTTTGCAAAGCCGAATTTTAAATCTTGGTAAAGGTCCTGCCGTTCACAGCCTGCGTGTTC
>JAZNQY010000074.1:0-13744 GCA_045590375.1 Oscillospiraceae bacterium | reverse complement strand
ACGACCTACCGGGTATGAACCGGTTGCTCTAGCCACTGAGCTATACCGCCATAATTCATTTGCGACATCATCTATTTTACATTACATCACAACTTTTGTCAATAGATTTTTTGTCAGTTTTTCTTTTTCTATAAATTCAGCAAAATATTCCTTTAAAACTGCCTTTTGTTTATATATTTTGCTGTCAGTTTGCATAAAAACCCTTTTTAAAACATAAATTTGGTATACTCTATTTTTCCCAAAAGGAGAGGTTTTATGCTGAAACTGATTTCATCTTCTGTCTGGAACATTATGCTTTTTCCCGTTATTTTATCGGGAATTTTCCTTTCTTTCCGTTTCGGATTTTTTCAGCTTCGCCCGAAAACGATTTTAAAATTCACAAAAGAATCGCTTATGGAGAAAAATCTCAGAAGAACTACATTCACAACCCTCGCAGCAACAATGGGAACGGGCAATATAACGGGTGTCGCAGCAGCTCTGTCTGTCGGTGGAGCAGGTTCTTTGTTCTGGATGTGGGTTTCTTCATTTTTTGGAATGGGACTCGCTTTTGCTGAAAATTTTATCGCAACACGCCGTGGGAATGCAATGAAAATCCTGTCGAAAAGTGTAAAGCTCAAACCCTTGTCATATATTTTTGCAGTTTTCTGCGTTCTTTCTTCTTTCGGGATAGGAAATATGGCCCAGTCAGCCTCGGGAGTTTCTGCGATATCGGTAACATTCGGCATAAACCCCGTAGTTCTGGCGTCTTTAACGGCGATGGTCTGCTTTCTCGCTATCATCGGGGGAATGAAATCTGTCGGTAGCGTTGCTGAAAAGTTAGTTCCGATTTTATCCTCTCTGTATATTTTTATGTCAATATTAGTAATTGTAAAGAATTTCAGAGTCGTTCCCTATGCTTTAGGTAACATTTTTTCATCGGCTTTAGGGCTTCGTGAGATAACGGGAGGAGTGGTCGGAGTATCGGTAAAAACGGCGATTGTGACAGGTCTTTCAAGGGGAGTTTTTTCAAACGAGGCAGGAATGGGCAGTATGGGGATAGTTCATTCGACCTCGGGCGACGATAACCCTTTTCGTCAGGGTGCTATGGGGATAGCAGAGGTTTTTATTGACACCGTTATCTGTTGCAGTCTGACTGCTTTTGCAATTCTTACAACGGGCAGGGAATATATCGGTGCAAGCCCGATAGACCTCGTAATATCGGCATTTTCTTCGGTTTTAGGTGAAAATTCGGGGAGGTTTATCGCCATCTGTATCTATCTTTTTGCGATAGCAACCATAATAGGCTGGGAGGTTATCGGTGAAACAGCCTTTGTTTTTCTTTTCGGGGAGTGCTCTAAAATATACTATAAGTATATTTATATAGTTTTTATACTTATTGGTGCAACAATAAGCCTTGAAAACGTGTTTTACATAGCAGATATTTTCAATGCGTTGATGGCTTTTCCGAACCTTATAGCGTTGTGCGTGACCACACAGGACAAATCGTATTCAGTTTATCAGGAAAGTAAATTCGTTTGATACAATAACGAGCGAGGGTAGAAAAGATTTCGTTCGGTGTTCTTTTGGAACGATAACGATTGCAGACGAGAAATATGTCGCCCCGAGCGACCTGACAGACAGAATTTTCGCATCAAAAGCGACGGGTAGCACCCGTTGGCGATTTATCCAACTTTATAAGTTGAATTACTCTGTATTTCTTTTCCGAGAAACAAAGTAAATTTACTTTTTATGTCGGGCGATTTGCCTCCACGGGCTCCGTGGTTTTGCTTTCTTTTTCACGGGAGAAAAAGAAAGTCGCTGTTAAAGGCTGTGATACAGCCGACAGCGAAACCCTTTATAAAAATATTCCCGTTCGTCAAGGCACAAAAACGCTCCCTTTACAAAGAGAGCGTTTTCTGTCATATATACTCACATCTTCAAAAGAAACTGTCTTTTTTTTAAGGCATCTGGGGAGTTGAATAATCGAGTTCGTTTCCGTTTCCGTCATACCACTTTTCGCTGATGACATTTCCGTCAGCATCATTTTCATAAACACCTACCGATGCAATTCCCGCAGGGGTTGATGTTGTAAGTTTACAGAGATAGCCGTTTTCGTCATATTCATATTCGTTTGTTGCTATGAGTTCATCCGAACCTGTATAGCTGTCTTCTCTGATAAGTCTGTTGTCGTCAGAGAATGTGCTTACCGAATAAACAGAAACCTTTCCGTCTTCGCCGTATGCTGTATCCTTTATGCAGTTTCCGTTCTTGTCGTATTCAAATGTCATGCGTGAAGAAACTGTTCCGTCTGCTTCATATGATGCAGATTCTGTAATGTTTCCGTCTTTATCATAAGCCCAGATGTCGTAAACGCTGAGTGTTCCGTCACCATTATAATATGAAATCTTTGTGTTGAAGCCGTTTTCGTCATATTCATAAGTCTGATATGAACCGACTGTCTTGTCGGGGTTGTAATATGTCCACTGAACGACATTTCCGTTTTTGTCATAGGAATTTGTTTCATAAGAACCATCGTCATAAGTGAAAACAGTTTCTTCTATAACATCAGGTGCTTCGTTTTCTGTTGTCTGGCTTTCTTCGCCTACAACTACTGCAGTAGGGCCGTCAGCTCCACCGATTATTCCTATCGACTGATCTTCCTTTGCTGTGCATCCTGAAAGCATTGTGAGTGCTACAAGACCTGCGATTAAAAATTTGATTTTTTTCATTTTTTCTTACTCCTTTATTTCAAACTGTAACTATCTTAACATTTTTTTAATAATTTGTCAATAGTTTTTCTAAAATCATTCGGATATAAAAAAGACAGTCCCTGAAAGGACTGTCTTATGAATCATATATAATCCTCTTTATCGGCATAATCGAACCAATTATAGATATAATCAAAATCGGTGATTTTCATATCGAGGAGCTGTGATGCTATAACGAATGCCGTTTTCGGATTTTCGATTGCTATCAAAACATAGGCGTTGTCGATTTTTAAAAGCTCATCGGGAGAGATACAGGTGAGCCCTCCGATAATTTTCTTTCCCCATTTTGAAGAATTGTTATCGACAACATATCTTACTGCCCCGAAATCTCTTATCCTGTCGAGATTGTCCGTAAGACACATTCCTGCGCCAAAAATAACGATTTCTTTCTTTTCCTCTTTAAGACGGGAAGGTTTTTTTATTGCGAAGTTTACATCCTTCTTTTCGCCGTTGAGTGTTCTCATTGTTTTTATGGCAAGGCTTTCTTCGGTATCGTTTGTAAAGATTTCGACAACAATGGGCTTTTCTGAATCGGGCGAAAGCATAGAGGGAAGCAAAGAAAGATATTTTTCCTTTGTATCGGCAGAAAAATATTCAAAGCCGAGAGCCTCTGCATATCCTTTAATGAGCTTTTCCGACTTGTTTCCGTAGTGTCCTGCCGCAGCAACGAATTCATCTGTTTCATCGCCGTGGGATGCTGCTATATGATTATAGTTTTTAAACTCTGTTCCCTTTCCGTTGTTGATAACTATCAGTCTTAAATTATTTCCGATATGTCTGTTTCCTATTGAATTCATATCATAGAAGAAAGCAAGGTCACCGACAAAGCCGAAATAAAGTCTGTTGCTATTACAGAGCGATGCACCGATAAGCGATGAAACACAGCCGTCTATTCCGAAACCACCCGTATTGCTGTAAACATCAACAGAATTGGGGCAGGGGAAGAAACTGAATGAACGCAGAGTATTTAAAATTCCTAAATGAACAACGGAATTTTCGGGGATTTCTGAAAGTGTATTCTTCGCTATCCACACATTCGAAAAAGGAAGCTCGGGAATATTTTTTCTTAAATTTTCTTCGGCTTCTTTAAGACTGTTGAAATAATCATGATTATTCTTGTTTTTATCGGAAAGAGAAATATAGTTTTCAAAGAACTTCTGTTCATCCTCTTCAAAGACAACTGTGAGTTTTCTGAAAGTGTCAACAATTTCGCCGTCGGGGTTTACCCTGAAAACATTATTCGCAGAGAAATTATAATATCCACCCGAAACATCGCCTATATGGATTAAAAGGTCAATATTCACACCGACGGGGTTATCCTGAGAGAAGAGAACGGATGTTGATAAACCGTATTTTCCCTTATAGTTTGATGTATGGTCGGCTATAACGAAAGCACCGTATTTTTCACAGAATTTATCGACTGCATCTGTGAGTGCGACATCCCATTTTTTGTGATTTCCACAGAAAATCGCGATTTTTCCTTCGGGAATATCGGGGTAATCCGAAATATCAGAAACCCTTTCTATTTTTCTTGCTATGGGAAGATTTTTAACAGAAAAATCCTTTGAATATGTTGTTTCAAGATTTATATGCGCCGGCCCACCACTGTTATGTTTAAGAGCGAGGATAGCTTTATTTGCATTTATAGTGCATTTCCATTCGTCTTCCTTGGTGTTTACAGAGGGCATTACTCCACTGAATTTTGCAATATCATTCTGAATAGTATTTCTGTCTATAACCTGAGGAATGTTGTGACCTATTCTTGCAGAATTTTGTGTTGAAGTTATCGCCAAAACGGGGAGTTTTCTGTAATATGCTTCTGTCAAAGCAGGAATATAGTTCCGCGAAGCAGTAGCACCTGTGCAGCTTAAAACAACGGGTTCACCACTTTCGGCAGCAAGTCCGCAGGCGATATAGGCAGCGCTTCTTTCATCGGCTGATGAATAAACTTCAAACCAGCCGTCATTCTGAATGCTGAATATAAAACTTGAATTTGTTGTTCCGGGGCTTGCTATTATCTTTTTTATTCCGTGTTGTTTAAGAAGCGATATCATTATCTGGATATTCTTTTCTGTTGTATAGCCGTTTCCGGTATTGTTTTCAAACATAGTTTCAGCCTCTTTCAGTTTTTTTCTTATCTCTATTTTCTGGGGACATCTTTTTTCGCATTTTCCACATTTTATACATTCGCTTGCTTTGCCTTTTTCAATCTGTATATTATAATAAAATTTATGTCGCATAGCGAGAAAAGGATTACTGTAATATGCATTGACAAGCGAAAAAATATCGGGAACTTTTATCCCCTTAGGACATTCCACCATACAGTAGTTGCATTTTGTGCAGGGGATATAGCTGTTTTCGGAAAGTTTTCTTCTTATTGTATCATAAAGTTCATCGGGATAAATTTTATCTGAGGCGATTGTTCTTCTGTTTTCAATAACCTGCTTTTTATCCGACATTCCACTGAGAATAACAGAAATTCCGTCGAGATTTTTTACAAATGAAAGTGCGATTTCTGCCATTTCAGAGAGGGTGAGTTTCTTTCCGTCGATTTCGATTTCCTTTGAAAGCGAACCACCCTTTACAGGCTCCATAACAATAATTTCTTTATTGTATTTACGGGCAATTTCATAACATTCTTTCGAGCAGATGACATCGCTTTCCCAGTCGACAAAATTTATCTGTAAAACAACAAAATCTATAACGGGGTGATTTTTTAAAATCTTTTCCAGAAGTTCTGGTTTATCGTGAAAAGAAATGCCTGCTTTTTTAATTCTTCCGTTTTTCTTTTCTTCTTCCAAAAGTTTAAATCCACCGACTCTTATATGCTTTTCATAAACATCTTCGGTTACTGCATGAAGCATATAATAATCGAAATAAGAAATATTGCAGTTTTCAAGTTCCGATTCAAACATAATCTGATAATCTTCATATGTTTTAAGATAGTTATACCAGGGGAGTTTGTTAGCGACAATATACTTTTCTCTCGGGTATTTTGATGAAACCGACCTCTTAAAAATCTCCTGCGATTTTCCCTGCATATAACTGGGGTGAAAATCAAAGAAACAGAAATCGCCCTTCATATATTCTTCTATAACTTCATCGGCTTTTTCAAAATCGACATCGTTATTTTTAAGCGGAAGTCGCATTATTCCAAAACCGAGTTCTGTTTTGTTTGTCATCTTTCCCACCTTCTTTAAGTCGAAAATAAATTTACAGCTCGGCAACAGCTTTCCTCCGTTACCGAGCCGTTTGTTTAAGTTTTAAAATAAACTGCGAAACGATATGGTCTCCACGACCACGTGGGTCACTCACCGAAAACGAGTTTTTCAAAATCTGCCTGAGGGATAGGTCTTGAATAATAGAAGCCCTGAGCCGTTTCACATCCTGCTGCGAGGAGGAACTGTGCCTGTTCGTGATTTTCTACGCCCTCTGCGATAACGCCCATATCAAGCTGATTTACCATAAGGATTGTTCCCGCAACGACAGTCTTGCCCTTCGTGGCGTTTGTTGACTGTGTTTCGTTTAAGAATTCCTTATCGATCTTAACCTCGTTAAGGGGCATATCCTTAAGCATATTGAGCGATGAAAATCCCGAGCCGAAATCGTCCATCGAAATATTGAAGCCTTCGTTTTTGAGCTCGTTCATCATTTTAAGCATTTCTTCTGCGTTTTCAACGAGAAGGCTTTCTGTAAATTCGAGAATGAGCATCTTAGGGTCGATATCATATTTCGCAACAAGATTTTTTATCTTCGTTATAAAGTTAGGGTCGAAGATATGAAGCCTTGAAACGTTGACGGAAACGGGAACAATTTGATAGCCCTTATCTCTCCATAATGCCATTTTTCTGCATACATCCTCCCAGATATATTCATCGACATTGATGATAAATCCGTTTCTTTCAAAGAGAGGAATGAATGAGCCGGGAGGAATAATTCCCTTTTCGGGATGAATCCATCTTACAAGTGCTTCGGCGCCGACAACCTTTCCTGTTGAGATATTGTATTTCGGCTGATAATAGGGAACAAAGTGACCGTTTTCGAGCGCGCTGTGCATATCCTTTTCAATCATCTGTTCGTTGAGTAGTGTATCTCTTAAATTGTTGTCGAAATAAGCAAATACAGGAGAAACTCTGTTCTTGACTGTTTTAAGCGCAAGGTTTGCTCTGTCAAACATAATTGTCGCAGGGATATTCACAGAATTTTCGTCTGTTACATAAACACCGAAATGTGCCGAAAGACCTAAATCAACGGGATAATCTTTGAGTGACGCCATAATCATATTTATGACCGTCGAAACATTTGTGCTGTCAACATAGGGCATACATACACAGAATATATCAGAGGTTATTCTTCCGACAGGATATTTATCATCGGGAACAACATCACGCAGTGAGTTTGCGATGAAAGAAAGAACCTTGTCGCCCTCTTTCCAGCCGTAAAGGTCGTTTATCATCTTGAAATTGTCGATATCCATTCTGATGATAGCGAATTTCTGATCCTTATTTTCCTTTATGAGAGTTTCTATCTTTTCATAGATAGAGTTATCCTGTTCGCCTATTGTCTGGAAATTTCCTATGATTTTAAGAGGCTTCTTGTCTTCGTCATAAATGGTGCTTGCAGTAAGCTCAACCCATTCATAACCACTGTAACCGAAACGCTGTGTGTTTCTTCTTATCTTTACATTTCTGTCATTTTCGCCCTTGAAGAATTTTATAAGAACAGCTCTGTCGGCAGGGTATGTATCACTATCGAGTATTCCCGAACCGATATAGTTTTCAATGATAGTAACATTTTCACCCTTGTCGTTTTCTTCTCTTCCGAAATAGAAGAGTTTATCGGATTGAATGTTATATTCAAACATAAGGGTCTTTGAATTCTTATAAGCTATGCGATAGCGTTCTTTTTCTTCGGTGAGCTGTGCTTCAAGGTTTTTCATATCGGTGATGTCATGCTGAACTATAAGATAAACGGGGTTTCCGTTTTCAAAGCCCATGCATGAACCCTGAAGTCTTATCCATGCCATTTCACCGTCTGCCTTGATTGTTCTGTATTCAAATGAAACGGGCATACCGACACGGAGCATATTGAAATTTTCAGTAACCTTATCGGCAATCTCATTATTGAAATGCGTTACATAATAAACGCCTTCTTTTTCATACATCTCTTTCGATGTTCCGAAAAATTCATAGAACTTTGAGTTTGCTTCAAGAAGACGAGGCCCTGTCTTTTCGATAACATACTTAGCCATAAAGCCCGGCATATTTTCGAGGATATATTCGTTTTCAGTTCTGAGCTGATGACGTTCTGTTATATTTTCAACTTCAACTAAAACCGTAACCTTTCCGTTTCTGCTCTGTGTTGCGGGTTTTATGTTTGCATAAATCCACTGAGTAGGTGTTCCGTCTGAGGTTTTTGCCCTCGATTCCATCTTAACGGATTTCTTGTATTTTACAACATCATAGAAAACATTCTTTACATATTCGACATCATCGGCAACAGCTATTGAAATGGGTTCGAAGCTTTCTTTTCTGTAATCTTTTTCAGAAACGCCGAAAATCTTTACAGCCGATGGGTTTGCATACATAACGCGCATCTTCATCGTTTTTTCGTCAACCTCTAAAATGGCAATGGCTGTCATCATAGCGTTGCAGACGTTTTCCAAAAGGTGCATCTTTCTGCTTGCAAGCTGTTCGTTGATAACCGATGTTGTTATGTCTGTGTGAACACAATAGAAATGATATTCACCTGATTTTTCATCTTTAAAAACAGAAACCGATGTCTTGAAGAAAAGCTTATAGCCTTCTTTTCTTGTAACCTTAAAGTTCATATAAAAATTCGATATGTTGTTTTTTATACAATAATCAAGTTCTTTTCTGAACTGTTTAAGGTCATCGGGGTCGACTATCGTTTCAACCGACGAATTAAGTTCGTTTCCGAATTCTTCTTCTGTATAGCCTATCATGAAGAAGAAATATTCATTTCCGTAATAACAGGTGAATTTGTCATCAAGGATATGCTTTGTTACCCCTGCCTGAATAGTTTTTGTGAATATCTCATAATCGAAATTATTCTGTTCAAAGAGTTTGAGGCGTTCGAAAAGTTCGTTCATTTCTTTATCTTCATTAAGATTTTCGTTTTCGGGTTTGCCCGAAATATCTATGAAATTTGCCACAAAGCATCCTCCTTTCGAAAAAATTTCATATTTACCTCATTCTATACTATCACAAATTGATTAGAATATCAATATTTCATTGGATTTATTCATAATTTTTGGTTAAATTATACAATATAAAAGGCTGATGTCTGCCAAAATGCCTTAAAAACGGAACTTTTTAATAAATTTTGCGAAAATAATGGGAATAACCTATTGCTTTTTATAAAATAATATGGTATAATAACGTCAGTTAATAAGCAAATTCCAAGACCGTCGTAAGCGCCGGTCTTTCGTTTATGTATAGGGGGTTTTTATTTGGCAAAGAATTCACAGGGTGGAAAAGCAGTCGCTAAAACGCTCGAACTTGCAACGCCTCTCGCCGAAAGTTTAGGTCTTTCGATATGGGATGTTGTTTTCGAGAAAGAAGGCGCAACATGGTATTTAAGGGTTTATATCGATAAGCCCGAAGGGATTGACATTGAAGACTGTGAAGCTTTTCACAGACCGTTCAACAAAATCCTTGATGAAGAAGATTTCATAAAAGAAAAGGACTGGACCTTTGAAACATGTTCTCCGGGGCTGGGAAGAAAGCTCAGAAAAGAAGAACATTATGAAAAATACAAAGGCTCTGAAATCAGGGTATGCCTTATAAGAGCAGATGAAAACGGCGAGAAGGAAATCGTCGGAACGCTCGATGGATATACAAAAGAAAGCGTTACCGTTTCGGGAAGAGATATAAAGATTTCAGAAACAGCTTATATAAAGCTCAACGATGACGCGGATATTTTTGACGAATAGTTAAACAACAGCATAAAATAAAATTTAGGGAGGAACTCATTAAAATGGCAGTTCAGAAAGAAAAAGTAAAACTCGGCGAAGCGCTCCTCAGTATCGAAAAAGAAAACGGTATTGACGGTGACATCCTTATCGAAAAGATAAAGACAGGTCTTATAAGAGCAGCAAGAAAACAGTATAAGGAATTTTCAGGTTGCACAGACGAAGATTTCAAGGTTGAGATTGACAGAGAAAAGAACAAGATAACAATGGCTGTTGTGAAGCATGTTGTTGCTGTTCCCGAATTACCGAACGAAATCTCACTTGAAGATGCAAAGAAGATAAAGGCAAGCGCCAAGATAGGTGGAAAGGTTGAAATAAAGCTTTCTCCCGCATCATTCGGAAGAGGCGCAGCGGGTGCTGCAAAGCAGTCACTCAGAAACGACATCAGAGATTATGAAAACGCTCAGCTCGTTGAACAGTTCAAGGACAGAGTAGGCGAATGTATCACAGCAAAGGTTGTAAGAATAGACGCCGTTTCAGGAATAGCAACTTTACAGGTTGAAAAGAACGAAATCCTTCTTTTCAAGAGCGAACAGATTCCCGGTGAAATCATCAGAGAAGGTCAGTTTATCAAGGTTTACGTTATGGAAATCAAGAACTCTGACAAGAAGCCTGCTGTAAAGGTTTCAAGAAAGCATCACGGACTTGTAAAGCGTTTGTTTGAACTCGAAGTTCCCGAAATCCATGACGGAACAGTTGAAATAAAGTCTATTTCAAGAGAAGCAGGCGTAAGAACAAAAATCGCTGTTATGTCAAACGATGAAAATGTTGACGCAAAGGGCGCTTGCATTGGTCCCAGAAGAAGCCGTATAACAAAGATTATTGAAGAGCTTGAAGGCGAAAAGATTGACATCATCCAGTATAGCGAAAACGATGAAGAATTCATCGCAGCGGCACTTTCACCCGCACAGGTTATAAGCGTTACAATAAACGACCCCGAACCCGATGAAAAGACAGGCGAAATGAAGAACAAATGCACAGTAATTGTTCCCAACAATCAGCTTTCTCTCGCCATAGGAAACAGAGGTCAGAACGCAAAGCTTGCAGCAAAGCTCACAAAATACACAATAGACATCAAGCCTGAAAACGAAATCCCCGTATAATCAGGAGTTGAATGATTTTATGAAACAGAAAAAGATACCTATGAGAAACTGCAAGGGCTGTAACGAAATGAAGCCCAAAAAGGAACTCATAAGAATAGTAAAATCCCCTGAAGGTGAAATCTCGCTCGACCTGACGGGCAAGAAGAACGGCAGGGGCGCATATATATGCCACTCGGTTGAATGTTTTAAAAAGGTCAGAAAATCAAAAAGACTTGAAAAGGAATTTGAATGTAAAATTCCCGATGAAGTTTATGACCTTATGGAAAAGGAACTTACAGGCGATGGAGAATAAACTTATAAATATCCTGACAATATGCAGAAAAGCAGGAGGGATAGTAACAGGGTTTGACCCCGTAAAAGAAGGAACTCTCGATGACAAGGTATTTGTGATTTTGCTCGCTTCGGATATTTCTGAAAAATCCGAAAAGGAGATAAGATTTTCCGTTAAGGAAAAAGCAGAAATCATAAAGACAGAAATCACAAAGAAAGAGTTTGAATTCTATCTCGGAAAATTCTGCGCGATAATCGGTATTACGAATAAAGGGTTTTCGGATAAAATCCGTGAAATCCTCGCATAACCGTCAACATAGATATTACTATTTAGTTCGATTTAAAAGGAGAGTGTGCCGATGAGTACAACAAAGGTAAAACTTAATGAAGTTGCAAAGGATATAAATGTTTCAAATCAGGAACTTATTGACCTTCTTTCAGAACTTGGAATAAAGGGCAAGGAAGGAAAGAAGCTCGCTTCAACATCATCACTTGGTGAAGAAGAACTCAACCTTGTTCTTGAATCATATTCAAAAAAATATGAAGTAACTACATTTGACGACTACTTCAAGAAGGGCGAAGAAGAAAGAAAGAAAAAGGCTGAGGGCGATAACGTTCCCGAAGAAAAGAAAGCAGAAGCAAAGCAGGAAGAAAAGAAGCCTGTTAAGAAAAAGACTGCTGAAAAGACAGAAAAAACTTCTGAAAAGGCTGAAAAGAAACCTGCTTCAGAAAAGAAAACAACAAAGAAAACTGCTGAAAAGAAGGAAGAGACAAAGGCTCCCGAAAAGCAGGTTGAAAAGAAGGCAGAAGAAAAGAAACCAGCTCCCACACCCGAAAAGAAAGCAGAAGAAAAGAAGCCTGCTCCCACACCCGAAAAGAAGGCAGAAGAAAAGAAGCCTGAGCAGAAGCCACAGCCAAAACAGCAGAAGGCTCCCGTTAAGGCAAAGGAACATGGCGTTATAACAAAGCTCAATGCAAACTTCTCATCAGATAACTCACACGACAACAGAAGAACTGTTGACACAAGAGGAAGTTATGTTGAACTCGATAAATACAACGAGAAGTATGAACAGTATGCACAGTCATCAAATCATCATAAGGATAACTACTCGAAAAAGCAGAAGCTCACACAGAAGTCTGCACAGAGAAACAAACAGCAGTTCTCAAAGAAAGAAACAGAAGCAGAAAAGCTCAGAAGACTCGAACTCGAAAGAGCGAGAAAACAGCAGCTTAAAGTTCTTATCCCCGATGAAATCGTTGTTTCAGAACTCGCATCAAGACTCAAAGTTACTGCAACAGACGTTATAAAGAAGCTTATGGGTCTCGGCGTTATGGCAACTATAAACGAAGTAGTAGACTTTGATACAGCTTCACTCGTTGCTGAAGAACTCGGTGCTAAGGTTGAAAAGGAAGTTATCATAACAGTTGAAGAAAGACTCATCGTCGATACAGAAGACGACGATACAAACCTTTCAGAACGTTCACCCGTTGTTGTTGTTATGGGACACGTTGACCATGGTAAGACATCACTCCTCGACAACATCAGAAAGGCAAACGTTACAGCAGGAGAAGCAGGTGGTATCACACAGCATATCGGTGCTTACAGAGTTGCTGTTGACGGCAGGGACATTACTTTCCTCGACACTCCCGGACACGCGGCATTTACAGCAATGCGTGCCCGTGGTGCACAGGTTACTGACATCGCAGTAATCGTTGTTGCGGCAGATGACGGAATTATGCCCCAGACAATCGAAGCCATAAACCACGCAAAAGCAGCAGATGTTTCTATCATCGTTGCAATAAATAAAATGGATAAACCCGAAGCAAATCCTGACAGAGTAAAGCAGGAACTCACAGAACACGGCCTCGTTATCGAAGAATGGGGTGGAGATATTATCTGCGTTCCTATCTCTGCAAAGACAGGTATGGGTATTAAGGAACTTTTAGAAAACATCATCCTCGTTGCCGATGTCAAGGAACTCAAGGCAAACCCCGACAGACTCGCAAAGGGTACTGTTGTTGAAGCAAGACTCGATAAGGGCAGAGGACCTATCGCAACTCTCCTCGTTCAGAACGGAACACTCCATACAGGCGATGTTATCATCGCAGGTACATCAGTAGGTCGTGTAAGAGTTATGACAAACGATAAGGGACAGATTGTTCACGAAGCAGGTCCTTCTGTTCCCGTTGAAATTACAGGTCTTGCAGAAGTTCCTTCAGCAGGTGATATATTCAACGCCGTTGAAGATGAAAGACTCGCAAGAGAACTCGTTGAACTCCGTCGTCACGAAGCGAAGGAAGAACAGTTCAAGCAGTATCAGAAAGTTACTCTCGATAACCTTTTCAGCCATATTGCAGAAGGCGAAATCAAGGAACTTCCTCTTATCGTAAAGGCAGACGTTCAGGGTTCGGTAGAAGCAGTAAAGCAGTCGCTTGAAAAGCTCTCCAACGATGAAGTAAGAGTAAGAGTAATCCACGGTGGTGTAGGTGCTGTTTCTGAAAGCGACGTTATGCTTGCAAGTGCTTCAAACGCTATTATCGTAGGATTTAATGTCCGTCCCGATAACGTTGCCGCTGAAAACGCACAGAGAGATAATGTTGAAATCAGACTTTACAGAATTATTTATGAC
>JAZNQY010000073.1:0-6865 GCA_045590375.1 Oscillospiraceae bacterium | reverse complement strand
GGTAAAATCAATGTAATATTGGATAATTTGAACAAATGTTCTGAAAGGAGTGATATTGTATGAGCAAGATTTCGGATTGTATCGATGAAATCGTCGGAAACGAAAATGACGAAAAGGATATCGAGGAAAGAAATAAGAGAGATGTTGTCTTTATAGCATTCTGGTGTCTCATTTATCTCGCCATGCTTGCCATTCAGGCAATATTTGATCTTCAGATTGTTCAGGCAGTAGTAGCACAGCTTCAGATTGTTGTTTCTGTTGTTCTTACAGCGAGATATTATAAAACAGGATATCTTCTTTCTATAGCACTTAATGTTTTAAGTATAGTGTGTGTTATTCTCAATGGGCTTGCTGTCAATAATCTGCTTATTGTGGGTGTTATTATTCCACTCGGAACAATAATTTCCGTTTCATTCCTTTTTGGTATAATAAGAAAACTTCATAAGTCAATGAAAGAAGCGAGTGCTCAGCGTGAAGAACTTGTAAAACTTGCCGAAGAAGCCGAAGAAGCTTATGAAGAAGTAAGAAAAATGAACGAACAACTCCTCGAAACATCGAGAGTTATAAAAGAAAACGAAGAGCGCCTCAATCATATGGCACTTTTCGATGCTCTGACAGAACTTCCTAATCGTAGAATGATTATAAACCGACTTGATTTTCATATCAGTTATTCTGCGAAGACAGGAAAGAAGTTCGCCGTTGTTTTTATCGACCTCGACAATTTCAAGCGTATAAATGATACCTTAGGACACGAAAAGGGCGATATGGTAATAAAGAAAATCGCTCAGCGTATAACAGCTGCCCTTGATACCGATGATATCCTCGGAAGACTCGGTGGCGATGAATTCGCAATACTTGTCCAGAGGGATATTGATAAAAACGAAGTTCTTAATTATGTTGAAGAAATCAGAGCAGCAATTTCAGAACCTATCGTAATGGGTAACGAAGAAGTAACAGTAAACGCAAGCTTCGGTGCATCTGCTTATCCTAAGGATGGCAGCGACTCGACCGAACTTCTCAAATGTGCCGATATGGCGCTTTATAAGGCTAAGGCAGACGGAAAGAATCGTCTCGAATTCTTCACTCCTGAAATGAAGGAAGAAATTCAACATAAGGTTGACTTTGAAGCAAGCCTTGTAGCAGGCCTTAATAAAGAAGAATTCCATCTTATGTTCCAGCCTCAGCATGAACCCGATGGAAAGAAACTCCGTGGCTTTGAAGCACTTGTCCGTTGGCGTTCAGAAGAACTCGGTCTCGTCAGCCCCATGCAGTTTATCCCTATGGCTGAAGAAACAGGTCTTATTGTCGAACTCGGAACATGGATTTTCAAAGAGGCTTGTCGCAAGCTCAGAATGGCGATGGATACCTACGGCCTTGAAAACCTTGTTCTTTCGGTAAATATCTCAACAATTCAGCTTATGCAGCCTGATTTCTACAACATCGTTAAGGGAATTATGGAAGAAACAGGCGTTTACGGAAGAAACCTTGAAATCGAAATAACCGAATCAGTTTTCATAAAGTCGGTTGACAATGCTGTTGAGGTTCTTAACAAAATCAAGAAACTCGGCATTTCAATAGCACTTGACGATTTCGGAACAGGTTATTCATCACTTCATTATCTCCGTTCACTTCCTATCGACACACTCAAAATTGATAAATCTTTTGTTGACGGAATAAACCGTGCCGAATCCGAAAAGGAAATAGTAGGCTCTATCATATCTCTCGCACACAATATGAACCTCTTTGTTGTTGCTGAGGGCGTTGAAGTTGAAGAACAGCTCAGCTATCTCCGTGAAAGTGGATGTGACTGTGTTCAGGGTTACCTTTTAGGCAGACCTCTCGATGACGAACAGTTCAACGAAACTCTTAAAAAAGCATCCGAACACCTCGCAGTATCAGAGTCTCCCGAATACAAATAACTTGTGAAAAATGCACAGTTTAATTCTGCAATCAAACCCCTATTTATACCCCTGAATTATTGACATACAATGAGTTGTGTGGTATATTTTTAATTAGATTGCGACGCTTCAGTTTGATGGTATCACCGTCGGATTGGAGCGTTTTTATTTTTCTCTGAGGGGGAGTATTATGCAGACAAACGAAAAGAAACCTTCCGTAACGGAATATTTCGGATGTAACGTATTCAACGAAACAATAATGAGAGAGCGTCTTCCGAAAAATATCTATAAAGCGCTCAGAAACACAAGAGAACTCGGAGTTGCTCTTGATACCGATGTTGCCGAAGTTATAGCAAACGCAATGAAGGACTGGGCTGTTGAAAAGGGCGCAACCCATTATACACACTGGTTCCATCCCATGACAGGTATCACTGCTGAAAAACATGATTCTTTTATAGCACCCACAACCGATGGCAGAATTATTATGGAATTTTCGGGTAAAGAACTTATAAAGGGCGAACCTGATGCATCATCATTTCCATCAGGAGGGCTTCGTGCGACTTTCGAAGCAAGAGGCTATACTGCGTGGGACCCCACCTCAAATGTTTTCGTAAGAGATACAACTCTCTATATCCCGACAGCATTCTGTTCGTATAGTGGTGAAGCACTTGACAAAAAAACTCCTCTTCTTCGCTCTATGGAAGTTATCAACGAACAGGCTATGAGAATACTTCGTCTTTTCGGTGATACAACTGCAACAAGAGTTATAACAACAGTCGGTGCAGAACAGGAATATTTCCTTGTTGATAAATCTGTTTACGATAAGCGTGAAGACCTTATCTTCGCAGGAAGAACTCTTTTCGGTGCAAAAGCCCCCAAGGGACAGGAAATGGATGACCATTATTTCGGTTCTCTCAAAGAAAGAGTTTCAGATTATATGAAAGAACTTGACTGTGAACTCTGGAAACTCGGTATTCTTTCAAAGACAAGACATAATGAAGCAGCACCTGCCCAGCATGAACTCGCACCTATCTACACAACTGCAAATATCGCTGCTGACCAGAATCAGCTTATTATGGACGTTATGAAGAAACTTGCCCGTAAACACGGACTTGTCTGCCTTCTCCATGAAAAGCCTTTTGCAGGCGTTAACGGAAGTGGTAAGCATAACAACTGGGCTCTCGTTACAAACGATGGTCAGAATCTTCTCGAACCCGGCAAATCTCCCAGCAGCAATTTCAGATTTTTAACATTCCTTTGTGCTATCATAAAGGGTGTTGACGAATATGCTGACCTTCTCCGTATTTCTGTTGCAAGTGCAGGAAACGACCATCGTCTCGGTGCTGCCGAAGCACCTCCTGCGATAGTGTCTATCTTCCTCGGTGATGAACTTCAGAAAATCGTAGAGGCTCTTGAAAGTGGAAAACTTATCAAATCCAATAAGAAAAAAGAATTTGTTATAGGCGTTGAAGCACTTCCCAATTTCCCTAAAGATACAACCGACCGTAACAGAACATCTCCCTTTGCGTTTACAGGTAATAAGTTTGAATTCCGTTCACTCGGTTCAGCAGACTCTATTTCCTGCTCAAATGTAATGCTCAATACAATCGTTGCATACGAGCTCTGCCAGTTTGCCGACAGACTCGAAAAAGCTGACGACTTCACAAAGGAACTCAACAAGCTTCTTGCCGAAACTCTTAAAAAGCATAAGAGGGTTATCTTCAACGGCAATAACTACTCTGAAGAATGGGTTAAAGAGGCTGAAAAGAGAGGGCTTAAAAATTACCCGACAACAGTTGATTGCCTTCCTCATTATGCCGATGATAAGAATATCGCGATGTTTGAAAAATTCAAGATATTCACAAAATCCGAAGTTCAGTCAAGATATGAAATCCTTATTGAAAATTACAGCAAACTTATAAAGATTGAGACCCTTACAATGATTGATATGGCGAAGAAAGAAATTCTTCCTGCAGGAATTGAATTCACAAAGGAACTTTGCGATACTGTTTCTTCCAAAAAATCAATAGGACTTAAGGGTGGGGCAGAGGAAAAGCTTGCCAACAGACTTTCTTGCCTTACCGATAAACTTCTTCTTGAGATCGAAACTCTCGAAGAAAAGACAAATAAAGCAAATACCATATCCGATTCACTGAAACTTGCTGAATTCTGCAGGGATGAAATTATCCCTGTAATGAATGAAATGCGTCTTTATGCCGACGAAATGGAAACCATTGTTCCCGAAAAACTCTGGCCTTTCCCGACATACGGCGAACTTCTTTTCGGAGTACAGTAAATATTTCAAGAGCACCTTGAAAAAGGTGCTCTTTTCCTTTATTCTTTGTTTGACTTTTTGCAAAGCCTGTGGTAAGATAATAGTGTATTTATCGCTTTAAAAAGGAGGGACTGCTATGAACAGAAAAAATTTTTTAAGAACACTCTGCTGTTTTTCTGCAGTAGCCGTTCTTTTTGTGTCATCCGGCCAGAAAATCAACGCTGATGAAACAGTTGAAGTCAATGTTTCTGTTGATACATCTCTCGACAGAAAAGCAATAAGCCGATATATCTATGGAATAAATGATACAGCGTCTCTGTCAGGCGTAAGGGCGACGGCACTTAATCAGACAGGTAATGATTTTATGACATATAACTGGGAAAATAACTATTCCAACGCAGGGGAAAGTTATCTTGCGGCAAACCGTGATGTCATAGCCGACAGATACAATCGTCAGAGTTCGGATCCTGCCGTAGCGGCAGACGGGCTTATAACAACAGCTAACCATAATCATATTGATTTTACAATAGCATCGCTTCCTACAATAGGTTATGTTGCTGCCGATTCTTACGGCCCTCTTCTCAACTCAGAGGTTGCTCCGTCAGACAGGTGGGTAAAGACATATACATCAAAACAGGGTGAATATTCACTTTTACCTGATAAAAACGATGATGCAGTCTATATCGACGAATATCTCAACTATATAATAAATTATTACGGAAAATCAGCATTCGGTGGAATAAGCGCATATTCAGTCGGTGGCGATTCTTTTGCCTGGTCAAAGGAATTTCCTCTTGCTTCCGATAATTTTACTGTTGAAGACTATATGCAGAAAACACTTGATATGGCAGAAATGGTCAAAAAAGCCGATAGTAATGCACTTGTTATTGGTGGTGGTTTTGAATCTATCGAAAGTTGCGCATCTTTTGCTGAAAACGCAGGGTGGAGTAAATATAAGAATGATTATAGCTGGTTTGTCGATTTTTATCTTTATGAGCTGAATAAGGCATCTCAGCAGAACGGAAAACGCCTTATTGATATTATAGATGTGAAATATTTTCCTGAAGAAAAAACCGAGTATGGAATAAGCATAATTTCAGAAACTTCACCGGAAGCCAATAAAATGAGGATACAGGCAGTAAGAGCATTGTGGGACGGTTCTTATTCCAAAGAAGGAGAGAATAAGGAATTTTTTCCGTTGCTTCCTACATTTCAGGCTTCCATAAACGAATATTATTCCGGAACGAAACTTGCTTTAACCGAATATAATTTCGGTGGTGGAAATA
Source organism: Oscillospiraceae bacterium (assembly GCA_045590375.1). Taxonomy (GTDB): domain Bacteria; phylum Bacillota; class Clostridia; order Oscillospirales; family Ruminococcaceae; genus RGIG4131. Next base: position 1,406 of record JAZNQY010000073.1, on the reverse strand, counting down.
ACATAACAGGAGGCATAGCACAGGTCGATGCACTTGGTTGCTTTGCCGAAGAGGGCGTTTTTCTCGCCTGCCTTTCGCCCGATAAAAACGATGATACAACATATCAGTATTCTGCAATAAATCTTTTTACAAATTACGATGGCAATGGTGGAGAATTCGGCGATGTCAGCGTAAGAGCAGAAAACAACAACGAAGAGATTTGTTCATCATTTGCAGCTATTGATAACGAAGGCGTGTTGAATGTTGTTCTTACAAACAAGAGCGACACTCTTACACAGACTGTCGATATAGATATTTCCTCTGAATACAGATATTCATTTGCCGAAACATATGGCTTTTCATTCGGAAAACCCGAAATAACAGAGGGGATGTCATATTCTCTTTCAACCGATTATCTTACAGTTACCCTTGAACCTTACAGTGTGGTTCTCATTTCTTTCAAGCCTATGCTTTCGTTTGAACAGAAACCCGAAGAAACATCAGCAGTAACCTCGGTGGTAACAGAAAATCCACCCGAAACTTCATTATCCGAAGAAATTATACCTGAAGAAACAACAAGCGATGAAAGTTCAGAAAAAGAAGATGAAAATAACAGCGTAATACCTCTTCTCAAGATAGGCGCTGTATCGTTCGGATTGCTTACAGCAATAGGGATGATTTATCTTTTTGTAAACGAACTTAGCAATCGAAAAGAAGAATGATTTTTATAAAACCGTCTGTGTTAAAACTCAGACGGTTTTTTTGTTGATTTTTTATCCTTTTTTCTGAAAAACTCTTTACAAACTCAAAAATTTAGTATATAATATACAATGTGTAGTAGTATGCACTCATATCGTATGTAAAGGAGGCGATATTTTGAAAATAACAGCAAAGTTTTCGCTTGCAATGGCATTTATTGCTTTGATTGCGATAATAATTTTCAATGTTGTTGCTTATAAAGAAATCTTTGATATAACCGATTCTTCGGCAGAAAATTCAATTTCTGCAACATCTTCGGCACAGGCTGAAATGATAGGTTCTTTTGTCAACGAACTTCAGAATAACGGAAAAAATATCGCCATCAATAAAGATATTTCGATATATACATCCATTATGTCTATGTCTGTTTATGACAGACCGTATCATCCCGATTATGGTAATTTTGAAAACATATCGTCTTATGCACAGAATTCCGTAAACTCATATCAGCAGAGTAATCCTAATGTTGAGCTTGCTGTAATTCTTGATAAAGACGGAAATGTAGTTTCAAGTTCAGAAGATTGTGATGAATATCTTTACATACTTGACGAAGATCCCGATCGTATAAATATCGCTGCAAATAATGGTGGTATATCCGATTTTCTAACTATAAAAGTTGGTGGAACGAATACAGTTGCCTTCCTTATCTGCAGAGATATAGTAGATGA
>JAZNQY010000072.1:0-4160 GCA_045590375.1 Oscillospiraceae bacterium | reverse complement strand
ATAGTCTATGAAGAGGAAAGAGTAGGAACATTCGTTCAGGTCTGCACAACAACCCAGATGCAGAAAAAACTTTTCTCTACAAAGGTTACAAATTCATCCACGGGCGCAGTTATTGATGCTTATGAAAATATACTTAACCTTTCAAACGGAAAGGCAACCGAATACAGAAAAGACACAAATTTCACAGCATATTCCGAATTGTTTGTAAAGTCAGTTTCTGAAAAAGATCCCATTTTTGAAAGTATTGAGATTGACAGACAGTCGAATTATGTCTGCATTTCTCCCGTTTACGGAACCGACTGGAAATTTGTCAATATTGTCGGAAGAAACGATATTTCAAACGAACTCGGCATAACAACAGGGGCTTTCAATATAGCAACTACAATCTGCGTTATAGTCGAAATAATCGTAATAGTATTCTTTGTTATCTATTTTTCAAGACCTATCCTCAACATCGTTGATGTTCTTACAAAAAAGAGCAGAGGAGATCAGAAATCAAGATTTGAAATCAATTCATATGATGAATACGGTCAGATAGGCAGAGCGTTCAACACCATGTTCGATGATGTTTTTGAAAGTGAACAGCGTTATCGTACAATAGTTGAAATGACAAACAATATTGTGTTTGAAATCAACTTTGCAAAGCAGACTGTTTATGTTTCAAACAATTTCAATAAGAGATTCAGTTTCAGACCTAAATCAGATGACATTCAGGATTCATTCTTCTATAAGCTCAAAATCCATAAGGATGACCGTTCGAGATATTTTACAGACCTTGACCATATCCTTAATGCCGAAACAAACTTCTTACAGGGAGAATATCGTTTCCAGAATATCTACGGAGATTTCGCATGGGTGCTTATCCGTGCAACAAAATTCTTTGACCGTGATGATGTTCCGACAAAGCTCATCGGTGTCATCGTGGATATAGACCGTGAAAAGAAAGACGAAATGCGTCTTTTACAGAGGGCGAATTTCGACGCACTCACACAGGTTTATAACAGAGAAAGCTTTATCAAAACTCTCGCTAACGAATTCGAACTCTCATCAGTCCGTAAATATAACAGCTTTATTATGTTTATCGACCTTGACGATTTCAAACACTTCAACGACGATTATGGTCATGCATGTGGTGACGAAGTCCTCAAATTCACAGCAGACACCCTTAAAGAACTTGTTTTCGAGAAGGGATTTGCAGGTCGTTTCGGTGGAGACGAATTTGTTATATGCGTGAATGTTCCTGATGTTGACGCAGCATCGATGGCCAAAGAACTTATAAAGATTATGAGTGGTGGATTTACATCAGAATCCACAGGCAAACATCTTGCTGTAAACTGTTCAATAGGTATTGCTTATTTCAACGAAAATGGCAAGAACTGTGAAGAACTTTTCAGCGCAGCCGACGAGGCAATGTATGGTGTAAAGAAACACGGAAAATCAAACTTCGGTTTTGCTTCATCAAGAGGGGCAACAGGTGGTACATCTCCCGTTGTGCCTAAGCCTATCGACAGCGATAACAGATAAATATTCTGTAAATAATAAAAAAGTGGTATCATCAAAAGATGATACCACTTTTTCTATCTGTATAAAATCTGTTGTGCAAGCTGAGGATTATCGTATATATTCCCGATAACTTCAATTATATGATTATCAAGAGGAATAAAATCGGGCGAGAAGAACTGATAAAGAGGAATAACGGCAGCACCGAGAGAAACTTTTTCAGAATCCGAAAATTCAAAGAAATAATTTCCATTATAATTCTTTACAATTCCTGATTTTGAAAATGTTATCTCGGCGTTTTCAGGAATAGTTTTATTACGTTCAATTTCTGTCATAACAGTTTCACCATCAAGACCTGTTTCTATTCTTACAGTTTCATCTCTTGTTCCGTTATATGCTGTCACCGAGATTATATCTCCGTCGAAAATTGCATTTTCGTGATTTGTTTTGAAAGGAGAGAGTATACCGACAGTTTCCTGCCTTAAATTCTTTACTTCGTAAAATCTCTGCTGGTCCTCGTTTTCAGGAGTCCCTGCAAGAAGATATTTATTCCCGACAGCGTCGGTGTAAAGCTGACCTATTATCCAGTCTTCATTTACAACATAACCTAAATTTCTTTTCATTTTAGCACGATATGTTATAACAGGGTAAACGAGTGAAAGTCTTTTCATTATCATAATTGTCCTCCATAGGAAAAAGGGATAATTTATTCGATTTCTGAGATTATTCTTGCGGGAACGCCACCTATAACAACATTGTCTCCGAAATTCTTTGTAACAACAGCGCCGGATGCCACAATAACACCATTTCCGATTGTTACACCGGGGTTGATAACTGCTCTTGCACCAATCCAGCAATCGTCACCAATAGTTATTGCTTTTCCGAGTTCAAGCCCCGAGTTTCTTGTTTTAGCGTCCTTAGGATGAGTTGCTGTTGTGATAACAACATCAGGAGCGATAAAACAGTTTCTGCCTATTCTTACTTCTGCAACATCGAGTATTACACAGCCGAAATTAGCGTAAAAATTATCTCCGACATATATGTTGCATCCATAGTCACAGTGGAAATCAGGCTCAATGTATATTTCGCCCTCGATTTTTCCGAAAAGTTCTTTCAGTATTTCTGTTCTTTTGTCAATTTCAGTAACAGATGTAGCATTGAACTTTTCTGTCAGAAGTCTTGCGTCTCTTCTCATAGTTACAAGTTCTTCATCAGCCGATAAATAAAGTTCACCTTTCAGCGCTTTTTCTCTTTCGGTCATATTTCTTCCTCCAATAAACATACAGCATGTGACGCTATGCCTTCTTTATTTCCTGTAAATCCGAGTTTTTCTTCAGTTGTTGCCTTAACGCTTATTCTGTCCTTTTCGGAAGATAACGCACAGGCAAGATTTTCTCTCATCTTGTCAATGAAAGGGGAGAGTTTAGGCTCCTGACATATGACAGTAACATCAATATTTCCGATTTTATAACCTTTTTCTTTCATCATATGTGCTACTTCTCTGAGAAGCATTATACTGTCAGCACCCTTGTATCTTTCATCATTATCAGGGAAATGTTTCCCTATATCTCCCATAGCGAGAGCGCCTAAAATACTGTCAGCAACAGCGTGAGTGAGAACATCTGCATCAGAATGTCCTAAAAGTCCCTTTTCATAAGGGATTTCCACTCCACCCAATATAAATTTTCTGTTTTCTACGAGCTTATGAACATCATATCCGTGCCCGATTCTCATAAAATCAGTCCTCTCCTTCAAAAATCGCTCTTGCAATCATAAGGTCATCAGGAGTAGTTATCTTTATATTGCTGTAATCTCCTGTTGTAACAGCGATTTTTCCACATACAGCTTCAACAAGCTGACAATCATCTGTAAAATCAAGTTCATGTGCAACAGCAAAATTAACGCCGTCGATATAAAGCGTTTTCTTAAAAACCTGAGGAGTCTGTATAAGATATAATTTTGAACGGTCAGGTGTATCTGTGATAAGCCCGTCATCAACAACTTTAATGGTATCCTTTACAGGAACACCAAGAGTTGCACCACCGAAAACCCTTGCGTCTGCAATGGTTTTTTCGATAAGTTCAGTAGAAATCAAAGGTCTCGCACCGTCATGAACGGCAATCATCGAAGTTTCTGCTTCCGATGCTTTAAGCCCGTTTATAACAGACTGCTGTCTTGTTTCACCACCAGCAACTATCTTCGTTACTTTCGACGCACCACACGATGCAGCAATCATTTCAAGCTGAGGAATTTTCTTCTCTTTTGTAACGATTATTATTTCAGCAACCGAAGGTGAATTTTGAAAAGCAAGAATAGTTCTTGCGATGACTGATTTTCCACAAAGGTCAGCAAGCAGCTTGTCTTCGCCCTTCATTCTCGATGCACTTCCTGCTGCTGCAATTATTACTGTTGTGTCTTTCAAAGCCATAAAAACAACTCCTTATGTCAGGACTTTATTTATCAAAAAGATAATAATACTGTAACTTTTCGTATTCCGAAACAATTTCGTCATCAAGTACTTCTGTGCTGTCGCATAAATTTCCTTCACTGTCAATAATTATATTCGAACTGAAAACAGGGTATTTCTGATACATTTCATCTCTGAACATATCAAACTGAGTAAGTTCAACACCTGCTTTTTTCTTTGTCAGAAGCGAGAG
>JAZNQY010000071.1:0-1839 GCA_045590375.1 Oscillospiraceae bacterium | reverse complement strand
AACTGGGGGATATATAAATGCCTATTCTTTATGGACTTTTTGGTATATTAAGAGGAATTGTAACACTTATCTTCAAATGCAGATATAAACTTTCTTTTGAAGGTAAGGAGAATATTCCCAGAGACGGTGGATATGTCTATGCTTCAAATCACAGAAGTTATTTTGACCCTGTATTTATAACTTTGCCGGTAAGAACTTTTATGTCATATATGGCTAAGGAAGAACTTTTTCATAAAAATATCTTCTTTACCCTTCTTATAAAAATGATGGGTGCTTTTCCTGTTGAAAGAGGAAAGGGAGATATGGGCGTAATAGATGCAGCTATCAAAAAGCTTGAGAAAAAAAGAAATCTTGTTATTTTTCCTGAAGGAACGCGTTCATATACAGGCAAAGTAGGTAGGGGAAAAACAGGAGTGGCGCTTATAGCTGCAAAAGCACAAAGGGATGTTATTCCTGTAGGCATTATTTTTGAAGGGCCAAAACTTAAACCTGGTGCCAAAGTTGTGGTAAGGTTTGGAAAGCCTATTAAAGCAGCAGAGCTTGCTTTATCTGAAAATCCTGATCCAAGAGAACTTAAGGCATTAAAACTTAAAATAATGTCAGCAATAACCGAACTTGTCGAAGGTACTGCTGAAAACAATACAGTAGATAACGGTTTAAAGGAAAATATCGAGAATGAATAGAAAAATTACAGTTGCTAAGACTGCAGGTTTCTGCTTCGGAGTAAACAGAGCCGTTGATATGGTTTATAAAGCGATTGACAAAGGAAATAAGGTTGTGACATTAGGACCGATAATACATAATCCGGATGTTGTAAATGATATGGAGAATAAAGGTGTAAGAGTTATATCATCGGTGTCAGATGCAAATCCTGATGAAACTGTTGTCATTCGTTCGCATGGAGTTCCTTATTCGGTTATAGAAGAACTGAAAACAAAAGGACTCGAGTATATAGATGCTACTTGTCCTTTCGTATCAAGAATACATAAAATCGTAAGAGAAAAAAGCGCAGAAGGATTTGTTATTCTTATAGCAGGAGACAGCTCTCATCCTGAAGTAAAGGGCATTGTAGGAAATGCACTAAATGAACCTTTTGTTTTTAATGATTTTGCCGATTTGAAGGAAATTTTCGAAAAAAACACTAATTTTCTTCAAAAAAAGGTTGCAATTATTGCGCAAACGACTTATAATAATACATTATGGGGTAAGTGTATCGAGTTCACGAAAAATAACTGTGAGCAACCACAAATTTACAATACGATATGCAATGCAACTTCAGACAGACAGACGGAAGCAGCAAAACTTGCTGCAGAGTCTGATACAATGATTGTTATAGGTGGAAGAGAAAGTTCTAACACCACTAAACTTTGTGAGATCTGTAGTGAATACTGCAAATGTTATCATATTGAAAATGCCGATGAACTTTGTGGAATAGATTTATCGGACTCTTATTCCATCGGCGTTACTGCGGGCGCGTCCACTCCCGCATATATAATCAAGGAGGTACAAACACTAATGAGCGACAATGTAAAAATTATGGATGAGGAATTTGACTTTGCGAAAGCTGTTGATGAGTCATTCAAAAGAATATATACCGGTAATCGGGTGAAGGGATACATAACTGCTGTTAACGATGCTGAAGCAATCGTAGATGTTGGAACAAAGCATACTGGTTATGTTCCGCTTTCTGAATTGACTGACAATCCTGCTCTCAAACCCAAGGATGTAGTTAAGGTTGGCGATGAAGTTGATCTTATCGTAATCAAAATCAACGATGCAGAAGGTATCGTGACACTTTCAAAGAAGAAAGTTGACGCAATGGTTGGCTTTGATAAGGTT
>JAZNQY010000070.1:0-21977 GCA_045590375.1 Oscillospiraceae bacterium | reverse complement strand
CTTTGCTTTTTCAACTACAGCCTGTATTTACCGGGAAACAGCACCCGAATACTCCGACAAGCCCACAGCATCCGCTTCCAGACCAATCCAATAATTGTCTTTTATATTCTTAAAAAACACAACTATTCCACAAATACAAAGAAATGCCAGAATTCCCATAAGAACAAAATAAAATACGCCTTTATTTTCTAATATTCCAAGCCAAAATTTAGCATAAGATGTTCTGTCAATAATCCCCCATATTCTGTGCAGGTGAAAAATCCCGAAAAACATAAAAAACCAAGGTTCCCAAAAATATATTCTCTTCATTTATCTCACCATCATTTCAATAGTTTTTTCAAAAGAAACGCACTCTGCATATCTTTTGTTCCAGATAAATTCATTATAATACTTATAGGTTTTTTCAGCTGTCATATACTGATTATCAAATGTAGTATTTGTATTTTCAGGAACTATCATTTTAAATCCATGCTCAAATCCTGCTTTAATAGTGGCATCGATACAATAATCCGTCTGTAATCCGACAATGATAACAGTATCTTCATTCTTTCCTTTCAGATATTCGAGAAGGCCTGTATCTTTAAAGGAACTGTTTACCGTTTTATCAAATATAATTTCATCACATTGAGGTTTAAATCCTTCATATATTTCAAAGCCATCGTTACCTTTTGTAAGTTCGTAACCAAACCCATCGTCATGTCTTACAAAAACAACTTCTACCCCATTACTACGTGCTTTAGCTATAAGTTCTTTAACTCGTTTCTCAAACAACTCAAACTTATATAATTTTTCATTGGTAATTGCTTTTTGAGTATCCACAATAAGAAGTACCATAAAAAATCTCCTTATAATGTTATAGTTCCACCTGAAAGCGCATAAAAAGCCATAGCAAGTATTCCAACATAGATATATGTTATAGGAAGCCCTCTGAAACTTGGCGAAACATCTTCAGAATATAATTTTTCATAAACTGCTGAGACCAGAAAAGCCGCAATAATAAATCCTATCCCTGTCCCTAACGCATAAGCAACATATTCAACAAGAGTTTTTTCACTCATTGAGTTTGTGAATAAAACGCCAAGAACAGCACAGTTAAATGCTGAAACATGTATAAATTTCTTTATTGATAAAAAGAATGGATAAGCAAGTTTCCATACAATAAGTAATGTTACAGTGTATACTACTCCTATAACAATAACATAAACAAGTGGCATAAAAATATAACTATATTCATTTTCCCTGAAATAATAATCTGCAAAATAAGCTATTATGCTGGATACTACAGAGAAATAAGTTATACAAGATCCAAAAGCAAAAAATTTCTTACGACTTCTTGCTGCAAGGAATAATGTACTTGTTCCGAGAGCTTTTGAAAAAACGGTATTTTCTACAAGAATTGCAGTAAGAGAAATAAGAATTGCGTTTATTACAACATCCATCAAGAATGACTCCTAACAATAAGTTTAATTTTCTTAAGAACAGCAGCGAGTACGCCTATGAGGATAAAACCACCAAAGGTAGTTGACAAAAAAGGAAGTGTAAAATGTATTCCGATAATTGTATCCCCTATTGCACCTGTAGCGAGAATTTCTCTGATTACTCCGACTATAATTGCTACAACATCAAATCCTAATATATAGAAGAAAACTTCCGAAAGCATACGAAGTTTATCAAGTTTAAAAAAGTGTATTTCCGTTCTGGTAATAATAAGTGAATTTGTTACAAGAAGTGGAAACATAATTCCTAAAGTTGAAAATTGCTGATTCATGAAAGAATCGGCAAAAACAGCAACAGGAACATACACCATAGCTGCGATTATAGTATATAATATAATGCGTATAGCATAAACAATATCTCTTGGAACAAAACTTGATATCAGAACGGTTAAAAAAGTTATCAAACTAAAAGCTATAACAAGTGCAATTGCCGATTGAAGAGTAGTTGCGACAGCAACGACAGGTGCAACAACAAGACCACTTGCAAGAACTGTATTTTTCATAAATAAACCATCAAAAATAGTTTTGTCAAATTTCTTTTTCATCTTATTGTTGTCCATTTTTTACCTCCTCATCTGATGATTTTTTATTTCCAAAAATTTTTTTCTTAAGTTTTCTGAATTCTCTTCCGAATGAAAAAGCACTTTCATCAAGTACAATCCCTATCGGTGCAGCTATAATCAATGCATAGAGAATGGAATTTTCGACTTTTCCAATAACCTGTATAAGAATAGTTAATCCACCTATTACAATGCCGTATAAAAGTCTTGATGATTTAGATTTCGGAAGAACATAATAATCACAAGCAAAAAAGAGCATTGAAAATAAAACAGTTCCACTGGCGAGCTGATAAAATACGGCAGTAAACGCATCGCTTCCAAAAAATCTGAATAAATATGCAAGAATCGCTATAGTTCCTGTTCCACCAAAAAAAGTAAGGAACGATGCAGAACGTCTGCAAATCAAAATTATTGCACATACAAGAATTATCACAATGTGAGTAGCACCCATAGGGCCTGTAAACTTACCTATGAATATGTCCACGTTACTTACCGAAGGATTTGATGCATATCCAAGAACACGTGTAAGCGACGGAGAAAGAGAAACTGATAACTCCGATGCTAACGGAAGAGTTTCTTCTGGTTTCGGATATAAAAGAACTTTATTTCCCCAACATATTGAAGATAATACAAGACCTACAACTGTAGGATTAAAGATATTCTTCCCCTTACCACCAAAAAATTGTTTTCCAAGGGTAATTGCAAGAATGTTTGATAAAACAATAATATGATATGAAACAGAAGCTGGCATCATAAGTGCCATAAGAACTCCCGAGAGAGGAACAGAAAAATCAGTAAAGTCATACTTCTCTCCTCTTAACTTTACACAAATAATATCAATAATATAAGCAGATAATACAGAAATAAGAGTTAAAACAAGCGATCTTAAGCCATAATAATAACAGGACATAAAAACAAGTGTCAAAGAAACAAGAAACATATCGACAACTGATTTTCTTTCTGTTTTCTGCAAAAACTTATTAAGCATTTGAAAATCCTTTCTATAAAGCCGAGGTGATATAAATGATATCAACATTAATAAGTAACTCGACAATAAAAATATTTTTGAGTAACGACGATATGACATTCTACAATATAAAATTCGATGATCTTGATAAAGAAAAATACGAAACCAAAGTTTTTATATTGAAATTAATAAATGAAATAAAAAGTATAAACAATATTGATCTTAGCAATGAAAAGCTTTATATTGAAGCTTTTGAACAAAACAATGGAAGTTGTATACTTTATATTTCAATAAAAGGAGAAAAATTCAAAAAGAAAGATGCCATATCAAGTGAAATAGTTTATGAATTCAAATCCCTTTCTGATGTAATAATTGTAAGCAGAATTCTGTGGAAAAAACTGAATCATCTTTTCAGAGAAAGTGATTTTTTATGTTCAGATGAAAATTATCGTCTGATAATCAAAGCATACGGAAAAGTTGAAGAAAAAATCCAAAACTGCATGTGTGAATACGGAAAAAAAATAGGAAACGACGATATAAGTGCATCTGTAACCAGGGAACATTACACAATGATAATAGAAAAAAACGCTGTTGAGTTACTATCCGTTCTTAATTGACTTTATAGTCTGAACAGCATCTTTCATATTTTCTGCTTTAAAAAGATATGTTCCCGAAACGATGTCATCAGCCCCTGCTTCAATCGCTATTCTAGCAGTAACATCATTTATACCACCATCAACCTGAACAAGACAGTTGTAATTATTTTCAATAATGATTTTTTTTACATCAGATACTTTTTTCATCGTATCGTGTATAAAGCCCTGTCCTCCGAAACCGGGTTCAACACTCATAACAAGAACATTTTCAATAAAAGGAAGGTATTCATAAACTGTTTCTATCGGAGTGTTTGGTTTCACTGTAAGTCCTGCTTTTATACCTCTTGAATGTATTTTATCAATAGTAGATTTTATATCAACATTGCTTTCGGTATGAAATGTTATCATATCGGCACCTGCATCAACAAACGCATCAACATATTTCATAGGATCAATAATCATAAAATGAACATCTATAAACATGTCTGTGATGTTTTTAACAGACTTAAGAACAGGAATACCAAATGAAATATTGTTTACAAATACTCCGTCCATAACATCAAAATGAATTCTGTCAGCACCTGATTCTTCAAGCCGTCTGATATCGTTTTTTAAATCTGCCAGATCAGCACTTAAAATTGATGGAGAAACTATAATAGACACTTAAATCCCCCTAAAAATAGATATAAATATACAATGATATTATATATCACAATCCCTCTATCGTCAACAAAAAAAACAAATATTTTACCTTTTTTTATAAAAAAGAGGCCAGATACCTTATTGTTTTAAGGCATCTGACCTCTTAAATATATCTAAAAGCGGAAAGGTACCTTAATATACGGAAGCTCCCCTACGGGCGTAAAATCGCCACTTCCGAAAGTAATCTGAAACCGCTTACAGTAATAGTTTATGCAAAAAATGATAATGCGTAACAATGCTGAATATCATCTGAATGTAAAGAATTAAACCATGCTGCCGTTATTTATAGAAATTAAAAATAAAATATAAAAATATCATCCAAAAATATTATGAAAAAAATATAAGTGGATATATTCCCGACACTTTATCAAAAACCATCATAACAAGTGGTATAGTAAGAATAGAAAAAAGTGTTGAAATCGTAATTATCATAGATGCATATTCAGCATTTTTCTCAAACATTCTTGACATCATAAGAGTAGAAGAAGCAGTAGGGCATGCAGTTGCTATCATATTAGCAATAAAAAGCGAAGTAAAAACATCGTTTTCAGCACCTATAAAAGCAAATACGACCAGCATAACAGCAGGAACGACAAGAAGTCTTATAGCGGAAACAATAAATATTCTTACATTTTTGAGAGCATCCTTGATATTTGTCCTTGCGAGATATATTCCTGTAACTATCATTGCAAGAGGAGTATTGAGAGAGGAAATAAATTCAATAGGTTTGCCGATTATAACAGGTATTTTAATTGAGAAGAGAAAAACAACAATACCAACAACTATACTGATTATAGGCGCTGATGTAAGAACCTTGATTATGTCTTTTGCGCTCATCTTCCCTTTCATTATGGAAACTCCATAAGTCCATGTGAAAAGATTAAATACTGCTACATAAGTACTTGCATAAAAAACACCTATATCTCCTACCACTGCCTGAATAAGTGGAATACCCATAAATCCACAATTACTGAAAACAACAGCAAATCTCTCTACGATATATTCTTTTCTTTCAGGATTTTTTCTTATGAATAAGGTAGCAATAATAACGCCAAGTGTATTGCTTATAACAGCCAGTAACGCTGAGATCACAAGACCGTTTAAAAGTTCCGGTTTATATTCAACCTGAAAAGCATGAAGTATGACGCACGGATTTACAATCATAAGAAGAAACTTTGAAAGTTCTGCACCTGTATTTTCAGAAATCATCTTCTTTTTATAACATAGTATCCCGATTGACATAATTATAAACATTACGGCAACCTGAATAAAAACATTAAAAGCCATTTTTTATATTTCTCCTAAAAATCAAGTTTTCTTATATTTTTATCCTGAGAAAATGTAGAATAATTATACAAAAACAAAACCTGATCATAATCGTTTATATTTACCATTTCACTGTAAGGAACATCAATATATCTCATATCAAGCATAGTTATCTCGGAATAATGCTGACTAAGAAAAGGAATACATGAATTCGCATACGAATCTTTTATAACAAGAAGTTTTTTTTCGTTATAAGCATTTGTCTTTATATTCATAAGTGGTTGATTCTGACCACCAAAAACAGAGTACTTATCCTTCACTTCAAGAAATTCTCTGAAATAATAAGATTCGTAAGATTCATTTCCTTTGCCGGTATAGACATCAACCGATGTTATATCGACTCCGGATATAGGATAGTAAATATCAATTATATCTGACTTTATTCCGTCATATAAGCACTTTGAATACAATGTTCCCTTAAAATCAGAAGAAGCATGTTCGATATTATAATTATCCCAAGAAACAGGAGTAAATCCCATATCGTATGCAGTAGATGAATACACATAATAAGCACCAAGCGTAGTCCAGTGATGGTCTGTACGATAATATATATAATCGTCCTTATGTGAATTAAGAGCACTATAAGCATCGAGTGTTATAATATTTTCTCCTGACAGCTCAGAATAAATCTTATCAATTTCTTCCTTTTGATTAACATTAGGATTTGAAGAAGAATAAATCTCAGCCGATGTAGGAACAATCATTACATAAGTTTCAAGTCCTGTTTTCTTGCTAAAATTATTTATCGCAGAAATACTTTGAGATATAGCTTTATAATCAGGGGAATCAAGCTTTTCTGTCATCCTTTCACTACCCACATAAACACCGTTTATTTCTCTTTTTCCAGACAAAAGTTCCATTTGTGTCTTAGCTTTTATCCAATCTGTTCTTCCTACAAAATGATCAGCAAAATAACTTTCTGAATTTTTCATAAAACTACGGTCAAGAACAGAAGAAAAACTGAATTTTGGCATATCTGAAAGAACTCTGTTTTCTATTTCGGAAAAATCTTTCTTGGGAAGAATTACAGTTATCAAAGGAAGGGCTGTGATAACTCCAAAAAAGAAAAAGAAACTAAGAATTTTAGGAAGATTTCTTTTTATTTTTTCTTTTATTTCAGGGTTCATAAAAACAAATCTCCTTTCTAAAATCTAAAATAAAGAAATGGGTTATATGTTGCATTAACAAGGAACGAAGTGCAGACAAGCATAAGAATAACCTGTACAAATGGCGCTGACCATTCAATAATCACATTATTTTTAGCTTTGATTTTCGAAATAATTTTACCAAATAAATCTGTTGAACCGAAAATACATAAAGCAAAAACCAATATATTAGTAATAAGAAAATATTTAGCATTTCCATCAACAAATACACCGTTTCCACCAAACATCGCCTTAAAATAATTAAAACAAGATGGTAAATCGTTTGTATCAAAAAGGACCCATCCAAATACAACAAGAACGAAAGTATAGAGTGTGCTTACAAAAGAAGGCAGTTTTTCGAGTAATTTTCCGAATCCTATTCTTTCGATTATGATTATAATGCCAAAATACAGTCCCCATATAACAAAATTCCAGCTTGAACCATGCCATAAACCAGTCAATGCCCAAACAATTATAAGATTAATAAGAGTTCTTGGTAAACCTTTTCTGTTTCCACCGAGAGAAATATAAACATAAGATTTAAACCAACTTCCGAGAGTTATATGCCATCTTCGCCAAAATTCAGAAATGCTTTTAGACATATATGGATGGTTGAAATTCTGAGGGAAATTAAATCCGAGCATTTTACCAAGGCCTACTGCCATATCAGAATATCCCGAAAAATCAAAATAAATCTGGAATGTAAACGCAAGAATTCCAAGCCACGCAGTCACAACTGATATTTCGTTATAATCCATAGATTTTATACTTGTCCATAATATTCCTATATTATTTGCGAGAAGAACCTTTTTAGAAAGACCTTTAATAAATATAGCAATGCCATCA
Source organism: Oscillospiraceae bacterium (assembly GCA_045590375.1). GTDB lineage: Bacteria > Bacillota > Clostridia > Oscillospirales > Ruminococcaceae > RGIG4131. The sequence goes on along the minus strand of JAZNQY010000070.1, from coordinate 14,339 downwards.
GCAGCCATACTCACATTTATCTTTCTTGTATCAATTTCTTTCTGAACATCTTCGTATCTCACAATAGGACCGGCCACTATCTGTGGAAACAAGGAAACATAGGAAGAAAAGTTAATAAAACTCTTCTGAACTTTGATATTTCTTCTGTAAAGATCTATTGTATATGACATACTCTGGAATGTAAAGAAAGAAATACCGATAGGAAGATCTACTTTTTCTTCGTTAAGTCCAAGGTCAAAAACGCTATTTATCACTCTGTTAAATCTTACAACAGGATTCAATATTTCAAGATTAAAAATCGCATTTATACTATCAATTATAAAATCACTATATTTGAAAATCGCGAGAAGACCTACATTCATAACAACCGAAACAATAAGACAAATAGTCCTTTTTTTCTGGTCATCATCAAACTTATGCATAAAGATACCAGCAGTATAATCAATAACTGTAGACAAAAGCATTATAAGAACACATATAGGTTCTCCCCATGCATAAAATAAAATGCCAGAAACAAATATAATCAGATTTTTCATCTTCATAGGTGATATGAAATACAAAATCAAAACAATAGGAAGAAATATATATAAAAATATTAGACTTGAAAAAACCATTTCATTCTCCCCTTTCAAAATCAATTCGGGAAATTATTTTTTTGTATTCATCTAAAGTAAACATAGAATTCAAAATATCAAGCATACCCGAAACAGACAAAAGTTCAGGCAATTCAAGATATTTAAGTAATTTTTTTCTTTTTAAAGACGAATTTTCACCACCCGAAAAACCATCTTCATATAAATTCATACGAGTAATTTTCTCTTGCTCAGCATCTCTTTCAGAAAAAACAACCCCCGCTTTCTTAAAAGCATCAACTATTATTTCGACATTCATACCTTCAACACCGAGTTTGCCCTCTTTTGAAGCTTTTTCCTTACGGCGTTCCTTGCCGAAAATATCAGGTATATAAACATTGGTTATATTTCCTTTAACAGAACCTTTAAGATAATTTCTTATTTTAAATCCTGCCGAATCAGAATCAGTAAGAATTATCACTCCCGTTTTTTCTGCGTAAGTTCTTATTAAAGACATCTTATCTTTATCTTTAAAAATGGAAAAACCATTTGTAACAATTATCGTTGCATCTATAACAGAACTTAATTTTATCTTGTCGTATTTTCCTTCAACAATAATAGCCTGTTGAATATGTATCAAAATATTCTCAATCCTTTTCAGAAACCATCTGAACAATGGCTTTTTCTAATAATATTCTTCCGTCTGTTTTAGAGGATTTCAAAGCAGAATCGGTATCTGCCAAAATTTTTATGCACTTGCGAAGATGCTTTATATTTATCTTCCTGCAATCCCGGAAAGCATAATCAACTGCAAATTTTCTATTAGCCTTATAAGAAAAATCAGCAACAACATCAGAAGGATGTATTCCTCTTACAACAGCAAGAGAAGCCCTGTATAAATCCATAAAGGACATAGAAATCGCTGAAAGAACAGCTATAGGCTCTGCTCTCTGATAAAAAAGTTCATCAAGAAGCAATAACGCTTTCTTTTTATTAAAACTAACTACTGCTTTAGAAAGATCAAAAGCATTACTGTTTACCTGTCTTGAAACAAGTGAATCTATATCATCTTTTGTAATTTCTCTTCCTTGTGCATAAGATGTAAGTTTTTCAATTTCTCCAGATATAAGCATATTGTCAGAAAGACATAATTCTGCGATATAAGCAGCGTTTGATGCAGAAACAGAAGAACCCTTCTTCTCAACTGTGGCAACAATCTGTTTTGATAATTCAATAGGCGTTTTTATCGAAAATTCACACACATCACCAATTTTAGCAATGCAATCCACTATCTTTTTGTTTTTTATAGTAGGAGATTTTTTTCCATCACATATATCAATCGCCGTATTATAAAAAATAATTACTGTAGTTTCAGGAACATCTTTAAGTATCTTCAACATAAAATTCAGATCGTCAGTGGATAAATCCTCTGCGTTAAGGTCGTTTACAGTAATACAGAGATAAGGTGCAAACATTGGCAAAGCCTCAATGGTCTCAGCAAATTCACTCAAATCAATATCCTTACCATTGAATTTATGGAAATTATAAATAGCATCATCTTCTGAAACAAGTCTTTTTACAAGAGTTTTAGTATAGAGTTCTACAGACATAACATCTTTTCCATAAAAATAATATATAGATGAATAATTTTTACTTTTTAGTTTTTTGTTAAGCTCTGTAACAGCCATCTGAGGCATTATAATTCCACCACCTTAATTTTATTTCCATCAGATACAATTCTGTATCCATAGTCCGTCTTGGTGCTGTCAAGCATATATCCTGAACTTACAGACTCAGGATATTTTTCGAAAAAAGTTACTGAATAATCTTTGTTTTCAAATTCAGAATTTTCTATACATAACATTGAAAAATCTTTATAATCTATGTAAATATTATTATTGTCTATTGTAATAAAATAATCATCATAATCAAGAACGACTTTGTCTTCATACACTTCAGGAGAGCATCCTATTATTTCAATATCAGGAATGCCCGATTTATCAGATATAAGTATGTTTTCTATATCAACATCATAAAAAACATCATTATATGATGAAATATAATACTGTGGATTAGAAGTTAAAACAAGAGTATCTATTTCCTTTTTGCCTTTAATAGAAAGATATCTGTAAATGGCATCTTCCTGTTTCTTTCCGTCTTTAGCAATAACTGTAATATTATCAGATTTTTCTATAACAACAGAATTATATTTCCCTGTAAATACAGTAACAGATATATTATCTTCAGATGAAATATCGGTATAAGTGTGAGAAAAAACTACAAACGAAACAGAAATGAGCATTGTTATGATTGTAAACCTTCTGTTTTTAAAGATAAATGCAGATAGTACCACGGTACAAAACAAAACGAAAACCACAACAACAAGAACATCATATTCAAAAGATACTGTTGAAAATGGGATGGACGAAAGAAATTCTGTAATAAAAATAACAAATTTACTTATAATCCCTCCGATTATGATAAGAGGTGAAGAAATTATTTTTATCCCCATTGTCAGAACAATTATTATTCCGATAATAAGAATAACTGAACAAAGTGGGACCAAAACAAGATTGCTTATAGGTGAAATAATTGATATTTCTCTGAATGTAAGAAGAACAAAAGGTAAAGTTGTTAAAGAGCAAATTGCAGAATATATAAGTATTTTCAAAGGCTTATCAAGATATTTTACAAAATTAATTCCTTTAGTGAAATATGGTGCAACCACGCCTATTCCAAACACTCCTGTTACGGATAAAAGCAGAGATGTGTTTCTTATAGCAAAAGGCATAGTAATCGTAAGTAGTATAAGCGCAGTTCCGAGTGAAGATAAAATATCCTGACGCCTTCTTATCAAATCTCCCAAAAGAAAAACAGTCATCATAATTCCTGAACGTACCACAGAAAATGAAAATCCAGCAAGCGCTGCAAAAGAAAAAATAAAAAGTTCAGAAATGATAAATCTCGGAATTTTACCTAATCTCATCATTTTAAGAATATAAAAAACTATTCCACATACAACAGCAAGATGAAATCCCGAAACTGAAATAATATGACTTATACCACTTTTAGAAAAATACCCTGTAACCTCATCATCCAGACCTGATTTATCACCAAAAATAAGCGCTTTCATCAGTTTTCCTTCTCTCCCGGGAGCAAGATAATCTATTTCAGACGAAAGATAATTACGATATAGCGATGCGACAGAATTCGGAGTAACCATATGAGTTATTTTATTATATTCATCAGCATTGATGGACAGAAAAATTCCGTTTGTTTTATAATAATCCTTCTGAGGAAAAATATAATTATTTTCCGGAACATAAGGTGTTCCATTTACTGTTATTTTATCTCCGATATCAAAAAGAGTTTCAGCATAAACGATCACTTTTGTATTATATCCATTAATTTCAGTATCAAGTATATACGATGAATTATCATCCGAAAAATCAGAACGTTCAGAAACAACACCTATAAGTTCAATTGATTTATTAGCAGCAGAAATTATATCGTTATAAATATAACTACCATAAATCCCGTACCATATCATAGACAAGGATATAACAGACAGACACAAAGAAATATAATTGCTTCTTTTGAATTTTAATATAATCGTCGTTAAAGCCGGAATCAGAAATATGATTCCTAAAAAAATTGATAAATCAAACGATATAAATGACGCGAAAAACAAGCCTATGAAATAAGAAATACCTATGTAAGCCATTTTTCGCGTCATATCATTACCTCTGAAAAATATTATTTAAAAAATAATGGTAAAGGTTCAAGATATATGATATCATCTCTATCCTTAGCATCACCTTCTGCAAGAACAAATGCTTTTCCTACTATATTTCCTCCTGCTTCATTTACAAGCGTTTCAATAGCAGCAAGACTTTCACCTGTACTTACAACATCATCAACAATAAGAACTTTCTTTCCTCTCATAAGTTCAGCATCTGTTTTGTCAAGAACAAGCCTCTGAACACCTGTAGTAGTTATAGAACGAACTTCAACTACTATGGGTTCCACCATGTAAAGTTTCTCACCTTTACGAGCTACAATATAAGGCTTTTCTACCTGTCTCGCCATTTCATATGCAAGAGGAATGCCTTTTGATTCAGCAGTTATAATATAATCGAATTCAGGACATTTTTCGAGGAGTTCCTTTGCTGATGCAACAGTAATTTCAACATCATTGAACATTATAAACCCGGCAATATCAAGTTTTTCGTTAACCGAACAAATAGGTAACCTTCTCTTACAACCAGCTATAGTCATTTCATAATACTCAGCCATCTTAAATCTCCTTTTTTATTCTTCAACCATCTTAAGACCGAGGAACTTTCCCCCGATAAGATGGAAATGAAGATGATGGACACTCTGACCTGCATCCTCTCCACAATTTGTAACTATTCTGAAACCATTGTCAAGACCTTTTTCTTTTGCAATCTTGGCAGCGACTTCAAAAATATGAGATACAACTGTAGAATTTTCTGCTGAAATATCGGCAGCAGAAGAAATATGTTCTTTAGGAATTATGAGAACATGAACAGGTGCTGCAGGATTTATGTCATTAAAAGCATAAACCATATCATCTTCATAAACTTTTGTACTGGGAATTTCTCCTGCAATAATTTTACAAAAAAGACAATCCATTAAAGTTTCCTCCTTATCCTACCTGAGAAACAAGTTCCTTGAATTTTGCAAAAGCTTCATCCAATTTAGATTTATCGCCGATACCTGCCATTGCATTATCAGGGCGTCCGCCACCCTTTCCTCCTGTAACTGCAGAAACATCCTTAATAATTTTTCCTGCATGAGCACCGTTGGCAACAGCTGCTTTGCCACAAATACAGAGCATATTGTTGTCTGATGCAAGAATAGCAACTATATTTTCGTCAGAGTCCTTAAGTTTATCACCCATTGTTCTTAAAACATCAGGTGCAGCATTAAATTTTGCAGTAGCAACAACAAACTTTCCAATATTTTCAGCATTTTCTGTTACTGAAGAAAGTTCTGAAGAAGCCATCTTTGAATTAAGTTCATCTATTTTCTTTTCAAGATTCTTCATATCAGACATGACTGATTTACATCTTGAAACAAGTTCAGACTGATTTGCAATCTTAAGTGCCTGAGCAGATTCAGAAACTGTATTCTTATAGTCATTGAGAAGTGAAATAACGCCATAACCTGTTACAGCCTCAATTCTACGTATTCCCGATGCAACCGATGATTCTGAAATGATCTTGAAAAGACCTGCGCAAGCAGAATTTTTAAGATGAGTACCACCACAGAATTCTGTTGAGAAATCCCCAACAGAAACTATTCTTACAACATCACCATATTTTTCGCCAAATAACGCCATGGCTCCACGCTTTTTAGCTTCTTCGATAGGAAGTTCTTCTGTAACAACGGGAAGTCCATGAAGAATAACGCTATTTACAATATTTTCGATATCTGTAAGTTCATCAGGAGTAACTGCACTGAAATGTGAAAAGTCAAATCTGCATCTGTAAGGATCAACATAAGAACCTGACTGATGAACGTGGTCTCCAAGAACTTTTCTGAGTGCTGCCTGAAGAATGTGCGCACATGTATGGTTTCTTTCTGTTGCACTACGCATTTCCTTGTCAACAGTTGCAATAACTGTATTACCTACAGCAAATCCACCTGAAATAACTTCACCATTACAGATAAACTGTCCTCCGGCAAGTTTCTGAGTGTCGGCAACATCGATAACACTATCTCCACAAATGATTTTACCTGAATCGCCTACCTGTCCACCCATTTCTGCATAGAAAGGAGTTTTTTCGATAATAACACTTACGTTATCACCTGTTTCGCAAATATCTGAAAGTTCGCCATTTTTAACGATAGCAAGAATCTTTGTTTCAACCTCTAAATCTGTATATCCTACAAACTCGGTTTTAAAATTATCAAGTTCTGAATTCTTGGCATTATCCCAGCCACCGCCAAGTTTTTTATTTGCTCTTGCAAGAAGTTTCTGTTCCTGCATAAGTTTCTTAAAGCCTTCTTCATCAGCTTCAAGACCTTTTTCCTCAAGAATTTCTCTTGTAAGGTCAAGTGGGAATCCGTAAGTATCGTGAAGCTTGAATACACCAGCACCATCAAGGATTTTTTTACCAGATGAAATAAGATCTTCAATCATTCCCGAAAGAATTTCAGAGCCTTTATCAACAGTTTTAGCAAAACTCTGTTCTTCTTGCTGGATTACCTTCTTGATATAAGCTCTCTTTTCTTCAAGTTCGGGATAAGCAGATTTGTTTTCATCAATAACTGTATCACAAACTTCATAAAGGAAAGGTTCTGTCTTGCCAAGAAGTCTTCCATGTCTTGCAGCACGTCTTAAGAGTCTTCTGAGAACATATCCTCTGCTTTCGTTTGAAGGAAGAACGCCATCTCCGACCATAAATGTTGTACTTCTGATATGGTCTGTGATAACTCTGATCGAAATATCTTCTGCTTCATTTTCTTTATAAGTTTTATTTACAAGAGAACAAATTTTCTTCATTATGTTCTGAACAGTATCAACTTCGAAAAGATTATCTACTTCCTGCATTACACAGGCAAGTCTTTCAAGTCCCATACCTGTATCTATGTTCTTTGTAGCAAGTTGTGTATAGTTACCCTTACCGTCATTGTCAAACTGTGTAAATACGTTATTCCAGATTTCAATAATTCTGTCACAATCAGAAGCCTGTTCAAAACTTTCGAAAGGACCGTATTTTTCGCCTCTGTCAAAATGAATTTCAGAACAAGGACCACAAGGGCCACTTCCGTGTTCCCAGAAATTATCCTTTTTACCAAGTTTAATTATACGTTCGCGAGGAACACCTACTTCATTCGCCCAGATATCCCCTGCTTCATCATCTTCTTCATAAATTGTGACCCAGAGTCTGTCTTCAGGAATTTCAAGAACCTTTGTAAGATATTCCCAAGCCCACGCTGTTGCTTCACGTTTGAAATAATCACCGAATGAAAAATTTCCAAGCATTTCAAAATATGTTCCGTGACGAGCTGTTTTGCCAACGTTTTCTATATCGGGTGTTCTGATACATTTCTGGCAAGTTGTAACTCTCTTGCAAGGAGGAGTTTCTATTCCCTGAAAATATTTTTTCAAAGGAGTCATACCCGCGTTGATAAGAAGAATTGAATTATCTCCCTGAGGAACAAGAGGAGCTGATTCCATTCTCAAATGACCTTTGCTTTCAAAAAACTTGAGATAGCTTTCTCTGAGATCGTTAAGTCCTGTCCATTTCATTTCTATTACCTCTTTCAAAAATAAAAATAGCCTTGCCCCTAAGAATAACTCTTTCTTGGGACGAAGGCAAAGTTCCGTGGTACCACCCAAATTGCGATAAAATATCGCCACTCAATTCTTTAACGCAGAAATACGCCACAGTTTTTATCTGCAGGGCTCGGTGGTAGCACCCGAAAAACACATAGAAAACTTCCACCAAATGTTTCCTCTCTTTGTATGTGTAAAAATTCGGTTATTCACGTCACAGCCTTTAAAAATATACATATTTATTATATACCTATGATAAACAAATGTCAACAAATTTTAACAAATTATTTCTTATAAACTCTTTCTGCAATCTGTTCTTTTTCAAGTATTGTAATTTTTTCTGCTATCTCTTTAAAAATTGGAGCTGCCGAAGCGTTTCCCGTTTCCCCATCTTCAACAAATACCGTAACTATATATTCTGGATTATCCGAAGGAAAATATCCTGTAAACCAGGCTTGTAAAATCTCATCACCATTCTCATTAAAAATGCCGGTCTGTGCTGTCGACGTTTTCCCAGATGCAGTTGTATTTGATGGTTTTGCATTTGATACATCGTTATTTACAGAATACTCCATAAAATTTCTTAACTGATAGGATGTTTCGAAATCTATGACTCTTTCAGGTTTATTTTTTGTTTTATATGATATATTTTCGTTTTCCACAACTCCTTTTATCAGATTTATTTCACAAGACAAACCATTATTCGCAATTATTGCAGTCATTTTAGCAATTTGCAGAGGAGTTGCTGTCAGTTTTCCCTGACCAAAAGACATATTTGCTTTTTCAGCAGGTATTTCCAAATCACCTTCATTTTGGATAGTTCCAGAGTATGAGCCAATACCATTTGCAAGATATATTTTTTCACCAAATCCCAATTTCTGTGCCATCTTTACATACTTATCATTATCAAGTTCTTTTGACAATTCAATAAAATAAGTGTTACACGATTCTTTCATAGCTTCAGACATATTAAGTTCTCCATGACCTGAACGATTATGACATCTGAATATTTTTCCTTTTATGTCCGTATAACCTTCGCAGTTGTATAAAAAATCACTTTTTCCATTCTGTTCTATATACGCAGCTGCTGTTACAAGTTTGAAAATAGAACCGACATTATAACTTAACAACGCTCTGTTAATAAACGGAGAATTTTCATCATCAAGACTATCTTCAAGATTATTTACAGCAAAAGTAGGAAAGCTTGCCATAGCACGTATTTCGCCATCAGGAGTCATAACAACAATTGCCCCTTTTTCTATGTTTTTTCCTGCAGATTCACAAATAAACTGTATATCTTTATCTATCGTAGTTATAATTGCAAATTCGCCTTTATTTTCTCTTTCATACTTTATATCAGAACCTTCTAATACATTTCCGTTGGCATCTATTTCAAAAACTGCTTTTTCTACTAAGCATTCATTTCTGAGAATATAATCAAATGAATATTCCAATCCACTAACTCCTGTATTGTCCATTGTATAACCTATGAGATGATTGGCTGTCTGATAATCAGGAATTCGGTCTATAACTTTAAAAACTTTAACATCAGATATATCAGTACAATTTTCAGAAACATCACAAAGAAATGGTAATCCATCTATCATTTCGTTATAATCGCAATCAGTATCAACAGCGTATTTCTGAATATGAGAAATTCCCTCTTCTGTTGGATTTACTGCTGCTATATACTTATACGAATTATTATTCAACGGAATCATATTTCTGTCATAAATAGTTCCGTAAGTTTTATTCAAAACAAGAATATATCTTCCCTGAGAAATAGCAGTATTTTTGTATTCACTATTTGTAGCAATGCTGTAAAGTTTCATATAAAGATATGAAAACGCTATAGACATAACAGCAAATATAACCATAAATCTTTTCCACATAAAAACACCTCTTTATCAGTATTACCAATAAAGAGGTGTTTTTATCACTATTTTCCTATTTTTCTTTTAGCAGCAGTAAGAGTATTTTTCATAAGCATCGCTATTGTCATAGGACCTACCCCACCAGGAACCGGAGTTATGTATGAAGCCTTTTCGAAAACTTCATCATATTTGACATCGCCACAAAGTTTTCCATCGTCTCTTCTGTTCATTCCGACATCTATTACAATTGCTCCTTCTTTGACCATATCAGCAGTTACAAAGTCTGCCCTTCCTACTGCAGCAACAAGAATATCTGCTCTCTTGCATATATCTGCAAGGTTTTTAGTTCTTGAATGACAAATTGTAACAGTTCCGCTTTCATGAAGTAAAAGCATAGCCATAGGTTTTCCCACAATATTACTTCTTCCGATTACTACACAATCTTTCCCTTCAACAGTAACACCTGTACTATGAATGAGTTCCATAACTCCGGCAGGAGTACAAGGAAGGAAATTATAATCACCAATCATTATTTTACCAACATTTTCAGCATGAAAAGCATCCACATCTTTTTCAGGAGAAATTGCTGCAATGATAGCATGTTCATCGATTTGTGAAGGCAGTGGAAGCTGAACAAGTATCCCATCAACCATATCATCATTGTTAAGTTTTTCTACAAGTGAAAGGAGTTCTTCCTCTGTTGTTTCTTCTGGAAGTGCATATTCATAAGAATTTATAGAACAAGCCTCACAAGCTTTTTTCTTATTGTTCACATATACTCTTGAAGCAGGATTATTACCAACAATCACAACAGCAAGTCCTACCTCAACACCACTGACCCTAAGTGCTTCAACCTCTTTTTTAACATCTTCCTTAACGGCAGCAGAAACTGCCTTTCCATCAATTATTTTCGCCATTATTATTTTCCTCCGAATTTTCTGTATTTTCTTCTTTAATTTCTTCTTTTTTATCTTTCTTGATCTTTTCTTTCTTTTCTTTTGCTTCTTCTTCGGCAATAAGTTTTTTTGACTCTTCAGTATCAACATAAAGAATAGCAGGAACTCCCGAACGCTTTATTTTCTGAAAATTAGAAAGAATAAGGGCTATAGAAACAATAACGCAAAGTCCTGCTAAAACCTGAGAAACTCTGAGTCTTCCGAACATAAGACTATCTGTTCTCAGCCCTTCAATAAAGAATCTTCCTAACCCATACCAAGCTACATACGTAAGAAAAATCTGTCCATCGAATTTTCTCTTTTTAGAAAGAAAATGAAGAATCACAAATCCCACAGCACACCATAAAGACTCATATAAAAAGCATGGATGAACCATTGTGTATGATGAAGAATAAACATCTCCAACAGAGAGTTCGATAATGTTTCCTGTCATTCCCCAAGGAAGATTGGTAGGTCCACCAAAAGCTTCCTGATTTATGAAATTCCCCCATCTGCCTATTGATTGGCCTATAGTAAACCCGATCGCTGCAACATCAGCAAAAGGAGCAAATCTTACTTTTCTTATTTTTGCAGTTATAAATGCACATAAAAAAGCACCTATAACACCGCCATAAATGGCAAGACCTCCACCTCTTATGTTAAAGAAATCAGCAAAGGTAAGTCCATCATCGAAAATAATATAGTAAGTTCTCGCACCAAGAATTCCACCAACAAGACCTACAAAAACGACATCTATCGCCCTATCGGAACTAATACCAAATCTTTTCATCACAGAAAAGCAGTAAAAAAGTGCCAAAAGCATTCCTATAGCAATTATAATTGCATACCAATGCATTTCAAATCCGAAAATTTTAAATGCAACACGATCTATATCCAACGTTATCCCTAACTTAGGGAAAGAAACAAAGTTCTCCATTATGTCAGCTCCTCCTCGTCTATTTTATCGGATTGATAACAGAAATTGTATAATTTTCAGTATTAAACTGTGAGAATAGTCTCTTATTAATATCTTCAATAGTAATTTCAGCAACAATTTCTACTGTATCAAAAGGAATAACATCAGACATATATGAATTTATCATAAGCGTTGCAACAGATTCTACGTTATTGAATCCCCTGATTTGCGAACCATAATATGATTTTTTAATTATTTCAAATCGTTCTTCATCAAACCCCTCAATCTTTACTCTTTCAATCTCAGAAATTATTTCAGAAAGAACTTCATGAGGATTTCTGCTTTCTCCACCGAAAATCGAACAGAAAAATCCATCACCACTAAAAACTTCTGTTCCAAAATTGGAATTTATAAGACCTTTATCAAACATTTTCTTGTAAAGTGGAGAACTATCATCAGCAAGCAAAGCAAGAACTATATTCGTTTCTATATCAGCTTTAAGTCCCGCTCTTCCGTTTTCTGATTTTGCCTTGAATCCTATATTAAAAAGAGGTGTTGCTACTTCAAGATTCTGAACAGTTTCTCTTTCAAAAACAGTTTCAGGTTCTTCTTCGAAAACAGTTTCAAGATTTTGATTTTTGCAGGGTTTAAGCATTTCATCACATATTTCTATAACTTTGTCAACATTTACATTTCCTGCTATTGAGAGGTACATATTATTGAGATTATAGAATGTATTATAGCACCTATAAAGAAGGTCTGCATCTATTTCAGCTATGCTTTCAATAGTTCCGGCAATATCTATTCTTACAGGATGGTTGTGATAAACCCCCATAAGCATGTTGAAAAATACACGCCAATTCGGATCATCTTCATACATTCTTATTTCCTGTCCGATGATTCCTTGTTCCTTTTCAACCGTTTCTTTTGTGAAATATGGTTTCTGAACAAAATCAAGAAGTATCCTGAGAGATTCTTCATAGTTATCTGTACAACTAAAAAGATAACAGGTTTTATCGAAAGAAGTATATGCATTGGCCGAAGCACCCGTTTTTGCATAAAGACTGAATACATCACAATCTTCATTTTCAAATAATTTATGTTCCAGGTAGTGTGCTATTCCTTCAGGAACGGAAACATAATCGGCATCTTCATCCGTTTTGAATTTTGTATTGATAGAACCATATTTTGTTCCGAACAAAGCATGAGTAGTTGAATAATTATCCATTTCCCATACAAGAACAGTAAGTCCACTGGGATGATTTATACAGTAGTATTTTTCGCCTACACGATCGTTTTTAATAATTTTCTTATCCATAAATCATTCATCCCCTTTCTTTGTAAGGACATAAACAGTATCAAGAGTAAGCGAAGAAGCTGCTTTGATGATATCATCTTTTGTGACTGCCCTGAGATGTTCTATTTCTTCTTCAGGAGAATAATTCGTTCCGATAATATCTTGTTTGAGATACCAAGAAGCAAGTGAAGCAGCACTGTCATTCATCGATTTAGCAGCATTGACAAGACTGAGAAGTGAATTATTCATTTCTTCATCAGTAAATTCACCTTTCTTCATACTTTCAAGCTGATTAAGAATTTCTTCTCTTGCTTTTTCTATGTTTTCTTGTTCAACACCACTGTCAACATTAAGAATACCTTTTATTTCATCATATCTTGCTGCGCAGTAATAACAAAGACTCATCTTTTCGCGCACATTCACAAAAAGTTTTGAAAATGGTGTTGCACCGAATATAGCAGTCATAAGTCTTACGGCGTGACTATTTGTATCACTGCATTTGAATGACATAACCATTTTACTCTGCATAACATCCAAAAATTCTGTTTCGTAAACGGGTTCGGCTTTTGCAGGGCTGAAGGCAGAAGAAGTTTTACCATTAAAACTTCTGTCAACAACAGAAATTCGTTCTTTCACCCTATTCCTTACTTCGTCAGGTGATTCAGAACCAACAAAAAATATCTTTATTTCAGATGTTTTCAGAAGCTCTGTATATCTGTTATACGCAGATACAGCATCTACTTTTTCTGCATATTCCCTTTCACCACAAGATCTTATCGCCGAAGGTTCACCCTTCATCGCTATTTTAGATGTTTTCATAAGTGCATAATTTCTTTTGTCGTTTATGATTGCATCTATATCATCAAGAAGTTCCTGCTTCACAGGAGCGAATAATTTTTCAGAAAATCCACCATTTTCAACGTTAGGTTCCAGAAGACAATCCATAAGAATATCCACAGATTCAAGTGTCAGTTTTTCTGAATTAAGTGCATATTTATCAGCGATGCAAGAAACTCCAAGCATCATAAACTGATTATCACCGACTTTTGATGTTGTTCCGGATAAATTCGCACCATAAAGTGATGATAATTTTTTATTCAATAATGTCATATCAGGATATTTTTTGTTACATTTTGATATAAAAGACATAGAAAGCGCATTGGAAGGTGCATTTTCTTCAGAAAGTTTATCAATAAGCCATATAGAAATCAAATTTGTTTTGAAACGCTTATCAACTATAGAAAAAAAGTCTATTCCGTCAAAAAGGCAATCTTTATTGAATGTTATCGACATTTTACCAACTCCTGTAAAATAAAATACAATAATTATTATATCATAATTCAAATCAAATATCTACTGTTTAACGCAAAATATTTGCATCTTTAACTTGACTTTTTTTGTTGTATATTGTATAATTTATCATGTGATTTTATGCT
>JAZNQY010000069.1:0-19592 GCA_045590375.1 Oscillospiraceae bacterium | reverse complement strand
CACTTTCTGTAAGACAATCTCTTATAGCCTTTGATGATGCTGATGCTGAATCATCGGGAGCTGTAACGTGATGAGCGTCACATGTGCTTCCGTATCCACACATTTCAGCATAGATAAATGCTCCTCTTGCCTTTGCGTGTTCATATTCTTCAAGAACTATTGCACCTGCGCCTTCACCGATTACGAAACCGTTTCTTCTCTTATCAAAAGGAATTGATGCAGCGTCCTTATCTGTGCTTTCGCTGAGTGCTGTGAGGTTTGAGAAACCTGCTACTGCGAGAGGGCAGATAGCTGCGTCAACACCACCTGCGATGATAGCGTCAGCATAACCACCTGCTATCGCTCTGTAAGCTTCACCGAGTGCTGTTGAACCTGTTGCACAAGCTGTTGTGAATGAAAGGCAGGGGCCCTTTGCGTTGAACTTTATAGCAATATTACCTGCACCCATATTTGAAATCATCTTTGTGATGAAATGAGGTGAAACTCTCGAAGGTCCTTTTGCGAGGTAGTTATCGTGTTCTGCTGTCATTGTATCAAATCCACCGATGCCTGAACCGAAGTAAACACCGAAACGTTCGGGGTCAATATTGCCTTCAATCTTTGATTCCCATACTGCCTGAGAAGCTGCTGCTATTGCGTATCTTACAAACATATCGCTTCTTCTTACTTCTGATTTATCCATATAGGGTGAAGGGTCGAAATCCTTAACTTCACCTGCGAGTTTTGCCTTGAAATCTGTTGTGTCAAACTTTGTGATGAAATCAATTCCGTTCTTGCCGTTTACAAGGCTTTCCCAGAATGTCTTGACATCGTTACCTACGGGAGATATTACTCCAAGTCCTGTTACTGCTACTCTTCTCATGATTTCCTCCTGTTATATAGCGAGTCCACCGTCTATACGGATAACTTCGCCTGTGATGTAATCTGCATTACTGCTTGCAAGAAATACTGCAAGTGATGCAACTTCTTCGGGGTTTCCTGCTCTTTTGAGTGGGATTGATGAAAGATATTTGTCTTCAAGGGATTCTGTCATATCTGTTGTGATGAATCCTGGGGCAATTGCATTACAGTTTATTCCTCTTGAAGCAAGTTCTCTTGCTGTTGTTTTTGTAAGCGCTATAAGACCGGCTTTTGATGCTGCATAATTTGCCTGACCTGCTGTTCCTATAAGTGCTGAAACAGATGAGATATTGATTATCTTTCCTGCTTTTTTCTTTATGAGGTTTCTTGCACACGCCTTAATCATATTGAATGCGCCTTTAAGGTTGGTATCGATTACAGCATCGAAATCTTCTTCGCTCATTGAGATAAGAAGATTATCCTTTGTGATACCTGCGTTGTTTACGAGAATGTCAACTCCACCGAAATCTTCTATAATCTTAGCAACTGTATCTGCACAGTCTTTTGTGACTGCAACATCACAGGCATAGCAATTTGCTTTTACCTTATATTCTTCTGTGATTTTAGCACAGAGAGTTTCAGCCTTTTCCTTGCTACCTCTGTAAATAACAGCAACGTCAGCACCATTTTTAGCCATAGCCTCAGCAACTGCTGCACCTATTCCTCTTGAACCACCTGTTACAACGGCAACTTTTCCGTTAAGCATTCTCTTTCACCGCCTTTACGGTTTCTTCGAGTGTTTCAGCTGAGTCAACATTATAAACCTTAACATCTGCTGAAATCTTCTTTATAAGACCACTGAGTGTCTTTCCTGCGCCGACTTCGATGAATGTATCAAAGCCGTCTGCTATCATATTGTTTATTGTATCTTCCCACTTTACAGGGCTGCACATCTGCTGAGAAAGTGTTGAAAGAACATCTCCCTCATAAGCCTTTGCTGTGGGGTTTGAATATACGGGAATTTCGGGAAGTTTAATGTCAAATCCGTTAAGATATTCATTGAACTTATCTGAAGCATCCTTCATGAAGGGCGAATGGAATGCGCCACTTGTTGCGAGAGGAACGCATCTTCCCTTATTGGCTGAAACTTCTTCTGAGAATTTATCAATGCTGCTCTTGAGTCCTGAAACAACTGTCTGCTTGGGGCAGTTATAGTTTACAGCATAGAGCTTTTCGTATTTTGAAGCGAGGTTTATAACATCTTCTCTTTCAAGCTTTAAAACTGCACACATTGCTGTTTCTTCGCCTGTTGAAGAGTTGCCCATGAGCTTTCCTCTTTCACATACAATCTTGAAGCCGTCTTCATAAGAATAAGCCTTACCATAAGCGAGAGCTGCGATTTCACCGAGTGAGAAACCTGCAACTGCATCTGCCTTGATGCCTTTTTCGTTGAGAGCAAGTGCTGATGCAAGGTCAACTAAAAAAAGGCAGGGCTGAGTGTTTTCTGTCATTTTGAGTTCTTCTGCTGTTCCCTCAAAAGACTGTTTCATTGTTCCGTTTCTGATTTCTTCAGCCATATCATAAAGTTTCTTTGCAGCGTCTGATGTTTCATAGAGCGACTTACCCATTCCACTATACTGCGCTCCCTGTCCTGCAAATACAAATGCTATCTTACCCATTCTGCGCCTCCTTTGAGAAGTGTTTCTGCTTCTTCAAAAATTTCCTTTATTATTTCAGCACAAGTCTGTTCCTTATTTACAAGACCAGCAATCTGTCCTGCAAGGAAACAGCCTTTCTTTTCATCACCGTTTACAGCAGCAGCGAGTGAACCTACTGCAAACTGTTCGAGGTCATCGTTTGAAATTGTTGTGTATTCAAGTTTCGCATATTCTCTTGAGAAAGGAGACTTGATACTTCTTACAGGATGTCCGAGTCTTTTTCCTGTAACGATTGTTGATGTATCTGATGCTTTAAGCACCTTTTCTTTATATACTCTGCTTATAGCACCACATTCAGCAGCTACAAGAAATCTTGTTCCTATCTGAATGCCCTGTGCACCAAGCATAAACGCAGCAGCGGCACCTCTGCCATCTGCAATACCACCTGCAGCGATAACGGGAATTGAAACAGCGTCACACACCTGAGGAACGAGAGCCATTGTTGTGAGTTCGCCTACATGTCCGCCTGATTCGCAACCTTCGGCAACGACAGCGTCAGCACCTGCTCTTTCAAAAATCTTTGCAAAAGATGCCGATGCTGCAACGGGAATAACCTTTATTCCTGCTGCTTTCCACATATCCATATATCTTTCGGGATTGCCTGCGCCTGTTGTTACAACAGCAGGTTTTTTCTCTGCAATAAGTTTTGCGAGAGCCTCGATATTTTCCCCTCTGAGCATCACATTCACGCCTATGGGCTTGTCTGTGAGTTTTCTCGCGATATCAAGTTCTGCGCCTACCTGATTTACATCTCCACTTGCAGCAGAAACTATACCAAGTCCACCTGCTTCAGAAACTGCAGCAGCGAGTGCACCGTCTGATACACGAGCCATTCCCCCCTGAAAAATAGGATACTTTATGCCTATCTGTTCGCAAATTGACGATTTTATCATATCCCGTTACTTCCTTTCAGTTTATATATAAACAGCCTTAAAATGACCGTTTTTCGTTAAAATCATAATTTTCGACCGATAAATCCGCACAAAGCCCTAAAGGCCTTGTGCGGTGATTTTTTTATCTTAGCCGAGCTTTGCGCCGAGGTAATCAGCAAGTTCCTTAACTGACTTGCCAGCTTCTTCAGCCTTAACTTCTACGCCGAATTCGTCTTCGAGTTCCATCATGATTTCAACAGCGTCGAGAGAGTCTACACCGAGATCTTCGAATGTTGTTGTTTCTGTGATTTCGCTTTCGTCCATTTCGAGATGAGCTGCGATTACCTTGATAATTCTTTCTGTCATTTTGGGTTCCTCCTAAAAATTATTTTGACCATTTTATAATGCACGCTGAAGATGATAAACCTCCACCGAATGCACACATAGCTATTATATCGCCTTCTTTAAGTTTTCCTTCTCTTGCGAGGTCGTCAAGAGCAATAGGAACACTTGCAGACGATGTGTTGCCGTATTTGTCAATATCGACAACGAATTTTTCCATAGGGAGTTTGAGTCGCTTTGAGGCATAAGAGATAATTCTTATGTTAGCCTGATGCGGAACGACATAATCAATATCTGAAATTTCAATTCCTGCTTTTTCAGCAACTTCCTTTATATCGTCAACGATTTTTCTAACGGCAAAATTGAATGTTTCAGAGCCGTTCATAAATACCTTTGTATCGGCATATTCGTTTTCATAGAAAGGTGAATTCTTTGTGCATGAAGGAATGAATAAAACTTCTTCATCACCCTTTGTAAAGAGGCTTGATGCAAGATAACCTTCACCTTCAGTAACAACTGCAGCACCGGCACCGTCACCGAAGATAACGCATGTTGAACGGTCTGTCCAGTCGATGATCTTGCTCATTCTTTCTGTTGCTATAACGAGGACTTTCTTATATCCCTGTCCTCTTGAAATAAATGCGTCTGCTGTGTCAAGTGCAAACATAAATCCACTACAAGCTGACTGCATATCGAAAGCAGGACATGTAGCACCGATTTCTTTCTGTATTATAGCGGCAGTTGTAGGACAGAGTGTTTCTCCTGTAATTGTAGAAACTATGATAAGGTCAAGTTCTTCTGCTGAGATACCTGCTGATTCGAGGGCTTTCTTTGCAGCCTTTACTCCGAAATCGGCAGCTGTTTCGTTCACCGAAACTCTTCTTTCCTTTACTCCTACTCGCTGAACAATCCATTCATCTGATGTTTCGACCATTGTGCTAAGGTCATCGTTTGTAACGATTTTTTCGGGGACATAAGCACCCGTACCAATTATCTTCATCTTTTAAACCTCACTTCTGTGTATCCTGCTCAAATAAACATTGTTAATTTACTAACATCGGCATTAAGCAGACAACTGTTAAGTATTTTAACACTTTTTTTGTATAATGTCAACAAAAAACAGCCCCTGATTTTATTATTTGAACTTAATGTCAGTTAATTCATATTTTAACTATATTCAATTTGTGTAGGATAAATAAATTGCCGTATGACAAAAATCATACGGCAATATCTGTTAGTTCTGATAGAATTTATTTTCCTGATATTTAGGTTCACATGTAAGGTTTATACCTAACTTCTTGAACACATTTTCATCTATATGAGAAAGGATAACGCTTGAATGGACTTCACATCCCGAAAGCTTATGAAGTTCGTTCATCGCCTTCTGAACAGTAGGATTAGTAACAGCACAGATTGAAAGCGCTATAAGAACTTCGTCTGTATGAAGTCTTGGATTACGGTTTCCTAGATGCTCTGTTTTGAGTTTCTGTATAGGTTCTATTACTTCGGGAGAGATGAGAAGTGCCTCATCAGGAATACCTGCAAGTTTTTTCAGAGCATTTATCAGCATAGCAGATGATGCGCCTAAAAGTTCTGATGTTTTTCCTGTTATGATTTCTCCGTCGGGGAATTCTATTGCAGCAGCAGGCTCACCTGTTGCCTCTGCTTTTGAAAGCGCAGCAGCAACAACCTTTCTGTTTTCTGTTGTAATCTCAACCTTGTTCATCAAAAGTTCGAGCTTATAGATTTCTTCTTTCGATTCCCTGCCCTGACGGTCATTACAGAGAGCCTGATAGTATCTTCTTATAATTTCCTGATTGGAAGCATCGCATACAGCATCATCATCAACAATGCAGTTTCCTGCCATATTAACACCCATATCTGTGGGTGATTTATAAGGAGATTCACCGAAAATTCTCTCAAACATAGCATTGAGAACGGGGAAAATTTCAACGTCACGATTGTAGTTTACAGCCTTCACACCATAAGCATCAAGATGGAAAGGGTCTATCATATTGACGTCGTTAAGGTCGGCTGTTGCAGCTTCATAAGCGATATTTACGGGGTGTTTTAGAGGAATATTCCATATAGGGAATGTTTCAAACTTCGCATATCCTGCAACATCCCCTCTCTGATGGTCTTTATAAAGCTGTGAAAGGCAGGTTGCCATTTTTCCGCTTCCGGGACCGGGAGCTGTAACTATAACAAGTTTTCTTGTTGTTTCTATGTAGTCGTTTCTTCCGAAGCCTTCTTCGCTGAGTATCTGCTGAAGGTTTGAAGGATAGCCTTCGATGTGATGATGTTTATAGACCTTAACACCTATTCCTTCAAGTCGCTTTGCGAAATGGTCGGCTGTCTGCTGTCCTGCATACTGAGTGAGAACAACGCTTCCTACATAAAGACCTACTCCTCTGAATGCAGCGATAAGTCTTAAAACGTCGGTATCATAGGTAATACCTAAATCCCCTCTGATTTTGTTCTTTTCAATATCTCCTGAATTTATCGCGATAACAACTTCGGCATCATCCTTAAGCTGTAAAAGCATCTGTAATTTACTGTCGGGTTTAAATCCGGGAAGAACTCTTGATGCGTGATAATCGTCAAAAAGCTTTCCACCGAATTCAAGATAGAGTTTTCCACCGAATTTTGCTATTCTTTCCCTGATATGTTCAGACTGAAGTTTAAGGTATCTGTCGTTATCAAATCCGACCTTTTTCATATATAATCCTCCATACCGATAATAATATAAATCAAAGAATATTATACCACCCGACAAAAATAATGTCAACCAAATTTGACTATTGCAAAACCATTTTTACTATGATATAATTGTAGAAATGATACCTTTATTATATATAGGGAAAAGAGGTTTTTAAAGGTGAACATAAAAATCACTGCTGACAGCACATGCGACCTCAGTCGTGAGATGATAGAAAAATACAACATTGATATTATCCCACTCTATATAGTTGAGGATGAAAAGTCCCTTATGGATGGTGTTGACATTTCACCCGAGGATGTTTTTGATTTTGTTGACAAAACCGGTGGTTCGGTTTCAACAGCTGCCGTAAACACAAGCGACTATATAGATTATTTTACAACAATAAAAAAGAAATGCGATGCAATAATACATATAAACATAAGTTCGGAATTTTCAAGTTGTCATCAGAATGCCCTTATCGCCGCAGAAACGGTCGGAAAGGTTTATCCTGTTGACAGCCGTAACCTTTCGACAGGAAGCGGACATATAGTTGTTGAAGCTGCAAAAATGGCAGAAAACGGCGCTTCCCCCGAAGAGATAGTTTCTGCTATGAAAGAACTTGCAAAAAAAGTCGAAGCAAGTTTCTTCATAGAAAAACTCGATTATCTTCGCAGAGGCGGAAGGTGTTCAGCACTCACAGCACTCGGTGCAAATCTTCTCTCACTTCACCCGTGTATTGAAGTAAAAGACGGAAAAATGGGAGTAGGAAAGAAATACAGAGGCAATATGGCAAAAGTTGCCGAACAATATGTTAAGGACCGTCTTGAAGGAAGAACAGATATTCAGACAGACCGTATATTTGTTACTCATTCACCGAGCGACAAAGAACTTGTTGAAGTTGTCAAAGCAGAAATTCCTAAATACTGCAAATTTGATGAAATAATCGAAACAGACGCAGGTTGTACTGTCGCATCACATTGTGGTCCTAACACAATAGGAATTCTTTTCAAGAGAAAATAAAGGAGTTGTTTTTGTGCCAAAGGCATTCAAAATTTTAATAGCAGGTGCTGCCGTTGCGATAGTCGCAGTTGTTGCAGTAATTCTCGTTTCAACATCATCATCAAAAAAACAGGCTGAAGAAATTATGGCATCGGCTGTTACTTTAACAGAAAATAATTTCGACGCTGTTACATACTTTATGATAGCACAGCTTCCTCCGAAGCCTGAAAGTGAGTTCAGCTATGATGATTATCCCGAGGGAACTGTTCCTTGTGATACATCTGTTTTCGCTGATTACAATGCACTTAAAACTTTCATTGAAGGAACTTACATCCCCGATGAAGCATCAAGAATTCTCGGAATGAAAGTCGGCGAAACGCCCCGTTATTTCGAAGCAAACGGTCAGCTCTGCAAAACAATCGCATCGCCCGATCTTACATACACAAAGGATTTTTCGGGATACACAGTAAAGCTCGTTGACTATACAAAAAACACTGCTGATATTACTGTTACAGTTACAGAAAACGGCAATCCTTCAGAACTTCATCTTAAAATGCTTAAAAGCGAAGACGGAAGATGGTTTTTAGAAAAGATGGTGTATTAATTAAAAAGACTCTGTCATAAATGGCAGAGTCTTTTATATTCTGTGATTTATAGATAAGTGAGAAAAATATTTTCAAAGGATATTGACAATGCAAAACAAATGATATACAATGAAATATTACTGACGGTGTAGGAGGACTTGGTATGCAGAAAGGATATTATAAAAAACTATCATACGAAGATGAATTTGACCGAAAATACGCTTGCTGGACTTTTAATCATAACGGCTGGGTAAAATACAAAACAGCCAACAGGAGGACAGCCCGAAGAAAAATAAAAGTTATGACAAAAAACGAAATACAGCAGAAGGATTGAAACCGATAATACGCATTCGTCCGTTATTTTTTAAAAGGAGGAATTTATATGTTGACTACCCTTTTCCCTACAATCGACCTTAAAGAAACAGGAAAAAGAATTTACGAACTCCGTCTCGAAAAAGGCTATTCTGTAAGAGATTTACAGGATTTCTTCGGATTCGAGCAACCACAGGCAATTTACAAGTGGCAGTGGGGACAGTCTTTACCATCGGTAGACAATCTGTTCGCATTAAGCAGACTATTCAATACTTCGATTGACGACATCCTTGTTGAATGCAACAAGGATGTTGCTGTTTTATATGCTGCCTGAATTAAACCACAAGTTTAATGACAGCCCTCCCTGTATGGTGTATGATAAGGATACAGAAACAAACAACACAGATTTTAAGAACAAAGGGAGGAAATCACTATGAATTTAAAAGAAGCTTTCCGTTATCAGAACAAACTTTCATCACTCATCGATACAACTCTCGAATTTATGGGAAACACTGATAACATGCTTGAAGTAACAGAAAGACATCTTCGCAAAAAAGCAAATCCCGAACAGGAAAACGAAAAGACAACAAAGATAACCAGCGAATATCCTGCAATAGAAAAGCCCGAATGTGTCATCGACCTTGGAATGTTCCTGCTCAGCGAAAAGGAAAAGCTGACTGCTGCTATCGTTGAAACGAAAAGAAACCTCGCTATCGACATAGACGGTCAGGCAATCAACAACTCATTAAGACAGAAACTTGCATTTGCAATGAGAAGACTTTCAGGTGCCCGTTCGAATGAATCACTCATAAGAAATGGTGGAACAGGATACTGCTTCAATCAGGAAGGTAACCAGACATCATTCCGTTATGACATCGAACGAGTAGTTACATTGAATTATGACAGGAACAAAACAAAGCGACTTATGAATGAACTGTCAGAAAAGGCAGACTTAGTTTCAACCGAAATTGACGAGGCTCTTCTTTCGGCAAAGGTCGACTATGTTCCTCCTTTCAATGTCAACACCGACTTTGAAGAACTTGCCCTCGAATTTCAGGATAAACTTTAATCACATCGCCACGGCGTAAGCCGTGCCTTGTGTCTGAAAACAAATCCGATGAGTAACTTCAGTTCAGATGCAGATGAACTGTAAGGCTGCATAAAAAATGAGGATAAAAGCACAAATGACTTTCTTAAGATATTTGTAACACTCATACTTCATTTCTTCAGACAAGCATCGTTTTTCGTTTTGCGCTTTTCAAGTTACGCATTACACAATAACAAACTTCAATTCATCCAAGAGTGATTCAAGGATTTTTAATTTTAAAAATATACAATATAGTATGCGTGTCAGGGCGTTATATCGTCTGCGGACATATAACAGAATGACATACAACTATTGAAGTCGACTTTGAAGTTTTGTTTTCAGACACAAGGCACGGACTCTGCTTTTTTAGCAGAGTTTTTTTATTTTGGTATATAAAAATAAAAAAGTCGAAACATTCTTCAATGTTTCGACTTTTACTATGATCGGAGTGACGGGACTTGTTCTCGCCTGCGAGCTCGGTCAGGCTCGGCTCTGACAGTCCACCGGACTGTCATTCACTACCTCACCATTCAAGTCCCCTATGATAAAATAAAAAAGCAGAACATCTGATGACGTTCTGCTTTTCGCTATGGTCGGAGTGACGGGACTTGAACCCACGGCCTCTACCACCCCAAGGTAGCGCGCTACCAATCTGCGCCACACCCCGATGCCTTTAGCATAGATATTATAACACAGATTTTTAGGGTTGTCAATAGTTTTTTGTTGTTATTTATCAACAATTATTTTATTTTATCAAAGGATTTTTTTGAGAAATTGTCCCGTATAGGATTTTTCGCAGTCTGCAATTTCCTCGGGTGTTCCACATATAAGTATTTCTCCACCCTTATCTCCACCCTCAGGTCCTAAGTCAATGAGATAATCCGAGGTTTTTATTATATCGAGGTTATGCTCGATAAGAAGAACGGTATTTCCACCATCAACAAGTCTCTGAAGAACTTCTGTCAGTTTATGAACATCTGCTGAATGAAGACCCGTTGTCGGTTCATCTAAAATATAAATAGTCCTTCCTGTTGACCTTTTTGAAAGTTCGGTTGCAAGTTTGACTCTCTGCGCTTCACCACCCGAAAGGGTTGTTGCAGGCTGACCTATCTTGATATATCCGAGACCTACTTCCTGAAGAGTTTTGAGCTTTCGTAAAATTTTAGGCATATTCGCAAAAAACTCTACTCCCTCATCAACCGTCATTTCAAGAACATCATAGATAGATTTTCCTTTATAATGAATATCAAGAGTTTCACGGTTATACCTCTTACCCTTACACACTTCGCAAGGAACGTATATATCGGGTAAAAAGTGCATTTCGATTTCTATGATACCATCACCCTGACAGGCCTCACATCTTCCACCCTTTACATTGAAAGAAAATCTGCCACTTGTATAGCCTTTCATTTTAGCATCGTTTGTTGATGCAAAAAGTTCTCTTATATCTGTGAAAACGCCCGTATATGTTGCAGGGTTTGAACGTGGTGTTCTTCCTATGGGTGACTGATCGATATTTATAACCTTATCGAGATTTTCAATACCTTCCATTGAGTCAAACTTGCCCGGTCTTATCTTCGCTCTGTTAAGTTTTGATGCAAGATGCTTATAGATAATTTCGTTTACAAGAGATGATTTTCCCGAGCCTGAAACACCCGTTACACAGGTCATTGTTCCGAGAGGAATATGAACATTTATTTTCTTGAGGTTATTTTCTTCACATCCGTAAATGCTTAAAATATTCCCGTTGCCTTTTCTTCTTACAGCAGGAACGGGGATTTTTTTCTTGCCAGAAAGATACTGTCCCGTTAAAGAGTCTTTACACGACATTATCTTTTTGAGGTCGCCTGCGCAGACAACCTCTCCACCGTGAACACCTGCTTTAGGGCCTATATCAACGATATAATCGGCAGCACGCATAGTATCTTCATCGTGTTCAACGACGATAACCGTATTTCCTCCGTCACGGAGTTTTTTGAGCGTTGCTATGAGTTTATCGTTATCCCTCTGATGAAGACCGATGCTCGGTTCATCAAGGATATAAAGAACGCCTACAAGTGCCGAGCCTATCTGTGTTGCAAGACGGATACGCTGACTTTCGCCACCCGAAAGGGTTCCCGATGAGCGTGAAAGTGTCAGATAATCAAGTCCGACATTATTTAAAAATCCGAGTCTTGCGTTTATTTCTTTTATAATCTTTTCGCCTATCATTTCTTCTCTTTTTGTGAGTTTAAGATTTGCAAAAAAGTCTGACATAGCCTTAACCGACATATCGCAGAGTCTCATAATATCCACTCCCCCGACGGTTACGGCAAGGCTTTCTTTTTTAAGACGCTTTCCGTTACAACAAGGACATTTTACTTCTCTCATAAGAGTTGCTATATCTTCTTTTGAATAGTCGCTTCCACTTTCATTGTATCTTCTTTCAAGATTGGTTATAACACCCTCGAAAGCAGCCTGATATGTGCTGTCACTGAAAGAGGTTACTCTGTGGAGATTCAGTTTTTCACCCTTTGTTCCGTAAAGAAAGATGTTCAGTTTCTCCTCAGGGATATTTTTTACGGGTTCTGTTAAAGAAACATCATATTTTTCAGCTATCGCCCTGTAATACATCATAGCAATACTGTTATCGTCGTTGACATTCCAGCCTGTCGCTTTGATAGCACCCTCCTTGATAGAAAGGTCTTTATTAGGAACAACAAGTTCGGGGTCTATCTTCTGAAAAGCTCCGAGACCTGTACATTCGGGACAAGCACCGAAAGGATTGTTGAATGAGAACATACGAGGGGTAAGTTCTTCGATTGAAATATTATGTTCGGGGCAGGCATAGTTCTGAGAAAAAAGCATTTCTTCTCCGTCGATTATATCAACTATTGCAATTCCACCCGAAATATTCATAACTGTTTCAAGGCTGTCGGTAAGTCTCGACTGTATACCTTCTTTTACAACAAGTCGGTCAACAACAATTTCAATACTATGCTTTTTATTTTTATCGAGCTTTATTTCTTCAGAAAGGTCATACATATTTCCATCAGCACGGACTCTTACATATCCTGATTTTCTCGCTCTTTCAAACTCTTTTAAATGTTCGCCCTTTCTGCCTCTTACTATGGGTGCCAAAAGCTGAAGTTTTGTTCCCTCCGGATAAAGCATAATCTTATCAACAATCTGGTCAACTGTCTGCTGTTTGATTTCTCTTCCACATTCAGGACAATGAGGTATGCCTATTCTCGCATATAAAAGACGAAGATAGTCATAGATTTCGGTTACTGTTCCGACAGTTGAACGAGGGTTTTTAGA
This sequence comes from Oscillospiraceae bacterium, assembly GCA_045590375.1. Taxonomy (GTDB): domain Bacteria; phylum Bacillota; class Clostridia; order Oscillospirales; family Ruminococcaceae; genus RGIG4131. The sequence goes on along the minus strand of JAZNQY010000069.1, from coordinate 6,837 downwards.
GGTCGTTTTCTGGTCGATGGATATAGCAGGAGAAAGTCCCTCAATGCTGTCAACATCAGGTTTTTCCATCTGACCTAAAAACATTCTCGCATATGAAGAAAGACTTTCGACATATCTTCTCTGTCCGTCGGCATAGATTGTGTCGAATGCAAGAGATGATTTTCCCGAGCCCGAAACGCCCGTCATAACAACAAGGCTGTCTCTCGGTATTTCAAGGTCGATATTTTTGAGGTTATGTTCCCTCGCACCCTTTATTACGATTTTGTTTTCTCTCATTTTTTATCTTCTTTCATTTTCAGAATTTTATTTTCTTGTTTTCATTTTCGCCTTTGAGTTCGGCAATCTTATCACGAAGAAAAGCAGCATGTTCAAATTCAAGCAGTTTTGCAGCCTCTTTCATCTGTTCGGTAAGTGTTTTTATTAGGTCTTCCTTTTCCTTCGGAGAAAGCTTTCTCTTTACTTCCTTTTCGGTTTCTTCCTTGCCCGTTATTTCGATTACATCTCTTATATCCTTGATAATCGTTTTAGGAACAATTCCATTTTCTTCGTTATATCTTATCTGTATTTCACGACGGCGTTCGGTTTCGGTTATTGCCCTTTCCATCGACCTTGTAACGCTGTCAGCATACATTATAACCTTTCCTTCTGCGTTTCTCGCTGCTCTGCCTATAGTCTGTATAAGCGAACTTTCTGAACGAAGGAATCCTTCCTTGTCGGCGTCTAAAATAGCTACAAGTGAAACTTCGGGAAGGTCAAGTCCTTCACGGAGAAGGTTTATTCCGACAAGAACATCAAACTTGCCGAGACGAAGATCACGGATTATTTCCATACGCTCAATTGTATCAATATCAAAATGCATATATCTTACCTTGATATCGAGTTTTTCAAGGAAAGCCGTTAAATCCTCTGCCATTTTCTTTGTGAGGGTTGTAACTAAAACTCTCTCGTTTCTTTCAACTCTTATATTTATTTCAGAAACAAGGTCATCTATCTGTCCCTCAGTTGGTTTGACGATAATTTCAGGGTCAACAAGTCCTGTCGGACGAATAACCTGCTCTACTATCTGAGCAGATTTTTCCCTCTCAAAATCGCCCGGTGTTGCACTTACAAAAATCGCCTGATTGATATGGTTATAGAATTCATCAAAGTCGAGTGGACGGTTATCGAACGCCGAGGGGAGTCTAAAACCGTATTCGATAAGAGTTTTCTTTCTTCCGTGGTCACCACCCCACATTCCCCTTACCTGAGGGAGTGAAACATGGCTTTCGTCAACGATGATGAGAAAATCCTCGGGGAAATGGTCTAAAAGGCAATAGGGTGTGCTTCCAGCAGGGCGACCTGCGAGTATTCTCGAATAGTTTTCTATTCCCTTACAAAATCCTATTTCTTCGAGCATTTCTATATCGTATTTTGTTCGCTGTTCAATTCTTTGTGCTTCAATGAGTTTTCCCTCATTCTGAAAGAATTTTACTCTTTCTTCAAGTTCCTTTGAAATTTCTTCCGTCGCTCTTTTCATCTTTGCTCTGTCAACAATATAATGACTCGCAGGATAGATAGCAACATGATTGAGGGTATTCAGAATTTTTCCCGTTAAAACATTTATCTCTGAAATTCTTTCAATTTCATCACCGAAAAATTCAACTCTTATTGCGTTTTCAGCAGAACCAGCAGGGAATATTTCAACAACATCTCCCCTTACCCTGAACTTGTTTCTCACAAAGTTGACATCGTTTCTTTCATATTGGTCTTCAACAAGTTTTGCAAGAAGTGTTTCTCTTGAAATCTCCATACCTTTTCTGAGAGAAATAACCATATGACGATAATCCTCAGGGCTACCGAGTGAGTAGATGCAGGAAACAGAAGCAACTATGATGACATCTCTTCTTTCGGCAACGGCAAGGGTTGCTGAATGTCGGAGTTTATCTATCTCATCGTTTATAGCGCTGTCTTTTTCTATATAACTGTCGGTCGAAGGAATATACGCTTCGGGCTGATAATAATCATAATATGAAACGAAATATTCAACTGCATTATCAGGAAAAAATTCCTTGAATTCAGAACACAACTGCGCTGCAAGGATTTTGTTGTGCGCAAGGACAAGAGTAGGTCTGTTTACTTTGGCAATAACATTCGCCATTGTAAAGGTTTTTCCCGAACCTGTAACGCCCAGCAGTGTCTGTTCTTTCATACCCTTGTTTATTCCGTCAACAAGGCTTTCTATCGCCTGTGGCTGATCGCCCGATGGTTCATAGGGCGAAACAAGTCTGAATGTATCCATAAATCAACCTCTATTCTTCAAAACAGAAAAATCCACTTTCATACATAGAATAACTTTCTGTCGGTGAACATATTATGTGGTCGGCAAGAAAAATCCCGACTCCTTTAAGTGCTTTCATGATATGTTTTGTCGCTCTTATATCTTCTGCCGATGGCTTCGCCTCTCCCATCGGATGATTGTGTGCTAAAACTATGGTTTCTGAGTTGTCTTCAATACACATCTGCACCATTTTTCTTATATTGACGGGAACTGTGCTTATCCCTCCTCTTGCAACGATATGACAGTTTATGAGATTGAGCTTATCATCAAGCGTTACAAGATGAATTTCTTCTTTCTTTATACCGATAAAATCCTTTGAAAAATAATCACGCAGTTTCTTTGTCGTGTCAAGCTGTAAGAATTCGGAGCTCTGTATTTCATATTCTTTAAGCGCGCTTATCATTACTTTGAAAAATGTAACTCCTGCACTGCCGAGCCCTTTTATCCCTTCAAGTTCTTCAGGGGTAGCATCAAGAACGCCTCTTAAATTCCCGAAACGGTTTATAAGGTCGTGGGCTATGGGGTTGGTATTACCTCTTGGAATTGCATAGAACAAAAGAAGTTCGATAATTTCGTGGTCCTCAAAAGACTCAAATCCGTTTGTAAGAAACTTATTTCTCAGTCTCTCACGATGACCTTCATGAACAGAACGCTCAGCCATAAAACAACCCTCTTTCCTGACATAATAGAACATACATTCTATTATATCACAATACATATATAATGTAAAGGATTTTTTATCGTTTTCTCCTTGAAAAAAATGCCGTTATAATGTAGAATAGTTTTAAAAGAGGTGAAACGATTGAAGGAATATATCATAAACAAAAACGACAGCGATCAGAGAGTTGACAAGTTTTTGGAAAAAGCGGTTAAAAGTCTGCCAAAAAGTCTTTTATATAAATACATAAGAACAAAGAGAATAAAACTCAACGGAAAAAGATGTGAAATCTCAACAAGGCTCAAAGAAGGCGATATTTTACAGCTTTATATCAACGATGAATTCTTTGAAACAAAAAGCGTTTCACACGAATTTCTTTCTGTTCCCTCAAAGATAGATATTGTCTATGAAGATGAAAATATACTGCTTGTCAATAAAAAATGTGGCGAGGTTGTTCATGAGGATGACGAAAACACCGTTGACACTCTCATAAACCGTATAAAGCATTATCTTTATGAAAAGGGCGAATATAATCCCGATAATGAAAATTCTTTCGCACCCTCTCTCTGCAACCGACTTGACAGAAACACCGAAGGAATTGTAATATCAGCAAAAAATGCAGAGGCTTTACGTATACTAAATCAGAAAATCAAGGACAGAGAGCTTAAAAAAGAATATCTTTGTGTAACGATTTCTCCTCCACCGAAAAATTCAGATACGGCAAAAGCGTATCTTAAAAAAGACGAAGCAAAGAACAAGGTTTTTATAAGCGATAAAAAAACTCCCGATAACAAGACTATTATAACAAAATACGAAGTTTTGAAAAGAAAAGGAAACCTATGTCTTTTGAATGTTGACCTTATAACCGGAAGAACTCATCAGATAAGAGCACATCTTGCGCATCTCGGTGCACCACTTTTGGGCGATGGAAAATACGGCATAAATAAGGTCAACAGAGAATATTCTGTAAAGACACAGGCTTTGTGTTCTTATAAACTGACATTTGATTTTACTACCGAAAGTGGTATTTTATCCTATCTTGACAAGAAAACTTTTGAGATAAAAAATATATGGTTTGTAAACAAACTTTTTTAATGTCTTAAAAATATTCAAAAAAGTTTGACAAAACTATTGATTTTTTGTCAGTTTTGCTGTATAATATTGTTGGACTTAATATAAAAAAGTCAAACGGAATATATCAGGAGGCAAATTATGAAAGGCGATTTACATTGTCATACCACATTATCAGACGGTTCTCTCGGCATAGAGGATATTATTGCTCAGGCTAAAAGAACAGGTATTGATACAATCTCCATTACCGACCATGACACCATGGCGAGTTTTTCGAGAGCTCCCGTTCTCGGTGACCGTTACGGTGTTAAAGTAATCCCCGGAGTTGAACTTTCAACATGGGATAAGAAAAGACAGAGCAAGGTACATATCCTTTGCTATGCTCCTCAGAAACCCGACAGACTTGAAGGTCTTTGTTTCAAATCCTGCGAAATCAGAAGAGATTGCGCAAAGCAGATGGTAAAGAATGTTATGGAACGTTACCCCATAACAGTTGAAAGTGTTACAAAATATGCAACAGGAAGTAAGAGCATCTTCAAACAGCATATCATGCGTGCACTTATAGACTACGGCTATTCAACACACTTCTACGGAAAGCTCAACGATGAACTTTTCAACCTCAAGACAGGAAGTTGCATTGTTGAACGTGAATATCCCGATGTAAACTTTGCTATCGACCTTATTCATTCAGCAAGAGGTGTTGCTATTCTTGCTCACCCTGCTTATTATGACAACTTTGAGCTTTTAGAAGAACTTGCTGCAGCAGGAAAGATTGATGGCGTTGAAGCTTATCACTACACAGCAGATGAAAAGCAGAGAGAAAGAATTCTTGAAATCGCAAAGAAATACAACCTCATTGTAACAGGTGGTTCGGATTTCCATGGTCTTTACAACGCACATTCAACACACATCGGAAGCGAAACAACCGATGAAGAAAATATCGAAAGAATTTTAAAACTCGCATCCAAAAAAGCGTAATCGCATTTAATTTGTTCCGTAAAAATAAAGGGTATCAGAAAATTCTGATACCCTTTTCTGTTTGTGTTTAAACAGAAATCATCATCTTAACGATAATACCCACAAGAGCAGCGCCGACAGTTCCCAAAACACCCATAATGAGATTGAGTTTTGTATTGATAACTGCAAACTGCGTTTCGCCCTTTGCGAGCTGACTTCTCTGTTCGTCTACCTGCTTTTCAAGTTCTCTGACTGTATCGCAGGGACACTTCTTATTCTCCTCGTTCATCTTCTTTTTCAACCTCCACTCTCTTGGCGTCAACCATTCCTTCGCCGATAATGTAGGCTATAAGAGATGCAGTTGCTGTGATAAGTCCTGCGACCTGCTCTACTTCCATTTCAGAGTAGTTAAGAACAATGAGGATTGTTGTTACAAAACTCACGACAGCAGCCCAGAATTTTCTTGATGTGAGTTTCTGCTTCCAGTTTATCTTCAATTAAATAAGCACCTCTTTCTTCACGGCTGTCATACCGTATTTTTTAAGCGTTCTTATGAGGTTGTCCGAGGACTGCATAGTGAGTGGCTTGCTCTCTGCCACAACAACATACTGAACGATACAGTTTTCATAATCATGCTCATAGAGTTTATACTGCTCGATAATCTTTATGAGCGCTTCTGTATAGTTCGGCGCAGTTGCATAACCGTCTTCATAGACCTTTCTGCAAGCCTTTTTGTAGTCCCTTTCTCCGATAAGATTCTGATACCTTGAAAGACGAAGAAAAAGTCCACTATGGTCAGTAACAGATGTTTCCCAATCGGGATAAACTTTAAAACTATCGACTATATCAACTCGCTTTCCGTTTATGTATTCAAAGGTTTTATAATTCTTGCCATTACCCTTGATACCGAAGAGGTTATTGCTCTTTCTCGCGAGTGCTGATGTTCCCCAGCCCGACTCTAAAATCGCCTGTGCGATTGTGAGTGAAGCGAGAATTTTAGTCTTCTTCATATCGGCTTTCGCTAACGGGATAATCCGAGAAAGAAATTCCTTCTGCTGTTGTGTCGTCGCCATACTCATCACCGTCCTTTCTTCTGTATTTGTTATAGCTCGACGCTCTTACGCAGTTCGTTCCCGAATAACCCAAGATTGCAACAATGGTTACAGAAGCAACACTGCCCGAAAGATTTTCTAAGGTATCAGGCTTTTCGAGAAACGCGAGGACATAAGAAAGCGTCACCCACAGAAAAGAAAGAAACAAGGTTATTAAAACTACTATCTGCATAAATTCAAACTTTTTCTTTCTTTTATTTGTGGGATGCTTTTTCAGATACAGAGTTAATCTTTTCTGTTCCATAAGATTTTACGCTGTCATAAGCGCCATAAGTTCGTTGTATTCTTCATCAGAAATTCTGTCATTGAGAAGAAATACATCGAGCTTTTCTGTCATCTCGTCTACATTGAGAGTTCCTTTCTGCTTTTCCTTTTCGATTACCTTTTTACAGAGTTTTGCTGTGCTTGACATATATAAGCACTCCTTTCATTTTTTAAGTTTTAAACACCGAGTTCAAGCATTGATATTCTGAACTCGTGGTCGAGGGCGATTTCGTCATAATCGACATTCTCATCTTCAAGTAAAACATAATCAGGGTTTAAAACAAATTCTCCGTCAATATAAAGATATTTGTCATCAACATAATCTTCGGGGAAGGTTTCTATGAAAGCACCCTTATTTTCTTTTTCCTCTCTGTCCCAGCCGAGATACTTTATGTCATCAACGCCGTTTGAAAGATAAAGAACATCTGTTATCTTTCCGTTTTCAGAAACTTCGATAT
>JAZNQY010000068.1:0-15134 GCA_045590375.1 Oscillospiraceae bacterium | reverse complement strand
GTCAATCCTTGCTTCAATAGCATCACCTTTTGCATATCTTCTCGTTCCCATAGTAGGCGTTCTTTCCTGGCAGCTTGCGGCGGCAGCGATAACAGGTTTTATCGCAAAGGAAAACGTTGTCGGAACTCTCGCAGTATGCTTTGTAGGGCTTGACAATCTTATCGACACAGAAGAACTCGTTCTTATGGAAGGCGCAGGCGCAGAAGTTGCAGGCGTCATGGCAATAACAAAAGTAGCGGCACTCGCTTATCTTATGTTCAACCTCTATACACCTCCCTGCTTCGCTGCAATAGGCGCTATGAACTCAGAAATGAAGAGTGCAAAGTGGCTCTGGGGTGGAATAGGTCTTCAGCTCGCAACAGGCTATACAGTTTCATACCTTATCTATACAATAGGTTCACTCATTGTAGGCGATCCTCTTAATGTAAAGGCTGCAGTAGCAGGACTTATCGCAGTTCTTGTTATGGCAGGAATTATAGGTATAATTATCGCAAACACAAACAGAAAACTCAAAGAAGAATACGCACTTAAAAACTAAAGGATTTTATTATGGAAAATATTATTGTTATCGTTATCTTAATTGCCATTGTCGGTGGGATAATATTCTATCTTTACCGTGCCAAAAAAAGTGGACAGAAATGTATAGGTTGCCCCTATGCGAAAGAGTGTGCAAAGAAAAAATCAGGCTGTGGATGTAATGATAAAAAATAAACTCCTTTTCATAGCAATATAAAAAATAAGGGTACCTGAGTTTTTCGCTCGGGTACCCTTGATTATTTCTATTCGGTTTATAGATAGCCGTAAAAATCCGGATAAGGTGATTTTATTCTGCTTAAAAAAGATTATGAATCTTTTATCTCTTTCAGGATAGTTTTTGCCACTTCGATTCCACAATCAGCAGCTTTTTCATACCACTATCTTAACGCCTCCTGTATTTTATTAATTATAGCATTATCTGAAATCCGATGCAATATTTTCTACTCTATCTTTATAACATTTCTGTTCATGACATGAAATTTATATTCTTCGAACGTTTCATCAAAATGAAAATGTCCACAAAACCAGTATTTATAAGAACAATCCCTGAATATCCATTCAAAAAATTCTGTAAGTCTGTCTTCTTCGCGATGAAATTCCCTGCGCATACGATGAATCATTGTTTTCGGTGCAGTATGGGTTATTACATAATCGACCTTGTAGTCATGCTTTTTCAGATTATATACAGCAGTGTCAAATTCCTCAGCAGAGGGGATTTCATCATCCCACCATATCCTGCCCTTGTTCGCTTCTATCCTTCCGTCAGAAAAAGCACCACCCATAGCGAAAAATTTCTTGTTTTCTATGGTAAAAACATTTCCACGCATAAGATGATATATATTTTCTGCAATACGCTGAACCTTTCCACCGTTCCACTCTTCAATGTCGTATTCCTTCAGTTTTTCATAATCATCATGGTTACCTTCCACATAGCATATTGTGCAGGGAAATTCGGTAAGGTCTGCGATGTGTTTGTTAAGCGTTTCGTCAGCCCATAGGAAACAGAAGTCTCCAGCAATTATCACAACGTCCTCATTGTCGAGATGAATGTTGTTGAATCTTGAAATGAAATCTGAATAATTACCGTGGGTATCCCCCGTGATATAAACAGCCATAGTGATCATCCTTTCTTTTTGTCAGTAAATTCAAAAGAATTTCAGAAGTATTGATATGATATCAAAACAGATAAATAACCCGAACAGAAGTTTTGATATCATAATAACAGTGAAAACACAGAAGAATATGTATCCGGAAGGTCCTGAATGGAGAAGCTTCTGACGATGTTTTTTGCTGAAGAGCCATTTTTTTGCTGCTTTACCGATATTGTCAATTCCGTACAGTGCACTTAGTGCAGCTTCACCATCCAGCCCAAACGATGGAAGTGAATTGACCAAAGCAAAAACTACATTGATATTTGCTATTGAAGACATAAGCATATACAACGGAGGATACTGCGCTGCTATCATCATACAAATACCTGCAAGCAGTAGATTTGCTTCAATCCCTGCCAGAGCGAGCTGTATTTTCTCGGTTTTTGATGCATCTTTCTTATCATCACATGCAACATATGCGCCTGTTGGAAGTATTCCAAGCAAAAGGATTCCTATGTTCCGGACTTCATAACCATAAGCGAGTCCGGCGACAAGATGTCCTATTTCATGAAAGACAAGGGAGAAAAATATAAGACCATAATAAAGCAACCAGCTGTAAGTATATTCTGTAGCTGCAATATCTGATTTCATACAATATAAACCTATTATAAAAAACAGAACTGATACTATCGGAAGGACAGCATTGATTGCTTTACAAATCAGACTGATATTCTTGTTATGGTTGCTGAGGGGAAATAGTACAAAACGATTAAAAATGCCATCATCATCGATAAATCTTGATGTCTGAACTATTCCGTATTTCTTCAGTTCAGGAAGTATACTAAGGCCATGGTCCGGCAGATTAAGAGGTTTGGTTCCGTCTGCCTGAAGAAGAGCATTCCTCAGCTGATAGTCTATCTCAAATTGGTCTCCATAGGCATTTTCTATGAAATAATGAATATCATCGGAATCTTCATATGAAAAGCTACCGATAGATACTCCTTCTTTAAGGAACGGATACATTCTTCATCACCTCGTCAAGATGTTTTAATTGATATCGTCATATTCATCTTCATAGTCATCGTCATAGTCATCTTCAATATCCTCATCGTTTTCGGAATCTTCCTTATCAGCCAGCATCTTTCGGAGCATTTTAAGTTTTGCTACCATTTCCTCAGGACTAATGTATTTCTTATCAAGTGCTTCGTCAGAATAAATAGCTTTCATAAAAATATCGTATTCGGAATTTAAAATCCTATTCATACGAATAAGCATTTCAAATGCTATTTGGCCGACGCTATCGTCAGGTGTATAAACAGGAAAATCATATTCTACATTAATACCCCACTTAGAATTGGGATAAAACTTCATGTAGCGAATCTCTTTATTAAGTATATTGCAGGCCTCTATGACACGTGATCTCCTTTCCTCAGGAATTTTAGAAATAAGGTTGAAGATGCGTACCGCAACATCGTTTTCGTCGCTATGACTGATAAATTTTACGATTATAGTAGGACCACAGTTAATGGAAAAATACGTCATCAATTCTTCATTTTCTCGATAATTTACAACGTCAAAAAAGATACCTCGATCTTCAAATGCTTCTGCGATAAGATTAGTTGCCTTGAATCTGTATTGATTCATAACCATCATCCTTTCTTTTATCAATAGTAGGAAGCAATCTGTTTTTCTTCCCCTATACTATTATCATAACATATTTTTTGAATGGGTGTAGTTACAAATTGCTTACAAATTTCTTACAAATTTCATTATGGCATCAATTGAATAATGCTGCAAGACCTGCAATCACCATACAGATTACAACTAAAATCGGGATAGCCATGCTTGCGATAATGCAAACAGAAATGACAATGCTTATCAGAATGGGTGCTATAAAACTTATGAGCATGAGAATGTAGCGTGCAGTTCTGTTATTTACTGACGAGCCTGAAATAAAGGCAGCTACAACGGTAAGTATTGCGAATATCACCATTGTTACAACATTATGAATTCCGATGGTGTCATAAAGTGAGTCAGCAATAAAAGAACCGACCGTTGCAATCGCTGCAATATTAACCATGATTATAGAAAGATAGTACATGACATCGCGAAATCTCTCGCATAAATCATTGCCGAAATCAAGCGACAGCATTTCGTTTCTCAGTGTGTCGATTTCTTTGTCTATATCATCATTTTTTTGTGGTACTATCAAATGATGCTGAGAGATTTCGTTCTGAAGATTTTTTGACGCAGTATCAATCCCGTTTATTTTGGAGCGTATTCTGTCTTTCAAGTTATTCACCTTCGCTATAAAGGAAAACAGTATTTCAGACTTCATCATATTTGATATGTTGTTGGCAGCGATTGAAAGTATATGAATTACGATTGATATATATGCTGTTAAGGCTGAAACCTGCATAAATCTACTGTCAAAATTTTCGCAGGTTATTCTGAGTATAAAAGGCAGAGCAGCCAGCATACCGATAAAGAGAATAACAAGAAAAACGGTTTCTGTATATTTATCGGAGTGATCCACATTATACTCGGCATAACGGACACGGCTGCTTTCGATAATCTGATTTGCCTTTTCGTATTTCTGGTCCAGCTTATTTCTTACTGCTCTTTTGTTATCTTCGCTAATGAATGTCATAAAAAAACAACTCCTTATCTTTTTGAATTCATGTATCCTATCGGAACTTTTATATCCATATAAAGTTCCTTGAAAAACGCATCGGGATTATAAGAAATGATATCACCTTCCTCAAATCCCATATACATAGCAAGGGGATTATTGTTGAACGCACATACAAAGTCCTTGTATTTTTCATCGAGCGTTTTTATAGTTGTTTCTGCCATATTGGCAAGACTCGTTTCTTCGTTGATGTTGATATTTTTCAGCTCAGAAATAATGCGTTTGCCCTTTGGTGTAACGCCTTCATACATCGACAGGTTGTCCATAATCCAAAATATATATGACTTAGGTCCGTGCTCCATATAGTGTCTGCGAACCTTCTTCGGACTCTCTAAAATCATCTCGAAAAATACATAGGCAAGTTCGGGATTTTTTTCGTTGGTTACCTTATCGGCATTGTAATTTTTCACCCATGAAATAACTTTTTCGAGATTTGTTTTATAAGACACAAACCCAATAAATTCCGGGTCTTTAAGATACTTGTCAAAATCAAGGTAAAACTCATTGTTCTCGTCGGTGATTTTCGAAAAAACCTCGTCAATCGTATTGCACCCGTTATATGTTTTAACAGTTTTCTCCCTTGACGGAAGAATATATGAAGCATAATAATATGCAACTTCAGGATATTCTCTTGCTGTTTTTTCGAGTTCTTTTATCTCTGCTATTGTTTCATCAGAAACGCTTTCAGTTTCTTTAAGAACGAATGAAAGATATCCACTCGACAACAAGCTGTGAACTTTTGTTTTATCTGTTTTTTCATTTCTTACCCATTCACCGAGGTCTTCAAGCGAATTGAAGATATGTCCATCCCATACAAATGAGTTCTTGTTGAGCATATAGAACATCGCCTTTGCAACGCCGAGGTTCATATTGATAGCCGTTTCTTTTTCTTCGATGATATTTCGCAGCTGTATTGCAAGGGAGTTATAGTTGTTGTCGAGAAACCATTTTTCGACGATACTTATTCGCTGACCACCAAAGGGGTAGATATAGCGCTTTATAAAGTTCCAATGAATTATCAGGGCATTTGCGATTTCTTCGGGGGTAGTACATTTTGTTCCCTCGATGTTAAGAGGACGCACTTCGTTTCTCGTTTCGTTATAAAGGATATGGCCTATAGAATGCTTGTCTTTTGTCCATTTTAAAACAACATCATAACCTGCTCTCATGGATTCATCAGGATTAGTAAGTGCATTTATGAGCGACTGTAAGGATTCATCGCCTGTTTTGGTTTCAACAGGAAATCCGTTTCTGTTGATTTTGAGGCCGATTTTGTTGTCGTTGAGGTCATAGACAGGTTTGCCGTTATAAAGGGTTGCGAGAGTCGCTCCGAGTGAGAAATAGTCTGCGGGAATACCTGCATAGCCACCTCCCTGAATTTCAGGAGCACTGTAACCTACTGTGCCTCTTCTGAGCTGAGTAAACCCTACAGAAACACCTTCGTTTACTTCGGTTGCCGTTCCGAAATCAGAAAGCACGATAACATTGTCTTCGCCGAAATAACAAATATTTTCGGGCTTGATATCCCTATGTATGAAGCCGGCCTTATGAAGTGAATTCATTCCCTCGAGAATTGAGGGAACTACTTTCTGATGAAGAAACGAGAATGACATTTTTTTGCCGTCAAGATTGCCTTTTTCAGAGTAGGGTACAATATCAACATAACGGCTGACTTCAAAATCTTTGCCATCGCTGTCAGTAATCTTCATTGTAACGGTTCCGTAGTCAATGATAGGAAGGAGATGGCTTTTCTTGTAATCGCTGTTTTTCATAATAAATTCGTTAATTTTTTTTCGGATACGATTGTTTTCGCTGCTGACAATGGTCTGGTCATAGATTTTCGCGATGAGTTTTTCGTTACTGCCTGATTTTTCTGCGAAGTATACGAGCGACTCGCCACCACATGAGACGTATGTATTGGGCTTAATTGTATAATCCCCGAATTTTCCTCTGAAAATAACATCTTCTTTGAGAAAATCACGTTCCTTCTCTTCGTTTTTAAAGTTCTTTGTTTCAGGAAATTCATTGAAATTTTTTGTCGTCATAATCAGACCCTCCTTATTGAAATTACAGAAATATTATCGCAAGAGCCGTTATCCAGAGCAGTATTTACAAGAGTTCTGCATATATCTTCGGTGCTATCGTTTTCGCTTACTATTTGTTCAAGTTCCTCGCCGTCTATAAAATCCGTTATCCCGTCAGAGCATATAATGAACACATCTTCGTCAAACAATCTACCTTTGCCGTTATCTATATATGGCAAGACATTTATGCTTCCTCCGAGTGAACGGGTAATGATGTTTTTTTGATATTCTTTTGGGGTCATACCTATTTCTTCGAGTTCTTTGCTTAGTGTGTGATCTTCTGACAGCTTTGCGAGGTATGACATACGAAATCTGAAAATGCTGCTATCTCCGATGTTGAATGCCATATAACTACTGTCGCTGTCAAGATATAATCCTGCTATCGTGGTTGACATACTGTCCTTGAGTTTTTCTTTTTTCTGTTCAGAAAAAATGTTGTCATTGATATTTCTGATATGAGTTTTCAATTCTTCTTCTTCTGGTATAACGGGAGGCAATTCAGAGAAATATCTTACAGCCATTTCTGCTGCGAGGTCACCGAATTTTTCCCCGCTTACACCATCGCATACAACTCCGAGGACAGACTCTGCTGTTGTCTTGTATTTTCCTTCGGTTATGATATGTCCGTTTATAACAGCTCTGTCGTCGTTTCCGTGAGGGCTGTTACCTCTTGATACAACACAAAAAACTTCAAACATAATCTCACTCCCTCTCAAAAATCAATTTCCCTTCTTTTTCGCTTACTGATATAACATCGCCTTCTGAACAGTCGGCGTCATAGATGAAGTCAGCAAGGGGATTTATATAATCGCTTTCTATGGCGTTGCCTATACCACGTCCACCGTGCTCCTTTACATCATCAGTTTTGCAGAAACGATATATAAGATCTCTCGCATCATCTCCGAGCTTTATAGAAATACCTGATCTCCTATGAATTTTATTATTTATCTTTTCGAGCATCGCTGATGCAATACTTTCTGAAGCGTTATCGTCTATATATCTGAACACAAAGAGGTTATCGCCAATTCGGTTGATAAACTCCTGCTTGAATTCTTTCTGCATAGCATTTTTTACCTTCGAGAAAATGCTCTCATAAGTTTCGTCAAAACCGAAAGCTCTTTCTTTCGAAATAATCTTTCCGTTAATGCCATACTCATAGTCGTAAATTCCGATGTTGCTTGTAAAAAAGATCATACACTCTGTGAAATAAACAGTTGTACCTTGACCGTCGGTCATTCGGCCGTCCTCTAAAATCTGAAGGAATTTGTCTAAAATGCTGGGATGTGCCTTCTCGATTTCATCGAATAAGATGACGGAAAACGGCTCTTTCTTTACAGCATTCGTGAGCTGTCCACCGTTGCTGTATCCGACATATCCGGGAGGTGCTCCGAACAGTTTCTGGTCTGCGTGTTCTGTTGAAAATTCACTCATATCAAACCTCAGGAGTCTGCTTTCATCTTCAAATATAAGTTCGGTTATTGCCTTTACAAGCTCGGTCTTACCTGTTCCCGTAGGCCCTGCCAGAAAGAATATTCCCTTAGGTTTTCCGTCGGAGGAGTGTTGCAGGCCTGACAGCCCCGTAACAGAACGCTTTATGATGGGAACAACCTTGCTTAAGACTTCATCCTGACCTTTTACTCGTTTCCGGAGTTTTTCTTTAAGGTCGGTATCTTCCGATTTGAATTTTTCTTTAATCGTCTGCCAGGGATTATCGCGGATACCATATTTATAAAGAGATATTACATCGCAGATATTTTCAGGCGCTATATCAGAATTTTCTGCGAGTCGTTTTAACTCTGAGATTTCTACGAGTTTTATTCTGTCGGTAAGGTCTATAAATTTGATTTTGGCTTTTTCCGTTTCTTCATCGTTATTGTCGAAGCAATTGAATATATGGTCGATATATGAAATTCTCGTTGAACGGTCAGGGGAAGGAACAGACAGTATCTTTACATTGGGATTGTTATGATAGAACCACAAAGGAATGTCAGACGCTTTCTGAACAACAAGAATAAGTGTTGAAAGTCCGTCTTTATAGCGCATTGCGTTTTCTGTTACATACAGAAGATTCAGAAAGAATTTATATTCTTCTTCCCGAGGATTCTCTGTCGAAGAAAGAAAATGTGAGGCATAATTAAGAACAACGGCAGGAACTTCATCAACCCCTTCAACGCATTTTGTAAGTATCGTTCTGACAATTTCTGAACAAGCAAACGACCTTCCGTATTCCTCTTTAGGAGCTTTAGGGTTAAGTGATTCTGAAAATCTGTTGTCTTCTCTTAAAATTTTTTCAACTGCTGAAACCGATTCAGAAACATTACCAAGACCAAGTACATCTGTAAATCCGAAAATAGGGTTACAAAATAAAAAGTTATATGTATTTTTTTCTTTATCCGAATTGAATAAATCAAAAATAACCTGATTGAGTGTCTTGAATTTAACATCGCCGTTTTCATCTGTTATCGGATAACGGTCATTTGTATTTCCTTCGATAATGAAAGTATTTTTCGTTCCTTTAAAACTCATAAACTCTTCCTGCCATTTAAGCATTTAACATCACTCCTTATTGTGTATTCCTATTGATACTATCTCCTTGCTGTAATATATATTCTGGATTGTTCGTCCTTTTCTGATATATTCTTTGTATTTTGATTCAAGCGAATGTTTGTGATAGTATATATTCTGATTAAGAGAGCCACGCAAAGAACAGCTGTCATCATTCAGCTCATCTATATAACGCCCGTCAATAAGAACATCTATGAGTGTTTTTGCTTTGTCTGTTTCTTCTTCGCTTAGCATAGAAAACAGCTCGTCTTTCGTATAGCCCGTATAGACCATAACATCATCACAGACATCTCTTATTTTTTCAAGGATGAAGAAAAGCTCTTCTCTTTGTTCCATAGGGTCGCCACCCGTAAAGGTTATACCGTCAACTTCATTTTCTGATATGATTTTTTTTATAAAATCACAAACCTGCTCTTTCGGAATATCTCTTTTGAAATTTCTATCCCATAGTTCTTTATTTGAGCATTTCGGGCAATGTTTTGAACAACCTATTGTCCAGATAACAATGCGCTTTCCGGGCCCCAATGAGTTAACGGGATAGATTACTCTGTCTATCTGCATAAAATCATTCCTCTTTTATCGGTATTACTTTGCTAATTTCATATCTGATATACTCGTCATCATTGTATAGACATGGTCCGTTACATTCATCGATGTGAAAATCGGGTGTGTCACCATAATACTTCTTGTTGCAATGAGGACATCTGATAACCCACTTAATTGCTTTTTCTTTTTCTTCGCAGACATCTTCTATTGAAACCAAAAAATTTTTGTCGGCAACGCGAATTACAGAGCGATTACGGAGAGTCACAGGTTCTCCGTGAATAAGTTTTATTTTATTGAGCCTTGTCGGAGTGGTGTGGCTGAGGTGCTCAATCGTTATTTTATCCTCGATAGATATTCTGAACTGTTCTCTCGAAAAGTAGGGCTTGTCATGAAAATATTCTGTTTCAATGTTGCCCATTCTACCGACAACGGAAGTCTTTTCTATACGTATGATTTTCCCGTCCTGAATGCTTTCTAGAATGACAATTTTTCTGGGCGATGTATCTGTTTTTATTACGCTGTCATCCTTTGAAATCTTAATATCCGTTACAAGCTCTGCGTTACAGTTTTTACAGAAGTTCTCGTTCGGGTTGTTCTCTTCTCCGCAGAAGATACATTCGATTTTACTCATTAATAACACCTTCCTTCAGCTTCTTTATTGTTGCAGTACCTGATGTGTTGTCCTTCTTTTTAATAGTCTTTTCAGAAACAAATTTCTTGACCTTTTTAGCGTGTCTTTTATCTGGAGCTTTATGATTCTTTTCAGAAAGAATTACCCCTCGCTTTTCAAGTTCTTTAACGATTTCAGGGTGCATCTTGCAGAACTGCCCTTGTCTTTCGAGAGCTTTATCAAGAGCATTATCGTCGAGCTTATCGGAAGCGATAATTTCTGCATTGATAACAGAAGGAGTTTCTGTTTCTTCGTCTATGCTCTCAACGGTTTCGAGCATGATAGTATTTGACTCTGAAATGTAAACATGGATAGCGTTGTCGGAATTTTCATGATTACAGAGATAATGCTTCCCCTTATGACACTCATCAAGAACAATGCTCTCGCAAAGCCCGTAGCCAAAACTTTTCATTACTTCATCGAGTTGTTCTTTTATGAAATTCTGCTCCATTTCGTATCTGGCAAGGCGTTTTATTCTTTCGGTTTCTTCTTCGAGTTCTTCTATCGAACCGAATTGATAGGGGTTAAGTATCTGAGATTTGTTCTTCCCGAATGAAACAAATTCTGACGCATATTCGTTGTAAGCTTCTTTGAGATTTACTATTTTGTTTTCTATCTCTTTTCTTATAACAGAGTATTCGCTTATCTTTGTCTTTAAATTCGATATCGAATCATCCTTGAGAGCGTTGATAATTCCGTAAAGATAGTTGTAAAGAACCTCTCTGTCTTTTTCAAGAATGAATTCGCAGTTGAGATAGATGAGTATTTCATCTGTAATCTCTCTTGCTGTATCAAAAAGTTTTTCGTTTTCAGATGTTTGTTTATAGTTGAACACGATGTTTTCAATATTATAGCCACCACTTTTATTCCTTATTTCAACCGAAAATGACTTTAAACTTTTTATCTGCTCTGCCTTCAAATCATAATCCATAATCCGTTTGAAATAACATTCGGTTTCTTGTTTGTAATTGTTGCATATTATTTCGATTTTTTTGATAAGCTCAGCTGTCGCTTCGTTTATAGACTCAGGGTCTTCAGGCAGTTTATCGCTTTTAAGCCCTCTTAACAATCCCGTATAATACCTTTTGAGAGAGAGTATTGTGTCTATAACATAACGGGTCTCTTTTTCTGTCAGGTATTTGTCGATAAGCTCCTTGTTGTCATAACGTATGTTATGAATGATGTTTTCGATTTTGTCAAGCTCGTTGAAATAGTTTTCTGTCGCTTTTTTTATAAGCGCAATTTTCTGAAGACGCTCTCTCTGAAGACGTTCTCTCTGAATGCGTTCAATATCTGCGAAATCGATTTTCGGCCCACTCACAAGTAGTCCTCCTTTCATATGTATCTGTCATAATAATACACTATTTTGAGATGTGGTATGGTTACAAAAACGGTTATAAATAATTACAAAGTTTTCTGGTTTATAGGTTTTCATTTTTTGTATCTCTGTCATAAAAAAAGCCTCCTTTTATGTCGTTGAAACGGGTTTGTTTCTATATTAAAATCATAACATTTTAAGAATCTGACTGTCAAAGCTCCTGTGTTACAACTATTTTTGATTTTGTAACAAATAAATAAAAAAAATCAATTATTATAACTTTTTCGAGTTACAATAATTGATTTTGTCAATAACAAAGATTTTTAAATGTGTCTTTGCGATATATATTTTTTGTATGGTTACATTTAACATAAGAAGAAGTTTAAGATGTCGTTATTTTACTTCCTTCAGAAATTCATCAAACGATATACCATATTTTTCTTCGGGCCAGAGCTTTCTTGTTTCTTCAATAACCTTTTCGTTGCCCATCTTCATAATGCATCCGATATAATGCAGAACTTCGCTTTTTGGGAGGATTTTGTCGGTAAATTCAACCAGCAGATAGTGACACGCCCATTCGCTTCCGTTGTCTATGTAATTCTCAACGGCTTTTCTGAAATAACGGAATGCATAATTTCTGTTTTCCTCAAGTATATAAACCCCGTTCCATGATATACCGTCTTTATAAATCCTTCCCAATTTATTCGATGCCCATACTTCATATTGTGAAGCACTTTTTTCAAGAAACTTTATCATTTCGTTGCAATGTTTTCTGGCTTCTTCTTCGTTGGTTGCTTTTTTCATAAGAGCTTCTTCTTTTGCTGCCAGATTGTTAAGAGCATATACATAATCATGGTCCTGAGCAAAACGATAATAATAATCCACCGATTCAAGCTGGAATTCATCTGTAAGTTTTTTTCTTTTTTCATCTGAAACAGAGCTGAGAATGTTTCCCAGAAGATTTGCAGCCGCGGGACTGTTCATCATTTTGTATGCCAGTAATGTATAGTGAACCGAAAGATGTATCAGATCTGTTTTTTTATCTTTTAGCTTTTCGATAGTTCTTATATCTTCACACTTTTCCAATTTGCTGTTTTTCTTATGGTAATTGTGTATAATATATCCCAATGACCATAAAGCAAGAGGATGAAATCTTTTTTTATCATGATTGTATATATTACTCAGGTTTAAGCCCGCAGCATCAAAATACAGGGCAAAAGCCTTGGAAATATCTTTTTCAATGCAGTTGTTTCCGTAATAATACATATCTGCCAGTTCATATAAAGCTACGATATTCGGATTTTCTTTCCTTTTTGCCAATGATATTATCTGTCTTACCGAAGGAATTGATACAGCCCCGTATTTTTGTGTAACCTCACGGCTGAATTCTTCAAGGTCATCTTCAAAAAATTTTTTCGGCAGATAAAAATCTTTCGGCAATTCTTTATTTACTGCAAAATACAGCATGGAATATATATTGTATTCATAGTTTTCTGTGAATAATATATGCTCTTTCAGCTTTTCGATAAGGGTTTTGTCATAATCTTTGAAATTTTCAGGCTCATAATTTCCCTTTTTATTGTCCTTGTCAAACTCGACACGTGCTGTTCCGTCGTAGTATTTTCCGTTAATTTTTTTATCAAGTATATTATACAACTCATCGTTTATTGTTGCGATATAGCATTTTTTTATGCTATGGTTTTTCATAAATTCTCTGAAACGGTTATAATCCAGAGTTAAAGATATTGATGTATAACAATCCATCATTGAGCCGTATATATTGCCGTAGTTTAAAGATGAACCTTCTTTTTTATTTTTTTCTTTTTCATTTTCAGGAGTATAGCGAAATATATTCAAGATAAAATATCTTCTTGATGATACCCCGGTCAAACGGTTCATAAGCATAAATATATTATATGTTATGGATTTTTCAAAATACTTATCATATATGCTTTTGCTCATAAATAAAACCTCCCTATATTCTTATCTTATGATATCATTCATAACAAAACGCATTTTATCAATACTTTTATCTATATGCCAATGACCACAAAGCCAACGGTTATATGTAAGCTTATCTTCGATACTGTCGAGCCATTCTTCTGTGCTGTGGTCAACAGAATCCTGATCTATACCGGGCAAAAAAGCCTCTTTCGGAATATATTTATAAGGACAGGTATGTGTCATTACCTGATCTATCTTCCAGCCCTCTTTTTCAAGCACGCTTTCAACAAAAGCCTTCGTTTCGTCAGAAGGTTGTTCATCGGGGAAATATGGCTTTCTTTTTTCGATACTGTTACTATTTTTGTCAGCAGAATAAGCGCCACCTATCACAATAGTTTTTCTTCCGTCAAGGTCAAAAATTTCTCCGTCCTTTGCAAAAAGAATGTTAGGATATTCTTCTTCAATATAAACAGTTCCACCATGCCATGTCTGTGTTTTATAAAACGGCAATGTTTCGGGACGCATTTCGTGGTTTCCATGAATACAGAAAAGTGTCAGTTTCTTTCGTTTGATCACCGACTTTAAAGTACGGTCACCGTTCATAATGCCACGAAGATTGAAGCCTGCGTCACCGAGAATTACAAGTATATCATCGGGAGTGATAATTCCTTCATCAAGTGCATTTATGATTTTTATGACCTCTCCGTGTGTATCAGCTGTTATATAAACAGACATATGATAACCCCCCTTTTTTTAGTTGTGTTAAAAATATACCACAAAACATATAAAAATACAATAAAAATAAAAAAAACACCCAGATTTCTCTGAGTGTTTTCTGCGAAAGACTACCTGAACGGAGCAGAAACAGGGGTAAAAAAGCCCAAAAGTATTGTAGCTGCTCTGTTCAACAAATTGGATTTTATACACCTCTGACTTCTAAAGGAATTGTATTGTAATCCTCATCTACTTCGTTTCTAATGCAAATGCTATCAGGACGAATATCCCAAATGCCAAAGAATGCCATACCATATTTGTCTAAATCTAAAGTGTCTTTTGTGGCGATATCTTTAACTAAGGCGTTTGCTATTTCTGGGTTTATATATTCCCCGTCTATTGACTTTATTTCTGTAACTAAGAACGCGGCACCAAGATTAAGAAAGCACCTGTTATCCTCCTTTATCGAGGAACCAGTATATGTTTCTACATTAACCCACGCAACATCAAATGCAGCATAGGAGCCAACTGCAAAATTCCTACTGTTGTATCCCCCCATAAATTTACCCAATACTCTCATAATTAGTCTCCTTTCGTTACCTTATCTTATCGTCAAATTCTTATTTATCGAACTGATTATACCACAAAACATATAAAAATACAATAAAAATAAAAAAACACTCAGATTTCTCTGAGTGTTTTTGGTGACCCGTACGGGAGTCGAACCCATGATTTCACCGTGAAAGGGTGACGTCTTGACCACTTGACCAACGGGCCGAAAATGATACCGATTATTGCGGTATCATTGGTAGCGGCAGTGAGATTTGAACTTACGACCTACCGGGTATGAACCGGTTGCTCTAGCCACTGAGCTATACCGCCATAATTCATTTGCGACATCATCTATTTTACATTACATCACAACTTTTGTCAATAGATTTTTTGTCAGTTTTTCTTTTTCTATAAATTCAGC
>JAZNQY010000067.1:0-2447 GCA_045590375.1 Oscillospiraceae bacterium | reverse complement strand
GTTAAGTATATTTCCTTTACACACAGATTTTTCCATCGGAATGGATTCTCCTGTCAGAATTGACTCATCAGCATAGAACGATGAGCAGGAGAGGATAACAGCATCAGCAGGAACTTTGTCGCCTGCTTCAAGTTCAATGACATCATCAGGCACAAGCTCTCTTGCTGGAATAACGCGTAAAATCGCATCTCGCCAGCATTTTGCCGTCGGAGAAGTAAGCTCTTTTAACGACTCTAAAGTCTTTTCAGCGCGATATTCCTGAATAAATCCTAAAATTGAATTTATTAATACAATCAGTATAATGGTTACGGCATCGGTATATTCTTTTAAAAATACCGAAATTACCGTTGAAATCAAGAGAATTACCGTCATAATATCCTTGAATTGACCTAAAAATATTACAAGAGGTTTATTTTTCTTTTTTTCCGACAAAATATTCTCGCCAAAACGAGATAGACGCTCTCTTGCCTCATCAGTTGTTAATCCTATTTGTATATTATCCTTATAATTATACTTATTGTTTAACATTACAGCCTCCGACAATTTTCGTGGGAAAAATCCCCCTTAAAATATATTTGTTAAAATATATGAGGCTTGTATTTCAAAAATTCCTTGCAAAAGAGAAAGCATAGTGATATAATAATTGTGTTAGATTTTTTCTGAAAGGAAGTAATTACGATGCAGGACATCAGAATAGAACTTACAAAATCACCCAAAGCGAAGCCCACAGACGAATCTGCTCTCGGTTTCGGTAAAATTTTTACAGACCATATGTTTATTATGGATTACACAGCAGGCAAAGGCTGGCATGATGCGAGAATAGTTCCTTATGGCAACATTGAATTCTCACCCGCAGCTATGTGTCTCCATTATGGTCAGGAAGTTTTTGAAGGACTCAAGGCTTATCGTACAGCAGACGGCGAAATCCAGCTTTTCAGACCCGAAGAAAACTTCAAGCGTCTTAATCTTTCAAACGAAAGACTTGTTATCCCCGCTATTGATGAAGAATTCGCACTTCATGCACTCAAGGAACTCCTCAAGATTGAAAAGGACTGGGTTCCTCATTCAGAAGGTGCATCACTCTACATAAGACCCTTTATCATCGCTTGCGACCCATTCCTCGGCGTTCGCCCCGGCGATGAATACAAGTTCATCATCATCCTTTCACCCTCAGGCGCATACTACTCAACAGGTCTTAACCCTGTTTCAATCTATGTTGAAGAAAAGTATGTTCGTGCAGTAAAGGGTGGTATGGGTTATGCTAAGACAGGTGGTAACTACGCAGCATCACTCATCGGTCAGGATGAAGCACATAAGCAGAACTACTCACAGGTTCTCTGGCTTGACGGTGTTGAAAAGAAATATGTTGAAGAAGTAGGCGCTATGAATATGTTCTTCATCATCGACGGCGAAGTTCTCACTCCCGAACTCGTTGGTTCAATCCTTCCCGGTATCACAAGAAAGTCAACTATCGAACTCTGTAAGTCATGGGGCATGAAGGTTTCTGAAAGAAGAATCACTATTCAGGAAATTGCTGACGCTTATAAGGCAGGCAAGCTTGAAGAAGCATTCGGAACAGGTACAGCAGCAGTTATCTCTCCCGTAGGACATCTCAAATGGGGCGATATGGTTATGGAAATCAACGGAAACAAGATTGGCCCCGTTTCACAGAAACTCTATGACACAATGACAGGCATCCAGTACGGCAGACTTCCTGACGAAAAGGGATGGATTGTTAAGGTTGAAGGTTAATTTAAGTTAAAATAAAAACAAAGCCGTTTTCAAAAGAAACGGCTTTTGTTGTATGAGGTGGAGAAATGAATAAGAAGCGTAAGGCGATAATAGAACAGAATGAAATTTCAGAACTTGTTACATTCAGTTTGGGTGGATACGAACAGAAAGTTCTTATAGAAGGAAAAAGTAAAAATCTCCCCGTTGTGATTACATTACACGGAGGACCCGGAACACCCATTCCGTTTTCTGTCGGTTGCAGAGGGCTTTTTCCTGAGTTCACAGATAAATTCATTATGGTTTATTGGGACCAACTTGGTTGCGGTAAAAATAATTATAAGATAGATGACAGTTTTAAAATTTCTTCTTTTGTCGAAATGACAGCCGACCTTATTGACAATTTGAAAAAGATGTTCCCCGAAAATAAAATTCTTATTTTTTCTACATCGTGGGGTTCTGTTTTAAGCGCAGAGGTTGCATCTTTGAAGGCTGATGCGTTGGATGGCGTTATTGTCTGTGGACAGATAATAAAAGATATCTTTTTCAATGATGAAGTTATAGGAACGCTTGAAAAGTCGGCAATTCCTAAGCGTAAACTTGAAATAATAAAAGGTGCTGACCCGAAAAACGCAACACCCTACGAACTTAAAACAGTAAACGCTTGTCTTACAAAATATACCGATGCATATAACAATAAAAACGGTGAGAAAGCACCT
>JAZNQY010000066.1:0-6291 GCA_045590375.1 Oscillospiraceae bacterium | reverse complement strand
GCCTCCGACTTCACATCCTGCTTCATATCTAAAGCGTAGTTAAAGCAGCTCTTTGCAAAGCTTGCGATTGACTTATCTGTGTTGTGCATACCTTGAATAACGCCTGCTGTGCCGTTAAAATCGTGAATAAGCTGGCGTGTTTCGTTGCCGTCTTTATCTGTAACGATAAGTTCAGCCTTTGAACCTGCGGGAACAACCATTTCACTGTTCTTGTAAACATCGCCGTAAGCGTGACGGGCAATAGTGATAGGCTTTGTCCATGTAGGAATGTAAGGAGTAATTCCCTTAACAATGATAGGAGTTCTGAATACTGTTCCGTCAAGAATAGCACGGATTGTTCCGTTAGGAGATTTCCACATTTCCTTGAGATTGTATTCCTTTACTCTGTCAGCATTAGGTGTAATTGTAGCACACTTTACAGCAACGCCGTATTTCTTTGTAGCTTCAGCACTATCAAACGTAACCTGATCGTTTGTTTCATTACGATATTCAAGACCAAGGTCATAGTATTCTGTTTTAAGGTCAATGTAGGGAGTGAGAAGAATATCCTTAATCATCTTCCAGATGATTCGTGTCATTTCGTCTCCGTCCATTTCAACGAGAGGGGTCACCATTTTAATTTTATCAGCCATTTTGTTTGCCTCCTAAATATAAAATTTAATAATTCCTATAATTAAAAGATGCAGGGGATAGAATATGTAGAAAAACCACTTATTAAAAGGATTTTTGCTTCCTCTTTTTCCGTTGTAAAAATGTAGTATAATCGGTGGAAATAAAAGTCCTGCTTGCCAGAAATTATGCCATAAAGGTAAACCACTTAAAATATTTGTCGTTATAACAATTGTCATCGAAGAAAGTGCTATACAGTAATATGAAATCCATTTTCTTTTGTTATCGTTTCTATATATACCGAAGAAAAGAATCCATAAAACTGTAAAACACATCCAGTCACCCGAAAGCGAAATAAAGCATAATGAAATAACAATCATTATTCTTAAAGGCTTTTCAATGATTTTTATATTCCATAATAAAAGTGCTACAAGACCAAGCATCAGTGTAAACATAACATTGAACGAGGGTATTAAAAGTTCCGGATTTATCCATAACTTTCCGTCAATCATCATAAAAGGGGGTGCAGTCAGTTTTTCTGCAATTACAAAAGGTATCTGGGAAATAACTGCGAAAATTCCTATGCGGATTATGTATTTCTTTACATTTTTTGTGTGAAAATACCCTTCAGCAATAAAATAACACATTATAGGTGCAGTAAATCTACCTATGAAGTGCATTATCTGTCCCCATACTGATGAAAACGGAACAAAAGCCCATGCTATATGGTCAATAAGCATTGCGATTATCGCAATGTATTTTAAAGCATTGGAATTAAGTGGTTTTTTCATAAAACTTAATTCTTGAGACTTTCTCTTGTGTAGTCAAGAAGACCACCTGCAAGGATGATGTCCTTTGTTCTGCCTGTAAGTTCACAGAGAACAGGGATTTCGATATTCTTTGTCTTGTTGACAACTGTAAGAGTTGTCTTGCCGGCAACAACATCAGCCTTAACATTCTTTATTTCGAGGTTGTCGCCTTCGTTGATGTTGTCATAATCATTTTCGTTAACGAAAGTAAGAGGGAGAATACCTGCATTTATGAGGTTAGCACGATGAATTCTTGCAAATGATTTAACAAGAACAGCCTTTACACCGAGATAGAGAGGAGCAAGAGCTGCGTGTTCTCTTGAAGAACCCTGACCATAGTTTGAACCACCGACAATAATGCTCTGTCCGAGTTCTTTTGCTCTCTTGGGGAAATCCTTGTCGCATACTGTGAAACAATGTTCAGAGATAGCAGGAATATTTGAACGAAGAGGAAGAATTTTAGCACCGGCAGGCATAATATGGTCTGTTGTAATGTTATCGCCGACTTTGAGAGAACAAGGAACATCTATTGTTTCAGAAAGAGGAGATGTCTGTGGGAAAGGCTTTATGTTAGGTCCACGGAGATTTTCAACCTTGTCCATATCCTTTTCGTCAACAGGAGGTTCAACCATATTATCATTGATGAGGAATGTTTCAGGAAGTTTGAATTCTGGCATATCGCCGATTGTTCTTGGATCTGTGAATACACCTGTAAGAGCAGAAATAGCTGCTGTTTCAGGAGAAACAAGGTAAATCTGACCATCCTTTGTACCCGAACGGCCTTCGAAGTTTCTGTTGAATGTTCTGAGTGAAATACCCTTTGAGTTGGGTGACTGTCCCATACCGATACAAGGACCACAGGCAGATTCGAGAATTCTTGCGCCTGCTGCAATGAGGTCAGCAAGAGCACCGTTTTCAGCGAGCATTGTGAGCACCTGCTTTGAGCCGGGAGCGATTGAAAGTGATACATCAGGGTGAACTGTCTTGCCTTTGAGAATATGAGCAACCTTGAGCATATCAAGGAGTGATGAGTTTGTGCAAGAGCCGATACATACCTGATCGATTTTCATTCCACTGAGTTCTTCAGCAGTCTTTATATTGTCAGGAGAATGAGGACAAGCAGCAAGAGGAACGAGTTTTGAAAGGTCGATTTCGATAACTTCATCATAAACAGCATCAGCATCTGCTGAGAGTTCTGTCCAAACTTCTTCACGCTTCTGTGCTTTGAGGAATTCTCTTGTGATTTCATCAGAAGGGAATATTGATGTTGTAGCACCAAGTTCAGCACCCATGTTTGTTATAGTTGCTCTTTCGGGAACAGAAAGGGATTTGACACCTTCACCACAATATTCAATTACCTTTCCTACGCCACCCTTAACAGAGAGGATACGGAGTACTTCGAGAATAACATCCTTGGCAGCAACCCAGGGAGAGAGTTTTCCCTTAAGTTCAACCTTAACAACCTTGGGACATGTGATGTAGTATGTTCCACCACCCATGGCAACAGCAACGTCAAGTCCACCTGCGCCGATAGCAATCATACCGATACCACCACCTGTAGGAGTATGGCTGTCTGAACCGATAAGAGTTTTTCCGGGAATACCGAATCTTTCAAGATGAACCTGATGACAGATACCGTTTCCGGGACGTGAGAAATAAATTCCGTGCTTTTTAGCAACAGAGCTGATAAATCTGTGGTCGTCAGCGTTTTCGAAGCCTGACTGAAGTGTGTTGTGGTCGATATAAGCAACTGAACGTTCTGTTTTTACTCTGGGAACGCCCATAGCTTCAAATTCAAGATAGGCCATTGTTCCGGTTGCGTCCTGAGTAAGTGTTTGGTCGATTTTAATTCCTATTTCCTGACCTTTTACAAATTCACCTTCAACAAGGTGAGCTTTGAGTATTTTTTCTGTAAGTGTAAGTCCCATATTGTCCTTTCCTCTCTTAAAACATAATTATAAACATAATTATACTATATTTGAGGATTATTGTCAATGTTTTAACGAGTACAATATGTTGTGTTGTAAATAGAAAATATTGCTGATTTTTCGGGAAAATATATTGAAAATATAAAATCACATGAAGATAGAAAAGAATTTCATAAATGAATAATATGCCTTTTTCATAAAACTTCGGTTTCTGATGTCTTTTTCGGTGATTTCAATGCTTTCGTTTATGGTTTTTATAAAGTCTGATTTTATATCTTTTACGGACTTGGTTTTGTAAAGAAAAACGAGATTTTCGAAAAGATAATAAAAACTTCTGTAATCAAAATTTGCAGTTCCGATAATAGCAGATTTATCATCGGATAATATTGATTTTGCGTGGATGAATCCATATCTGTATTCGTATATTTTTACGCCTGATTTTATGAGTGAATCATAATTTGCTTTTGTAACGGCGTCTACATACCATTTGTCAGGGATGTGAGGCACTATTATTCTTATATCAATTCCACTTTTAGAAGAAAGTTTCAGCAAGGATAATGTTTCGCTATCGGGAATGAGATACGGAGTTGTTATATAAACATATTTTTTTGCTGATAAAATCATATTGAGATATGTGTTTTTTACTGTATTTTCTTTTTTTGAAGGGTCTGCACCGAACGGAATAACCAGACCATCGTTTTCAGAACTGTAATCAGAAATATATTTATTAGGATTTTCATTGAATTTTCCTATACAGTATCCCCACATTTCAAGAAATAAAGCAGTCATTTCATTAACAGCTTTTCCTTTGATAAGAATTCCATAATCTTTCCATATTCCGAAACGTTCTTTTTCGTTAGAATATTCATCTGAAAGATTTATGCCACCTGTGTATGCGTATTTTCCATCGATAACTGCTATTTTTCTGTGGTCCCTGTAATTTGCCGAAATATCAGGATAGGGAGTGAGAGGATTGAATTTTACGGATTTTATTCCGTCTTTTTCAAGATTTTTTCTAAATTCATATGAGAGCAAATTTATAGTTCCTATATCGTCGTAAATAATCCTTATTTCAACTCCGTTTTTGGCTTTATCCTTAAGTATAGCGTATATTCTGTCCCACACCTTTCCTTTGTTTATTATGAAATATTCAAGAAATATGAATTTTTCAGCCTTTTTTAAATTTTCTTCAAGACTTTCAAAAAAATAGTTTCCCATGGGGAAGAAACAACTTGATGTTTCGTCATATACGCTGTGTTGTGTTGTTGAAATAATATAATTAATTTGCTTTTTTATATCATCGTCAGATATATGATTTAAAGCTGAAATATCCTTCTGTATAAGTGTTTTTCTACTTATATATTTAAGAAACTTTCTTTTTCTTTCGGGGATTTTCTTTTTTCTTATGATGATATAGATTATCCACGAAAATATCGGAACAGAAACGAGAAAGAAAATCCATACGGCCTTAAAATCGGATTGTAGATCTCCTGTTGCTGTTTTGAAAGCGAAGAAAACACTTAAAAACGACATAAATCCGTATATATATGGTGAATATCTGCTTATGTGGTAAAACATCATGAAATATGCAATAATCTGCATTAGAATAACAATACAGGTAATAAAGAGCTTTCCTGATAAAAATTTTAAGATTTTTTTCATACAATCACCTTTGTTATATTTTAGTTATTTTTTATCCCGATGAATTAACTATCCATGTAAAAATATGTCTTGAAATTAATACAATAAAGTTGTATAATAATATAAATATGCATGTTGCAGAATTTATTATTTCATTAACATAAAGGAGAGTTTTATTATGGCTGAAAAATTCAAAGTTTCTCTTGCAAAAATTATCAGCGAATTCAATATGGAGGTTATATACACTCCGGCACCTCCCGAAACACTTTTTATCGATGAAGCTGACGTAAACCGCCCCGGGCTTCAGCTTATGGGATTTTATGAATATTTTAATCCCGAAAGAATTCAGATACTTGGCAAAATGGAATTTGCTTATCTTGCAACCGTTGATGAAGATGTACGTCGCGAAAGAATAGAACTTCTTGTTTCACAGAAACTTCCTGCTATGGTTATAACAAGAGAACTTCCTTATTTCCCTGAAATGCTTGAAATAGCAGAAAAATATCAGGTTCCTCTTCTCAGAAGTAAGGATAGTACATCAAACTTTATGGCAAGCCTTATTGCGTTTTTAAACCTCAACCTTGCTCCGAGAATAACACGCCATGGTGTTCTTATCGAAATCTATGGTGAAGGTGTTTTCATCACAGGCGAAAGTGGTGTAGGTAAATCTGAAACTGCTATCGAACTTGTAAAGCGTGGACATCGTCTTGTTGCCGATGACGCAGTAGAAATCAGAAAAGTTTCAAATATAAGCCTTGTAGGTGCTTCGCCTGATAATATCCGTCACTTCCTCGAACTCAGAGGTATCGGTATTATCAATGCGAGAAGACTTTTCGGTATTGGTGCTGTAAAGGTTACTGAAAAGATTGACCTTGTTGTAACTCTCGAGCCATGGGATAGTGAAAAGATTTACGACAGAATGGGTATGGTTGATGATTATACATCAATTCTCGGTGTTAATATTCCTGCGCTTACAATTCCTGTAAAGCCTGGTCGTAACCTTGCTGTTATCCTTGAAGTTGCCGCTATGAATAACAGACAGAAGAAAATGGGATATAATGCTGCCCAAGATCTTATGGACAAGTTGGGTCTTGATATGGATGATCGCCCTAAGCAGGGAACGGTAAAAGAATTCGATCCATTCTGATAAAAGATTTTCCGAGGGAAAATCTGATGCGTATAGAAGTTGATACACATACACATACAGTTGCTTCGGCACACGCATATTCGACGGTTCTTGAAATGGCAAAATCCGCTTCAGACGCAGGTCTTAAAGCGCTTGCTATAACAGACCATTCAACAGG
>JAZNQY010000065.1:0-15504 GCA_045590375.1 Oscillospiraceae bacterium | reverse complement strand
CTGGCCCGGATTCGGTGACAATATGCGTGTTCTCGACTGGATCATCAAGAGATGTGAAGGCAAGGTTGACGCTGTTGAAACTCCTATCGGATACCTTCCTAAGAAGGAAGACATCAACATCGAAGGCATTGAAGACGAAGTCACTCCTGAAATTATGGATAAGCTTCTCGCTGTTGATATCGACCTCTGGAAGAAGGAAATCGCTGAAATGAGAAGATACTACGACGAAGACATTGCTGCTAAGGGTGGCCGTGTTCCCGACGCTCTCAGAGCTCAGCTCGATAAGATCGAAGCAAACCTCAATAAGTAATTTCTATAAATTGCCGACGCTTTGTTGCGTTGGCAATTTTTTTATGGTAAAATGAAAAAAATTGTCAATGTAAGTTGTATTATTAAAAGAAAGGGGAGTGGATATGATGAAAATAAATCCTGTTAAAAATCCGAAAAAACCAGATTATCCCGATTTAAACGAACTTTCAAAGAAGAAAAAGAGTAAGAAACTCGTTGCCTTTTTAGCAGCACTCGCTTCTCTTGCGACAACACTTACAGGTTGTCAGGTTCAGGGAGATGTTGCTTACGAGGGGGTTGCTATGCCTCCTGTTGAAACAGAAGAACTCGCAGGGGATGTTGTTCTCGACGGTGCAGTGGCAATCGAAACCTGCGAAGTAGACCTTATGGGCGAAACTGCTGTTGATACAGTATTTATAAATCAGTATCAGTTCGGCGAAGACGGTAAATGGATATTCAGTTCTGTAATCACCGATGAAGAAATCGACATTGAATATTTACTCGATGACGGAAGAAGAATAAAATTCTATTCGGGTGACCTTCTTGTTGTTTCAGGGGCTACTCCCGATGAAGTTTTTGACAGCGAAGGCTATGGCGAATATACAAAACTGTATCCCGATATGGTTTTCCCCGATGATAAGGTTTTCTATACAGCAGATGGAGAAACAATCCTCATCCCTGATTATAATAATCATTATGTTGTATTCCCGAAAAAAGAAGATGAAGAAATCGTTACTCTCGCAGGGGATGTTATTTATACAGAGCCTGAAATCGCAGGTGGAATAGTTATGGAAACAGAAATAGTTTTAGATACAGAACTTGCAGGAAAGGTATTGCTTGAAACCACGGAAGATAGCAGTGAATTCTGCGAAATCCCCGAAGAATAAAGGTAAAAATATATGAATATGACGCTTTATCTCACTATGGACTGTAACCTCGCCTGCACCTACTGTTATCAGTCGGATAATGAAAGTTCTTGTGAAGTTGCTTTTTGTAAGGGTAAGACAATAACAAAAGAAACAGCAAGGGCTGCTGTCGATTTATCCGTTAAAAAAGGCGATGACAGAACAGGTATCTGCTTTTTCGGAGGAGAGCCTCTTCTTTGTAAGGATGTTCTTTATGACCTTATGGAATACTGTGAAGAAATCGCGAAAACAGGGCATAAATTTTCTTTCAAACTTGTTACAAACGGACTTTTGTTAGATGAAAATTTTATGCGCTTTGCGAATGAAAACAAGATTATGGTGGCGCTTTCTCACGATGGTCTTATGCAGGATGATTGCCGTCTTACAAAGGATAAGAAGGGAACGTTTGATACCCTTTCGCCTAAAATTGACCTTTTACTCAGATATCAGCCTGACGCTGTTGTGCTTGTGACGGTTGACCCTTCTTGTGTTGAAAAACTTTCAGAGTCTGTTAAATATCTTTTTAAAAAAGGCTTCAAAAATGTTGCAATAACGCCCCGTTATGCAGAAATCTGCCCCTGGAATGATGACAGTTTTTCCGTTCTTTCAGATGAATTCGAAAAACTCTCTGAAATATATGTAGAAAAAACTCTTTCGGGCGATGATTTTACATTAGCAACATTTGATGTAAAGATAAGAGATTACATTACGGGTGGAAAAAGGGCAGGAAAAGGCTGCAGACTCGGAGAAAAGCAGGTCTGCATTATGCCCGATGGAAAAATTTATCCTTGTCAGCAGTTTATCGAGGATAAGTATTTTATGGGTGATGTTTACAGTGGTATCATAAAGGAAAAGCTTGACTACATAAAAGAGATAAGAAAACCTACTCCCGTAGTCTGCGATGATTGTGGACTAAGAGAAAGATGCAGATACAGCTGTGCTTGTTTAAATAAACAATGCACAGGTAATATAGGAGATATTTCGCCGTTTCAATGCAGTTTTGAAAGGTTACAAATCTCTTGTGCCGATAAGGCAGCAGAAATTCTCTATAAAAAGGGAAATACAAAATTCCTTAAAAAGCAATATGGTGAATTCTATAATCTTATTGAAATATGAAAAGACGGCTTTAAGCCGTCTTTTTGTTATGCTGCCATTTCTTCTTCCATAACGGAATACATATTTTCGATGAAAATTCCATAGCCTTTTGTAGAGTCGTTTACAAAAACGTGTGTTACAGCACCTATCAGTTTTCCGTCCTGAATAATGGGACTTCCCGACATTCCCTGAACGATTCCACCCGTTTCCTTGAGAAGTTCGTTATCGGTTATTCTTATAACCATATTCTTTCCTTTTTCGTTATCACGCATATCTATTTTTTCAATTTCTATACTGTATTTTTTCGGGGAATTTCCGTTAACGGTAGAGAGAATAAACGCCTCGCCTTCGTGGATTTCCTGACGCATTGCCATAGGGATAGCCTTGTTTTTTGAAGGGCAGGATGAAAGTATACCGAAAACACCTGAATCGGTGTTTGCATCGAGCGTTCCCGAACTGCCGAGCTCTGAAAAACAACCACATAATTCCCCTGGGGAACCCGACTGACCTTTTACAACGCCCGTTATTGTAACGGGGCAGACTTCTCCCATTGAAAGTGGAATTATATCGCCTGTGTCAACATCACATACGGGGTGACCAAGACCACCAAAACATTTTGTTTCGGATTCATAATAGGTTATTGTTCCTATTCCTGCTGTGCTGTCTCTTACCCACATTCCTGCCTGATAGAGATTAGTAACCGTTGAATAGACAGGTGTTAAAAGAAGATGCATTGTCTGGTTGTCTCTTTTTGCGATTACTTCAAGCGTTCTTCCACCACTTTCTGTTATTATCTTTGAAACCTCGGCGTTTGATGAAACCTCTTTTCCGTCGATTGAAATTATTATGTCACCTTCTGTAAGACCTGAATATCTCGCTGGAGAGAATGTTCCGTTGTTTGTCTTTACCTCTGAAATTCCTACAATCATAACGCCTTCGGAAAGAAGTTTTATCCCGAAAGGTTCACCACAGGGGATAAGAAGAGGAGTGTCGACTTCTTCTATATAAACCTCTTTTATAGGTATTATTCCGAAAAGTTTAAGCGTTGTTTTTTCGCAGAGTTTTTCGCTTTCTGATTTTAATGACTGCATTGTAGCATCGGATTTTTCGGGTGTTACTTTGAAATAACAGGATAAGGAAAGTTCACTTCCTTTATGTGTATAATAACTGTCGGGGAGTGTTATTGAATAAAATGCAAGAAGCATACAGATGAAAAGCAGAAAAAGGTCTGCTATTCCTAAAATGATTTTTATTGACCTTCTCATAGAAATCTCCTTTTAAAATAATTCTGATAATATTTTTCTCAGGATACACTCAAATATCATTAGTTTATCTATCATTTTTTTCATAAAACTGTCAGTTTTTCTTACATATTGAACTTTATAATTCATTTTATAATAAAGACTATGCAATTAAGGTCGAAAAATGAAATTGTTATAAATGCTACCTCTTTGACATTTATTTTGTGAATTATTTTTATTGAAAAAAATGTAAAAAGGTGTTATCATAAAAATAGTATGCAAAAAGGAGGTAATCGGGTTGACAGTAACAATAAAAGAAGTTGCCGAAAAAGCAGGTGTTTCTGTTGCAACGGTTTCGAGGGTATTGAATAACAATCCTGCTGTTTCTGATAAAACAGCGAAAATTGTCAGGGAAACAATAGAAGAACTTGATTATCGTCCTAATTTCTTAGGAAGAAACTTAAGAAAATGCGAAACAAATGTTATTCTTGCGATTTTTCCTTCGAGCGAATATTCGGCAGGGCTTGAAATTGTAAAAAGTATGCATGAAACAGCCTCTGAATACGGATATGATATCATCATGGCGACGAGTTATGACAACAGCAAGAATGAAATGCGTTTGCTTAATATGCTTTTCAATAAAACCGTTGACGGTGCTGTTTTAATGAGTACACACCTTTGCGCTGATGAGATAAATAAAATTTCTGAAGAATATGATATAGCGCTTTGTGGAGAAAGAGTTGACGGAACAAATGTTTTAACGGTAACCGTTGATGATGTTACGGGTGCTTATGATGCTGTTTCCGAACTTATAAAAGAAGGTCATACAAAAATCGGTATGATTTCAACAGGAAACGAAGCATTATCATCTCTTGACAGAGAAGAAGGCTATAAGAAAGCACTTTCAGACGCAGGAATTGAATTTGATGAAAATTACATATTCCGTGGTGGATATAGTTTTTCAGACGGAGAAAACGGATATCGTTATCTCTTTTCTCTCCCCGAACCACCTACTGCTGTTTTCGCCGTTTCGGATATCTTGGCTATGGGCGTTGCGAAGAGAGCGCTTCGTTCTGAAAAGGGAAAGATGCCTAAAATCATAGGTTATGACAATATACCTTTGTGCGAAAGCTATTCGCCTACTATTTCATCTGTTTCACAGCCGGCAAGGGATATGGGCAGAGAAATTATAAAGAAGCTGATAGAAAATATAAAATCTCAAAATAAATGTCGTGAGCATATAATTATGCCACATAAAATTATAAGAAGAGAATCTTTTTAGGAGGAAGAAAAATGCCTGTAAGCGAAATCCGTAACGCTGACCTTTGGGAAAGTGGAAAAATAAAGATAGAATGGGTTAAGGGTAATATGCCTCTTCTTCGCAGTATCGAAGAAGAATTTTCACAGACAAAACCCTTTTCAAATCTCAAAATAGCTCTTTCTGTTCATCTTGAAGCGAAAACTGCATATCTCTGTAAAGTTCTTGCTGCAGGTGGCGCTGAAATGTATGTAACGGGAAGCAATCCACTCTCAACTCAGGATGATGTTGCAGCAGCGCTTGTTCACGATGGCCTCAGCGTTTTTGCATGGTATAACGCAACAGAAGAAGAATATCACAGACATATCTCAAAGGTTATAGAAGCAGGCCCTAATATCATTATTGATGACGGTGGCGACCTTGTAAATCTTATCCATAATGAATATCCCGAAAAGATAAAGGATGTTTTGGGTGGATGTGAAGAAACAACAACGGGGATTATAAGACTTATTGCGATGAACAGAGAAAAGAAACTCAAGTTCCCGATGGTTCTTGTAAACGACGCTGACTGTAAACATCTTTTTGATAACAGATACGGCACAGGTCAGTCTGTATGGGATGGTATAAACAGAACAACAAACCTTATCGTTGCAGGAAAGAATGTTGTCGTTGCAGGATACGGCTGGTGTGGCAAGGGCGTTGCTATGAGAGCAAAGGGACTTGGTGCAAAGGTTATTGTAACAGAAATAAATCCTATAAAGGCTATGGAAGCTGTTATGGACGGCTTTACAGTTATGAAGATGGAAGAGGCTGCAAAAATCGGTGATTTCTTTGTAACAGTAACAGGCTGTAAGGATGTTATCACAGAAAAGTCCTTCCTTAATATGAAGGACGGCGCTATTATGTGTAACGCAGGTCATTTTGACTGTGAAGTTGATGTTAAGGGACTTAAAGAGATAGCAACAGAAACAAGAAAAGCAAGAAACAATATAGAAGGCTATAAACTTTCAAACGGAAACTGGCTTTATGTAATAGCCGAGGGCAGACTTGTAAACCTCGCTGCAGGTGACGGACATCCTGCTGAAATTATGGATATGAGTTTTGCTATTCAGGCTTTAAGTGCTCTTCATATCGCAAAGAATAAGGGGAAGTTTGATGACAATATAATCAATGTTCCCAAAGAAATCGATAATGAAGTTGCAAGAAGAAAACTCAAATTCTGGAATATGGAAATTGATACTCTCACAAAAGAACAGGAAGATTATCTTAACAGTTCGGAAGTATAAAAAACAAAATCCACAGATTTATTAATAATCTGTGGATTTTTTGTTGACAAAAGCAGAATGAGATGATAAAATGAAAGTGGATTTTCATAAAGCGAGGGGATAAAAATTCTGCCGTTTATAAAAGAAGATAAAACATCGTGGGAGTTTCTTTCAAAAACCGACCTTCCGATATACATTTACGGAATGGGCGATGGTGCTGTAAAAATAATGTCCGTTATGGAAAGATACGGCATAAAGATAAAAGGAATTTTCGCAAGCGATGAATTTGTAAGAGGTCATTCTTTCGCAGGGTTTAAGGTTATGACTTTATCTCAGGTTGAAGAAATTGAAGATGACTTTGTTGTTGTCCTTGCCTTTGCAGCAGGATACAGAGAGCTTTATGAGAAGATTTTCTCTATCGCGAAAAGACATATCGTTTTATCGCCTGATGTTCCCGTTATTGATTTTAACGGCGAGGTTTTTGATTTTGACTATATAAAAAAGAACGAAGAAAAACTCACAGAAGTCTATTCTATGCTTTATGATGAAAAATCAAAAGAGGTCTTTTCTGATATAATAAATTATAAGATAAGTGGAAAGATTGAGTATCTCGATAATTGTACGACCGGAAAATCAGAGGTTTATGAAGAAATAATAAAACCATCTTCTGATGAGATTTATGTCGACCTTGGCGCTTACAGAGGAGATACTGTTGAAGAATTCCTTTCTTTCACAGACGGAAAATATAAAAAAATCTACGCCCTTGAGCCTGACGGAAGAAATTATAAAAAACTTCTTTTGTCGGTTGAGGGAAAAGAAAATATCTCTGCCATAAACGCTGCTGCATGGAAAGAAGATACAACTCTTTTCTTTGCTGCAAAAGCAGGAAGACAATCTTCTGTTTCAGAAAACGGAAAGGAAACGGATGCAAGAAGCGTTGACAGTGTCCTTTTAGGAGAAGGATGCAGTGTTATAAAAATGGATGTTGAGGGTGCTGAAAAAGAAGCTTTAGAGGGTGCTGCTCTTACAATAAAGAACTATAAACCCAAACTTATGATTTCTCTTTATCACAGGAATGAGGATATTTTTTCAATTCCTTTACAGATAAAAGAAATGAGAGGGGATTATAAATTCTTTTTAAGACATCAGTTATATATTCCCGCATGGGAAACAAATCTTTACTGTATATAATTTAAGGAGGAAGAATTATGAAAACATTTTTTTCAAACTTACCCAAAATCCTTGTTACTATTTTCGGACTTGTAGT
Organism: Oscillospiraceae bacterium; assembly: GCA_045590375.1. Classification (GTDB taxonomy): domain Bacteria; phylum Bacillota; class Clostridia; order Oscillospirales; family Ruminococcaceae; genus RGIG4131. Next base: position 8,185 of record JAZNQY010000065.1, on the reverse strand, counting down.
TGCAGTTTTTATCGTGGTTGCTATGCTTAACTCACTGTTCCTTTTCAAGTTTGAAAATCAGTTTGAAACCGGTGAAAATATCAAGGGAACAGAATGTCGTGACACAATAAGTGCTTGTGGTGACCTTACAGGAACAGATGATTTTATGTATATGGCAGCTGCTCTTATCGAAATCAAAGAAGGAACTAAGGGTGTTGACGAGAAGAAAATCAAGGAATATTATGAGGGAGCTGCTTTCGGACTTGAAGGAGCGGCAGATTCTTCACATACTGTAAAAGTTGAAGTTTTTGAACTCGGAAACAATACAGGAATGTTTACTCCTGAGCTTCTTCCTGACAGAACATATATGTTCAATGATGTTTCAACTGTAAGAAATTTTGATAATTGTTATGTTGTAGTTATCTATGATATGGGCAACTATGCTCCTCTTGATTACAGAACATATTTTGCATAAAATTTTCAGAATTTACCTCGTTTTTTGTTGAATAAAGCATTGTTTACGGATTAGAATATCATCAAGGGCTTGCTTTATTTGACTTTACTGAAATGAGGTAAATTTTTATGTTAGACCGAATTGCACTCGCGCTTCTTATCGTAGGGGGCGTGAACTGGGGACTTGTCGGACTTTTTCAGTTCGACCTGATTGCCTGGCTTTTCGGAAGTTCTGCTGCTTTGATGAGCAGAATTTTATATATACTCGTTGCCGCATCGGCAGTGTGGTGTATATCACTTCTGTTCAAAAACAACAGCCTTATCGAAAGCAGAGGCTAAACCCCAAAGGGACTTGCAAAAAAAGTTGTATCGGTAAAAAAATATTGATACAACTTACATATTTTACCAAAAAATTCAACAACTATAAACTAAAAAATAAAAGCCTATTTGTGCAATCATACGAAATTTTCAATAATTTTTTCGTTATTAAGAAGTTTTGTTGACAGATTGATTATCGGGGTTTATAATGATTATGATGTTTGAATTATATATTTTTATTTTTGATATAATTTGACATTCGTTTTGTTGTCTCCTTTCTTTTGTTCTACACATATTTTATCCTATTATTTTATTTCTCTTAACTTCGCAGGGCACCGTTTGCCCTGCATTTTTTTTGCCCGAATTGCCCTTTTAAATTGACAAATACTATAAATTGGAGTATAATTTATTAGATGAATTTTTTTCTTGGAGGAATATAAAAATGTCAGAGAAAACTTTTTACATTACAACCCCGATTTACTACCCATCGGGAAACCCTCATATAGGACACTGCTATACAACAGTTGCCTGTGACTCTATCGCTCGTTACAAGCGAATGCAGGGATATGATGTAATGTTCCTCACAGGTACTGACGAACATGGTCAGAAGATTGAAATGAAAGCTGCCGAAAAGGGAGTTACACCAAAGGAATATGTTGACGAAATCGTTGAGATTTTCAAAAATCTCTGGTCGTTTATGAATATCAGCTATGACAGATACATCAGAACAACAGATGATTATCATGTTGAAGCTGTTCAGAAGATTTTTAAGGCACTTTATGATAAAGGATACATCTATAAGGGCGAATACAAGGGAAAATACTGCACACCTTGCGAAAGTTTCTGGACAGACTCTCAGCTTGTTGACGGGAAATGTCCCGATTGTGGAAGAGAAGTTGTTGAAGCTAAGGAAGAAGCGTATTTCTTCAAAATGTCTCCCTTTGCTGAAAGAATTGAAAAACTTCTTACAGAAACAGACTATCTCCGTCCCAAGACAAGAGCAACTGAACTTGTAAACAATTTCATAAAGCCCGGTCTCGAAGATCTCTGCGTTTCAAGAACAACATTCAAATGGGGCGTTCCTGTTTCGTTTGATGATAAACATGTTGTTTATGTGTGGATTGACGCACTTTCAAACTATATTACAGCACTCGGTTATGAAAACTCAGCACATGACGATTACAGCAAATACTGGCCTGCCGATACACATATGGTTGCCAAGGATATCATGCGTTTCCACGCAATTATCTGGCCTGCAATGCTTATGGCGCTTGAACTTCCTTTGCCAAAGCATCTTGCTGTTCACGGCTGGATTACTTTTAACGGACAGAAGATGTCTAAATCAATGGGGAATGTTGTTGACCCGTTTGTTCTCGGAAACAGATATGGCGCCGACTCTATCCGTTATCATATCTTACGCGAAATGGCTCTCGGTGCAGACAGTTCATTCTCAAATGAAATTATGATTAACCGCATAAATTCTGACCTTGCAAACGGGCTCGGAAACCTCGTTTCAAGAACTGTTGCGATGGTTATCAAGTATTTTGACGGAACACTCCCTGCTGAAAAGAAATCAGGCGAATTTGACGATGCTCTTATCGAAGCTATAAAGGGTCTCAGGGCAACAGTTGATGAAGCTGTTGAAAATACTCAGCTTAATGTTGCACTCGCAGAAATATTCAAGGTTATTTCTGCTGCTAATAAATACATCGACGAAACTGCTCCATGGATTCTTGCTAAAAACGAAGAAGAAAAACCTCGTCTTGCGATGGTGCTTTACAACCTTCTTGAAGCAATCCGTGTTACAACAACACTCCTCTCTGCATTTATGCCGACAGATATGCCTAAGGTTTGGGAACAGATAGGTGCAACAAAAAGCGATGTTTCTTATGAAAATGCTGATAAATACGGCGTTCTTTCACAGACAGTAACTGTCAAGAAGGGCGATATCATATTCCCGAGAATTGACGTTGAAAAGGAAATCGACGAACTCAACGCGCTCATTATGGCAGCGTCTCCCAAGGAAGAAGACGAAGACAAGGCAAATCTTGTTCCTATCTCTGAAACAATTTCTATTGAAGATTTCTGTAAGGTTGATATGAGAGTTGCTGAAGTCAAGGAATGTGAAAAAGTTCCCAAGGCTAAAAAACTTTTGAAACTTCAGCTTGATGACGGATTCGGAACACGTCAGGTTGTTTCGGGAATTGCAAAGTGGTATGAACCTGATGACCTTATAGGAAAGAAGGTTATCGTTGTTGCCAACCTTTCGCCTGCAAAACTCTGTGGCGTTGAATCACAGGGTATGATTGTTGCGGCAGATATCGGTGAAGATGCAAGAGTTATCTTTGTTGACAAGGATATCCCCAACGGTTCAAAACTCAGATAGTCAATAATAACGGGCGCACAAAAACGCCCGTTATTTTCTGTAAAAAAGGAGAATAAAAATGACAGGAATATTTGACTCACACAGTCATTATGACGATGACGCATTCGACTCTGACAGAGAAGAACTTTTAGGCAGACTTTTAAATGAGGGTGGAGTAGAAAAAATCATCCACGCCTGTGCTAAGTTTGAGGACGCCTTATCGGGAGTTTTAATGTCTGAAAAATATGATTATATCTATTCTTCTGTTGGTGTTCATCCCGAAGAATGTGATAATCTTCCATCTGATTATATAAGCGTTTTAAGAGAAATAGCAACCTCACACAAAAAGGTTGTTGCGATAGGCGAAATAGGTCTTGATTATCATTATGAAGGCTTTGACAGGGATTTTCAGATAAAGATTTTCAAAGAACAACTCTCTCTTGCGAAAGAACTTTCTCTTCCTGTTATAATCCATTCGAGAGAGGCAACAGCCGATATGACGGAAATTCTTTCTGAAAGTAAACCAAAAGGTGTTATGCATTGTTTTTCAGGCTCTGCCGAAACAGCGAAGGTTTATCTTTCATGGGGAATGTATTTAGGATTTACGGGCGTTGTAACATTCAAAAACGCAAGAAAAGTTATCGAGGCGTTAGAGATTACACCACTTGACAGAATTCTTATTGAAACAGATTGTCCTTATATGGCACCCGTTCCATACAGAGGGAAAAGATGCGACAGCAGAATGCTTATTCACACAGCAGAAAAAATTGCCGAAGTAAAGGGTGTTTCGGCAGAAGAACTGATAAGAATATCAAACGAAAACGCAAAACGACTTTTCAGAATAGAATAATATGAATATAAGGCCTCCTTGTCTACATATAGTGGATTAAAAAGGAGGTCTTTTTATGGCAGAGCAGAAAATACACAATCTTATTCTTGAAAGCAGAGAAAAACTTACTATTTCGGGCGTTACCGATGTTGACAGTTTTGATGAAAAGCAGGTTATACTCTATACGAATATGGGCGAACTCACAATTACGGGTAAGGATTTACATGTCAATGAAATGAGCGTGGGAAGTGGCGAAATGATGATAGAGGGCGATGTGTGGTCTTTATGCTATGGCGATAAGGACAGACGAGGCAGTTTATCATTTTTCGGAAAACTTTTCAGATAGGAGTTTTTTATTTGCTTGATAACTTTTTTTCTCTTTCGGATGAATGTCTGGTTTTTCTGTATTCCGTTATTCTGGGCGCAGCGCTCGGAGTGATTTTTGATATTTTCAGGGTTATAAGGGCTGTTATTCCTCATAACGATTTTTTTGTGGCATTTGAGGATATTCTTTTTATGCTTGTCTGGACATTATCTCTCGTTATTTTTTCTGTTGAACTTTCGGGTGGAAATATACGGTTTTTCTGCTTTTTTGGTATGTTTTTAGGATTTTTAATCTATTTTTTCAGCGTCGGAAAGTTAGTAATTACTCTCATAAGAGGGATAAGCTCTTTCGTAAGAAGGATTCTGAAGGCTGTTTTCGGTGGAATTTATGGCTTTTTAAGGCGATGTTTTGTATCAGTTTGTCAAAAGGTAAAAAGCTTTTTTGTTGATAACTACATAAATTTGAGAAAAAGCAAAAAAATGTAAAAAATCTCTTGAAAATATATTAAGGAATGGTGTATAATAAACTCGTACATTTTCGCACTCAAGGAAGTTTTTGCGAAGATTTTTCATTATCGTCGGCAAGAGGCTGTCGTTTGGAAAGGTGGGAGTTGCTTGAAAAAGAATACGGAAAAGAAAAAGCCTATGGCTCTTGGCGGATTCATAAAAATCGCGTTTGTGGCTTTTGTTATCTATGCCGTTGTGAATATTGTTTCAGTTCAGGTGACACTCGCTGATAAGCGTGAACAACTTGCTGCTTTAGAAGTGAAAAAGGCTCAGATAGAACTTCAGAACGAAGAATATGAGCGTCTTCTTTCCATTGAAAACGAGAGTGACTATATGGAGCAGTATGCTATTGAAGAACTCGATTATGCTTATCCCAATGAGATAAGATTTTATGATACATCGAGGGGCTAAAATTTTAAGGGGAATTATTTATTTATGCAGGTTGAAATCGGCAAAATCTATGAAGGTAAAGTTACAGGAATAACAAAGTTCGGTGCGTTCGTTGAAATAGAACAGGGCGTTACAGGAATGGTACATATTTCAGAAGTAGCAAATACCTATGTCAACGAAATCAAAGACCATGTTACCGAAGGACAGGTTGTTAAAGTAAAAGTAATATCAATAGGCGATGATAACAAAATCAGCCTTTCGATAAAGAAAGCTCTTCCTCCCGTTCAGAAACCACAGCAGAACGGCAACAGACAGAACAAAGACGGGGGATTTGCACCAAGAAAACCCAAGCCTGCTGCAAAACAGCAGAGTGGCGATAAAAATCGTATCCCTGAAATATGGGAACCTAAAAAGCCCGTTACTGCAGCTGAACAGTCGTGTGAAGATATGCTGAATAAATTCAAACAGAACAGCGAAGAAAAACAGTGTGACCTCAAGCGTAGTATTGACGGAAAGAGAAAATCAGGCAGAAGAGGTTCAAAGTAAAAAACAACTACAATCGGGTTTCATATGAAATCCGATTTTTTTATGGAGGATAAAATGTATTTATACAATGCTGAAATTTTTACTGCAACAGGTGAAATAATCAAGAATGGCTATGTTGAAATAACGGGAGAATACATCACCGATGTCGGTGAGGGTGAACCCTCTGATATGTCGTTTTACGATATAGATTGTAACGGTGGAAAACTTTTTCCCGGATTTATTGACGCACATACCCATATGGGACTTTTTGAAAGTGGAATAGGTATTGAAGGGGAAGACTGCAACGAGGACAGCGACCCCGTTACGCCCGACCTTCGCACAATCGACGGGATAAATCCTATGGATGAAAATTTCTCGGTTGCTCTTTCTTATGGTATAACAACCGTTGCAACAGGGTGTGGTTCTGCAAATCCCATAGGTGGCGATGTTATCGCAATAAGAACATCGGGAAGATACGCTGATGAAATGCTTATCAGACCTGTCGGAATAAAATTTGCTTTAGGTGAAAATCCCAAAACCGTTTATTCTGAAAAAGACAGCGCACCCGTTACAAGAATGGCAACGGCAGCGATTATAAGAGAAGCACTTTTCAAAGCAAAAAGATATATGGAAGATAAGAAAAAAGCAATCGCAGAAAACGACGACCTTCCTGAATATGACGCAAAATGCGAGGCTTTGGAACCTCTTCTCAAAAAGAAGATAAAGGCATTTTTCCATTGTCATAAAGCAAACGATATTATGACAGCTATAAGAATTGCAAAGGAATTCGACCTTGATTATTCTCTCGTTCACTGCACAGAAGGCCATTTGATTGCTGATGTTTTGGGCGAAAAAATGGTAAGGTCAGCAGTAGGGCCTGTTATCTCTGATAAAGGAAAGCCCGAACTTATGGGGCTTTCTGTAAAGAATGCAGCAATACTCAGAGAAAATGGTGTTTCTGTTTCAATCTGTACAGACCACCCCGAAGTTCCCATTCAGTATCTTTCGCTTTCGGCTGCTATTGCCAATAAAAACGGTCTTTCTTATGAGGATTCTATCAGGGCAATAACAAGAAATGCAGCTAAATTCTGTGGAATTGATGATATTTTAGGAAGCATAGAAAAAGGCAAACTTGCCGATATAGTTATGTTCTCTGAAAATCCGTTGGGCGTTGAAGTTAAGCCGACAATGGTTATGGTGAACGGAAAAATTATCGAAAGGAAAGAATAAAATGCGTGAGATTGATGTAAATCTTATAGAAAATACAATTCGTGACCTTTGCATAAAAGCGAATGTTGTTCTTCCCAAAAGCCTTGAAAACTGTTTAGAGTGTTCTGTTATGAAAGAAAAATCAGAAGCAGGAAAAGAAGTTCTTTCAGATATATGCCGTAATTTCAAGGTTGCGAAAGAACAGAATATGGCTATCTGTCAGGATACAGGAATGGCAGTTATCTTTTTAGAAATCGGTCAGGATGTTCACTTTGTGGGTGGCTCACTTTATGAAAGCATAAATAAGGGCGTTGCAAGAGGATACACCGAAGGTTATCTTCGTTGTTCGGTTGTAAGTGACCCTATTGAGAGAGTGAATACAAACGATAATACACCCGCAGTTATCCACACAAAAATCGTTGACGGTGACAAGGTTAAAATAGATGTCTGCCCTAAAGGTTTCGGAAGTGAAAATATGTCATCAATGAAGATGATGACACCTTCTGTTTCCACAGATGATATCTGTCAGTATGTAATAGATTCGGTTTCTGTTGCAGGAAGTAACCCTTGTCCTCCTATCGTTGTAGGAGTAGGCATCGGGGGAGATTTCGAACAGTGCGCATATCTTGCCAAAAAAGCATTATGCAGGGATGTTTCTGAAAGAAACGAAAAGAAACTCTATTCTGATATGGAAGAAAAAATCCTTGACGGAATAAATAAACTCGGTATAGGTCCACAAGGGTTTGGTGGAACTGTTACAGCGCTCGCTGTAAACATTGAACAAGCGCCTACTCACATAGCAGGCCTTCCTGTTGCAGTAAACATCGGTTGTCACGTTACAAGACACGCAACAGCCGAAATTTAAGGAGGTTAAAATGAAAAACAGATTTTTGAAATTGTCCGTTTTAATGACGGTTTTATGCTCTTTCCTTTTATGTGGATGTGAACTTCTTTTTATGCCTTATGAGGTTGAGTATGAAGTATCGGATGTTTATTATGAAGAAATTCCCGAAACTTCTGAGGTGACAACAGAGGAGATTGTTGTTACAGAAGAAGTTACAACGCCCGAAGAAACAACAACTGTTTCTGAAACAGAAGAAACGACAACTACCGAAGAAGAAAGAGAATATGTTGAATATTCTTTCAGAAGCGAAAAGCAGTATGTTGACCACTTTAAAAAACACGGCCACGAATTCGGGGATATTACTATTGAAGAATATCTTCAGATGGCAAACGACCTTATAAATTCCGACAGCGATACACTTCACACAAAAATCTCGAAAGAT
>JAZNQY010000064.1:0-24522 GCA_045590375.1 Oscillospiraceae bacterium | reverse complement strand
AAACTACGAAACGATATGTCCTCAGTGCCCACGCACCATAAATGAAATTCAGATAACTAATTTCTCCGTTACCGAGCCACTTTGTTATTTCCCAAAGCAAACTACGAAACGATTTGCCTGCACGGGCTCCGTGCCTAGGGGCCCCATCTTATTTCGATTTTTGTTATATATGCGTTTGCACCGTTTTCAACATGGATTTTTGTATAGTGTGGATGATAAGAAAATCTCTCTTCGGGAATGTTCTTGAATTCATCCAGAGAATATAAAACAGGCTCTTCACCATAATCTTCTTCAACCGAATAAACCATATCGGGAGAGAGGGGAAGAACTATCTCTCCGAGTTCACGATATGTTTTAACATCGCTCATTCCTACCTCAAAATAAACTGTGTTGTCGTCTGTTCTGAGATATGTTCCACCCTCTTCAAGACCACCGTTTATGGTTATAAGCCCCATATCGTTTCTTTCGATGGAATTTATCTTCATATCTTCTCCCGAAAGAACGATTGTGTCGCCCTCTGTAAGCATTGAAATATCAACCATATCGAAAAGCTCATAGTCATAAATTTTTACCGATAAAGTGTTTTCTTCGGCATTAAGGTCGCCGTATTCAAAAGATGCAAAAAGTGTGCAGTCCTCGGGGAGATTATTTATGTCGATAGTCTGGGGGAGGGGAGAAACCCTTAAAGTTTCGGGCGCTGTGTCAGAAAGAACAGTTGTTGTTTCTTCTGTTGCAGGCGTTGTTTCGGGGATTTCTGTCATAACATCCTGTGTTACCTCTCTCGCGATACAACCCGTCATCGAGAGAGAAAGAAGCGAAGCCATAAGGCTTATAAGTAAAATTTTTTTCATGATTTTTTCTCCTTTATTATAAAGTATATTCATTATACCATAATGTGCGTTATTTATCAAATTCGTGAACGACATCGTGAATTTTTCTGCCCTCTTTTATAGCCACAGCCCTTTCTATATTCCATTTTATGTGTTCTCTCATATCGTCCATTCCGTCAAAAGAAAGACCTAAAACATCTTTTAGTTTTTCGACAGAGTAATAAGTAGGTTCTTCTTTTTCGCCTGTTGCTGTGATTTTACTTTTTGACTCGGGATAAAGCTCTTTCGCAATAAGCGCAATTTCATACCAGGAGATAAATCTGTTGCCTAAAGCGAAGAAGATTTCTTCATTCATATCGCTTTCTATTATTTTAAGATAAACTTTCGCTATCTGACGGGATGATAAAAACTGTGTTCCGTCGTTTATGGGAAGAGAAATATCTTCGCCCATAACTATCTTATCTGCAATATTCTTAAAACGCATATCAGCCTGAGAAGCACCACCCTCAACAGCAGGGTTAGAGTATGTATATCCGGGACGGATGATGTTTCTTTTCAGCTTAACTTCTTTTCCGAAAACGCCCTGTCTTTCATAGAAGTTCTTGAAACCTAAAACAAACATTTCGGATGACGCTTTTGTAGCGCCGTAAAGGTCGGTAGGGACACGTAACGCTTCCTCACCCATTCCGTTTCTTAAATTGCCGAGCGCTGCTGTCGAACTTGTATATATGAATTTTTTAACACCCTTTTTCTCTGCTGCTTCGAGAAGAAAAGCAGTAGAAAGAGTATCTTCTTTCATCATTGTGTATGGAGTATTTCCCCAACCGAGAGCGATATGGATAACCCCATCGCAGCCTATAAGGGCATCTTCTATTATGTCATAGTCAGACAATGTTCCGGCTATAACGCTAAGATTTTTCATTGAGAGAAAAGCAGGGATACGCTCGGGTGTTCTTGTAAGCATTTTTACCTTGTGACCTTTTTCAAGGAGTAAAAGTGTAACATACTGACCGATGTTTCCCGTTCCACCCGTGATGAAGATTTCCATATTAACATCTCCCGTATTATATAATATAATAATGTATTATAGCATAAATACCTTGTTTGTTCAATATGCAAAAAACGGATTTCGTATCGACAGATTTTTTTAGGAAATTTTTTACCCGAAAATATATTGACTTTTGTGGTTTAAAATGTTATAGTAATTACACAAAAACAAAGACGAAGACAAATTCGTTATAAATCAGGCGTTTTCAGAGAGTTGTCGGCTGGTGTGAGACAACAGCGTGTTATAATGAATATCCCTTCTGAGTTGGAATGCTGAAACTTTTTATATTACAGTAAGCGTTCTCGTGAGGCTGCGTTAATGCATAGGGCTTAAACCGAAAGGGAGAGTCTGAAAGTGGTGAAAGAATAATAATTCTTCGCAATTTGAGTGGTACCGCGGGTTTTACTCGTCTCAAAGTAATAAAACTTTGGGGCGTTTTTTTATTGCCCCATAACCTTAATCGAAAGGAGTAGACAAATATGTCAGCAAACGCAAACAATCAGACAACAGAACAGAGCATCCGTGAGGTTGCGCAGCGTATCCGTACTCTCCGTGAGGATATGGGAATTTCAAAGGAACTTATGGCATTAAAGACAGGTTTTTCTGTCGAAGAATATGAAAAGATGGAAAATGGTGAAACTGATTTCAGCTTTACATTCATCCATAAGTGTGCAGGAGTTTTTGGTGTTGATATAACAGAACTCATGGAAGGTAATTCACCTGCGCTCACAGGCTATACAGTAACAAGAAAGGGCAAGGGCAAGCCCATCGTAAGAAGAGCAGGTTTCGGCTATAACCGTCTTGCTCATAAGTTCAAGAACAAAATGCTTGAACCCTATCATGTAGTAATCCCCTATTCAGAAGAAGCGCTCACAAGACCCCGTAACCTTTCAACACACGCAGGTCAGGAAATGGACATCGTTATCAAGGGAACACTCCGTATGGTTGTAGGAAATCATACAGAAACTCTCTATGAAGGCGACTGTATCTATTACGACAGCTCAATCCCTCACGATGAAATCGCTCTCGGTGGCGAAGACTGTGAAATCTATGCACTCGTTATGAAGCCTGCCGATGCCGATGAAGTTCCCGAACTCAAGAATGAAGTAAAGGAATTTACACATACAAACTTTGATAAAGCAGGAATAACACATCATGTTTCAGAAAAGTTTGTAACCTGTGAAACAGATGAAATGGGCAAACTCTCATCAGTTAAATTCAAGAACGAAGAAAGCTTCAACTTTGCTTTTGATATCGTTGACGCTATGGCTGAAAAAGCACCCGATAAGGTTGCTATGATCCATGTTGATAACGACAAGAACGAAAGAGTATTCACATTTAAGGAAATGAAGGAATATTCAGCACAGACAGCAAACTATTTCAGCTCACTCGGAATAAAGAAGGGCGACAAGGTAATGCTCGTTCTTAAAAGACATTACCAGTTCTGGTTCTCGATCCTTGCTCTTCATAAGCTCGGCGCAATAGTAATCCCTGCTTCAAATCAGCTCGTTAAACACGACTTTGAATATCGTTTCGATTCAGCAGAAATCTCAGCTATCGTATGTACATCAGACGGAACTGTTTCCGATGAAGTTGACCTCGCTGTTCCTAACTGTCCTTCACTTAAAACAAAAATCATCGTTGGAAAGGCAAAAGAAGGCTGGAACGACTTTAACTCTGAACTTCCCAACTTCTCAAATGTATATGAAAGAACAGAAGATACTTCTTGTGGAAGCGACCCTATGCTTATGTTCTTTACATCAGGAACAACAGGATATCCCAAAATCGCTATGCACGATTTCAAATATCCTTTAGGACACTACACAACAGCAAGATACTGGCATAATGTTGACCCCAACGGAATTCATTTCACAATCTCAGATACAGGCTGGGGCAAGGCTTTATGGGGAAAACTCTATGGTCAGTGGATGTGTGAAACAGCAGTATTTGTTTATGACTTTGAAAGATTCCACGCTGAAGACATCCTTCCTATGTTCAAGAAGTATAACATCACAACATTCTGCGCACCCCCCACAATGTATCGTTTCTTCATAAAGGAAGACCTTTCCAAATATGACCTTTCAAGCCTTAAATATGCAACAATCGCAGGCGAGGCTTTAAACCCCGAAGTTTTCTATCAGTTCAAGAAAGCAACAGGTATCTCACTTATGGAAGGTTTCGGTCAGACAGAAACAACACTTTCTGTTGCAAACTTTGTCGGAATGGAACCAAAGCCCGGCAGTATGGGTAAACCCAACCCACTTTATGATGTTCATGTTCTCAACGCAGACGGAACAGAAGCAGGCGACGGCGAAACAGGTGAAATCTGTATCAAGGTCGGCGAAAACAAGCCTTGTGGACTCTTTATGAGCTATTACAGAAATGAAGAAAGCACAAAGGAAGCATGGCACGACGGCTGGTATCACACAGGCGATACAGCAAGAATGGACGAAGACGGTTATTTATGGTATGTAGGTAGAGTCGATGACCTTATCAAGTCATCAGGCTACCGTATAGGACCTTTCGAAATCGAAAGCGTTACCATGGAACTTCCCTATGTTCTCGAATGTGCCGTTACAGGCGTTCCCGATGAAATCAGAGGTCAGGTTGTTAAGGCTACAATCGTTCTCACAAACGGAACAGAAGGCACAGACGAACTCAAAAAGGAAATCCAGACATATGTCAAGGAACATACAGCTCCTTATAAATACCCCAGAGTTGTTGAATTCCGTGATAGCCTTCCCAAGACAGTAGGAAGTGGAAAAATCCGTCGTTCAGAAATCAGAGCACAGGACGCACAGAAGTAATTTAAAAACTAAAAATCGCAGATGTTCTTTTAAGGAGAGGTCTGCGGTTTTTTTATAAGAATTTTTGGTGAAGAATATGAAAAAAACATATATAACAACAATGCCAGATGATATAGGTTCGTTTTTAAAAGCAAGCAGGCTTTTTTCGGAACTCGGTATCAATATAACGAGAGTAAGCTATAACAAAGCGATAGACTCCCACACCCTTTTTATCGACGCTATGGGAGCTGAAGAACAACTTAAAAAAGCCGATGAAAGACTTTCGGAAATAGGTTATATAAACGGCGATAAATCCGAAAGGGGAGTAGTTTTGATAGAATTCTGCCTTAAAGATACACCGGGAAGTGTAACCGATGTTTTATCGCTTATAGATGAATTTGATTTCAATATCTCATATATCAGTTCAGAAGAAAACGGAACAGATTATCAGTATTTCAAAATGGGGCTTTTTGTCGATAATTCAGAAAAGATAAAGAACTTTTTAAAATCGGCAGAAAAGATATGCCCCGTTAAAGTTCTTGACTATAACCATACAGAAAAGGTTTTCGACAACAGCATTTTCTATGAGAGTTTTGTTTCTGAAATCGCAGGGAAAGCGCATCTTTCTGAAGAAGAAAAAAACACCCTTTTAATAAACACCAATCTCGCTATGCAGACGCTCGACGAAAGAGGTCTTTCGCCATATAAAACCTTTGACAGCATAGGAAAATTCGCAGACCTTATCCATCGTTATAAGGGAGAAAATTTCAATCCCAGAATAACGCATCATACAGTGAGCGATGATACCGAAATAGTCCTTATAGAGCCACCCTGTGGAAGCAACACCACCATAATAAAGCATAAAAAAGAAGCGCTTTTCATAGACAGTGGATACGCTTGTTATAAAGATGAAATGGAAAAGGTCATAAGAAAAATTCTTCCCTCTTATGACGATATGAAAAAGCAGGTTTTAATCACCCATGCCGATGTTGACCACGCAGGTCTCCTGTCATCTTTCGATGAAGCTCTTATGAGCGAAAATTCTGCTTTGTGTATCAAAGCTGAACACGAGGGAAAAGACGGTTTCAGAGAACAGAACAAACTCCATAAACCGTATGTCAACATCTGCAAGACGGTAACGGGGTATTATCCCGTAGACCCTGAGAAAATAAAGGTCATCTCAAAAAAGAGGACAGAAACGGGGCTTCCTTTACAGAGCGTCGGGGAATTTTCTTTTGGCGATATGGATTTTGAAGTCCTTGAGGGAAAAGGTGGTCATTTAAAGGGCGAAATAGTTCTTATAGACTATAAAAACCACATCGTTTTTTCGGGTGATATATATGTCAACACCCACGACTTCACAGCCGAACAGAAAGAGTATAACAAATACGCCCCGATACTTATGACATCCGTTGACACCGACAAAGACCTTTCATCAGAAGAAAGAAACTATCTCATAAGCCGTTTAGGACTTGGAGAGTGGAGAATTTTCGGTGGACACGGTGGGGTAAAACGAGAAACCTTGCACTTTCTACTGCGTTAAACTCGCTCGGAATATCTGCATATTCCGTCGCTCGTTTGCCTTGTATAAAGCACAATCTTTTCGTTTTAAGAGAGTAAGGAGGAGAAACTCGCGTGGTCGCGAAGAACAAATCGTCACGGACTTTGCTCTGAAAAATAAAAATCGGCTCGGTAACGTTGGAAAAGCAAAAATAAAAGGTAGACTTTGAAGCCTTTCTTTCACTTTTAATTTTTTGAAGATTTTACACAATTTTTCTTGAAATGACTCCTTTGATATGATATAATTTATACAATAAATTTTGAAAGGAGTTTTTCTATTATGGCTCAGAGAATTGTTTTAAACGGAACTTCATATCACGGTGCAGGTGCTATCCTCGAAATTTCAAATGAAATCAAGGCAAGAGGATTTAAAAAGGCATTTGTTTGTTCAGACCCCGACCTTATAAAGTTCGGAGTAACAGCAAAAGTCACCGACCTTCTTTCAAAGGAAAACATCCCCTATGAGATTTTTTCTGAAATCAAAGCAAACCCCTCGGTAAAGAATGTTCAGGACGGCGTTGAAGCATTTAAGGCATCAGGCGCTGACTGCATAGTAGCAGTAGGTGGTGGCTCATCAATAGACACAGCAAAGGCAATAGGCATTATCATCACAAACCCCGAATTTGCAGATGTAAAGAGCCTTGAAGGCGTTGCTCCCACAAAGAATCCCTGCGTTCCTATTTTAGCAGTTCCCACAACAGCAGGAACAGCTGCCGAAGTTACTATAAACTATGTTATCACAGATGAAGAAAAAGACAGAAAAATGGTTTGTGTCGATGTTCACGACATCCCCGTTGTTGCTTTTGTTGACCCCGATATGATGAGCACAATGGCTAAGGGACTTACAGCTGCAACAGGTATGGACGCTCTTACTCACGCTATCGAAGGCTATATCACAAAGGGCGCTTGTGAAATGACAGATATGTTCCATCTTAAAGCTATCGAAATTATCGCAGCATCACTCAGAGGTGCCTGTGAAAATGATCCAAAGGGCAGAGAGGGAATGGCTCTCGGTCAGTATATCGCAGGAATGGGATTTTCAAATGTAGGTCTTGGCATTGTTCACTCAATGGCTCACCCATTAGGCGCACTTTACGATACACCTCATGGCGTTGCAAACGCAATTATCCTTCCTACTGTTATGGAATATAACGCAGAAGCAACAGGCGAAAAATACAGAGATATCGCAAAGGCTATGGGCGTTTCGGGAACAGACGCTATGTCACAGGAAGAATACAGAAAAGCAGCAATTGACGCTGTCAAGAAGCTTTCTTCTGATGTAGGAATCCCTGCTGACCTTAAGGATATTGTAAAGGAAGAAGACATCGCATTCCTTTCACAGTCAGCTTTTGACGACGCTTGTCGCCCCGGAAACCCCAAGGATACATCTGTTGCTGACATAGAAAAACTCTATCGTTCACTTATCTGAATAATAACAGCAAAAGCCGTACCCTATAAAGTACGGCTTTTGAACTTTTAACAGATTCTGATAATAAACTCATTTAAAACTGCATTGAAAAACAGAGTAATGAACGCATAATAAACTAAATGCGTATAAATAAAATTTTTCTGAAAGTTTGTAACGAAATTCATTCTGCGTTGTCGGATATATAGAGGGAGGGAAAATATGAATACAATTGAAGAGCTCTACAATACATATTTTCACGATGTTTACCTTTATATGATGTCACTCTCAAAAAGCGAGGAGATTTCAGAAGAGATAACCCAGGAAACTTTTTTCAGGGCGATGAAATCCCTTGATAAATTCGAAGGAAAAAGCAGTATAAAAACCTGGTTATTCAGAATAGCGAGAAACCTTTTTATAAACCATATAAAAAAACAGAAACGGTTTTCAGATGATGAACTTCCCACCGACATCCCCGATGTGAAATCGGATTTTGTCGAGAAAATCAGCGATAATTCAGAAGCCGTTTCTATACATAAAATTCTTCATAACCTTGAAGAACCTTATAAGGAGGTTTTCTCTCTACGCGTTTTCAGCGAACTTTCATTCAAACAGATAGCCGACATTTTCGGAAAGACTGAAAGCTGGGCGAGAGTAACATTCCATCGTGGCAAGCTAAAAATTTCAGAGAAACTGGAGGAAAAATATGAATAAGACATCCTGCGAACTCATAGGCGACCTTCTTCCGTTATACGCAGATAAAGTGTGTAGCGAAGAAAGCCGTGAACTTGTTGCAAAGCATATTTCAGGCTGTGAAAAATGCAGAAAAGAATTAGAGATAATGGAAAAACCCGTAAACGCCGATTTCAAAGACGACATAGCTGTTATCAAGCGTATAAAAAGAAGAATGTTTATAGAAAATGTCGTTACTATTGTAATGATAAGCGTCTTTCTTTTAAGCGTATGCAATTTGGGATTCTTGGTTGTGTTCACATCAGATCTGCCTATGGGATATTATGAATATAATTTGGAAGACAAAATCTGCATCGAAGAAGACACCGACGGAAACTTATGGTTTGTAAGAAAAGAAGGGGCGAAAAAGTCATTCTTCCTTCTTCCCGATGTTTATGATGAAAATGGAAACCGTCTTTCAACCGATGAAGATTTCGATAAAGAAAAAGCCGTTGCCGTTTCTTATCAGATGAGAATAATGCTCCACGAAAAAATGAGTAATATCTATTCATCGGGCGAAGAAAAGGAACTTCTTTTCAATAAGAACGACAAACCGAAAATACAGACAATTTACTATTATGACGAAGATACTGACGAGAACATCGTTCTCTGGGAAAGGGGCGAATAAATATGACAGAGAAAAAATTTCATATACCATCATTGCTTGTTTCTGTTCTTGCCCTTGTTTTCGGATTAACGGGACTTTCGATCGAAGGCATAATAGTTGCTGTAATAGCGATAATATTTTCACTTAAAAAGAAAGAAACACACCTTATAAAGATAAATATCGTCACCTCGGTAATAGCGATACTTTCGGCGATAGTTATGCTTGCGCTTATCCTTTTTATCAGCACAAACTATGGCTTTGACCCGAGCTTTTTTCATAAAGGAATCTTAGATCTTATATTCGGAGTTTAATAAGACGGACAGTTCATAAAGATATCAGAAAAGGACACCCTTTGGGTGTCCTTTTCTTACATATTCGCTCTGATATAGTCAATAGGATTTATCCATTCGCCGTTGTTTTTTATACCGAAATGAATGTGTGGTTCTTCTGCTGTTTCACATTCTGCCGTGTTTCCTGCAACGCCGATGATTTCGCCCGATGCTACCATCTGGTCGGGTTTAACACCGACATTTTTGGCAAGCCCGTAATAATGTCCCTCAATGCCGTTTCCGTGGTCGATTATAATCGAAACGCCCCATAAGGCGTCGTCTTTTATTGAAACAATCCTGCCCGAAGTAATAGCCGAAACGGGAGTTCCGTTTTCAGCCTTTATGTCAACTCCGTCGTGAGTTTTCCAACAGTTTAAAGTTTTCGACTTAACGAGTTCGCCCTCGCTGAAAGGAACGATAACTTCATCTGCAACGGGATAGACAAACTTCTGCTTGACGCTTGGCGCAACGCTGATTTTAACCTCGGTTGCTACTTTTGGTTCTTCTGCTTTTGCAGTCGTTTCTTTTTCTACATTCTTCTTCTCCTTGTTTGCCTCTTTGATTTCTTCATAAGAGGGAACTTTCTTTGTCGATTCGGTTACTCTTTCAACCGATAACTGATTTTCAAGACTCTTTGCTGTTTCGTTATAGGTTATAAACCCTGCAGCAGCAACAACAGCAGCGCATGCAGTAACCGAAATGATAAATCCTTTTCCTTTGAATAAATTTATTTTTGACGAATTGTATTTTTTCATAGAAAAACACCTCCGAATGTAGTTTTAACATAAGGGAGGTGTTTTATTCCTTTTTTATTAAATTATGTCTTGTCTGATGAAATAAGAGAATATATTTCTCCCTTTGAAAAGCCTGTTTTCTTTGCTGCGAGCTTGCAGGCATCGGTAGGCTTCATTCCATCTGAAATATTTTTTCTTGCGATTTCTGCTGCATCCTCTATTGAAAAATCTTCCTTCAAATCTTTTTCATTAGCCCCCTCGATTATCAGAACATATTCGCCCCTCGGCTTCTTTTCGTCATCATAAAGAGAAACAGCCTCAGAAAGAGTTGTTCTTATAACTTCTTCGTGGAGCTTTGTGAGCTCTCTGCATAAAGAGATTTTTCTCTCACCGAAATTTTCATATAAATCCGAAAGAGTGTCTATAAGTTTGTGTGGCGCTTCATAAAAAATAAGGGTGTGAGTGTCTGATGAGAGCTTTGAAAGAATTTCTTTTCTCTGCTTTTTGTTGACGGGTAAAAATCCCTCGAAAGCGAAACGCGCTGTGTCAAGGCCACTGACAGCGAGCGCTGATATAGCTGCCGAAACGCCGGGGATAACAGAAACCTCAATCCCCATTTCATAGGCTTTTTTAACAAGTTCTTCGCCGGGGTCTGAAACACAGGGCATTCCTGCATCGGTAACTATTGCACAGCTTTCTCCCGATAAAATTCTCATACATATTTTTTCAGCAACAGAAGCATCACTGAATTTATGATAACTCATAAGTGAGTTTTTTATTTCAAAACAGTTAAGAAGTTTTAATGTAACTCTCGTATCCTCAGCAGCGATAAAATCGACAGAAGAAAGAATTTCTACAGCACGTGGAGTCATATCAGAAAGATTCCCTATCGGCGTTCCGACAACATAAAGCTTTCCCGACATTACTCTTCCTCCTTTGCCTCTCTCTCATAAATCGACATCATCTCTTCTGAGAAATTTCCGTTTTCATCTTTTATATAAAGGTTTTTCATAACATTCATAAAAGGCTTTCCACCCTTTCTGCCCTCGATTAAAAATAACCACGGTGCATCCGAGGGGGTTTTACTTACAAACCTTATTGTTTTAGGCTCAATACCATTATTTTTCATCGCAAAGATAACATCAGAAAGTCTTTCGGGGCGATTGCATATACATAACTTTCCACCGAATTTAAGAAGCCTTGCCCCTGCTTTGCAGACATCATCTATGTTGCATAAAATTTCGTGTCTTGCGATTTTATGTGCAGTAAGTTCACTTTCTATCCCAGCACCCGAAACCTTATAGGGTGGGTTGCAGGATACTATATCGAGTTTGCCTATGGGTGCATCATCCCATAGGGTTTTAAGGTCGGCACATATGGGTATTATGTCGTCTGCATCAGAAACTTCTATACTTTCTTTTAAAAGCTTTATAGCATTTTCCTGAATGTCAACGGCATAGATTATTTTCGGCGAAAATCCCTTTTTCATTAAAAAGGGGATTATCCCACAGCCTGTTCCCAAATCACACACCATATCTTTTCTTCGGGGCGCTGAGAATGACGCTAAAAGAAAAGCATCTGTCCCGAAAGAGTGTTCATCCGAAACGGCGAGAGAAAGTTTTTCCGATATTTTTTCAAATTTCTTTTCTGACATTTTTCCTGCTACCTCAGTCGTTTTCCCAGCGATGTAACGGGCGATACATTCCTCTGTCGTTTATGGGCGATGATGTTTTGAACCTTGCAATTCCCAATACATAATCATAGGGCATTCCTGCCTTGTCGTGTGCAGCGACATCTATGCGATATGAATTTTCCATAAGGCCCGAACGCTCTAAAATAAGAGAAATTCTTCCTCTCTGTTTTATGTCTACTAATACTTCGTCGATATATGTATCCGTAAAATAACGGCATACTCCGTCAGCACCGAAAATGCCGACAGAAAATCCTATATCCGAAACGGGACGGTTTATCTTATATTCTATTCTTATGACCATTCTGCCCTCGGGGTCAAAATCATAGCATTTCTTGCCGTTTCCTGAAAAAAGGTCAACGCCTATTATCTCAATATTCTGATTTCCCCAGCGTGAAAGTTCACGTTCCGAAAGGGGCTGTCTTTCAAAGAATTCAG
The DNA here is from genome assembly GCA_045590375.1 of Oscillospiraceae bacterium. GTDB lineage: Bacteria > Bacillota > Clostridia > Oscillospirales > Ruminococcaceae > RGIG4131. The sequence goes on along the minus strand of JAZNQY010000064.1, from coordinate 12,363 downwards.
TAACTCTTCTTTCTCTTTCGGAAAAGGCTTTTTCTAAAAAGACGGTCGTTTCTTCTGTGGGGTTTCCGACAGAAATCATCTTGCCGTCTGCCATCGAAACTGTTTTTGCAGAAAGCGAAAGAGGAAGGGATACCGTGTTGTCGGATATTATAAAGCTTGTCCCGATAAGGCGAAGTTCTTCAATCTTATCGGTAACTTTTCTCATAAAAATCCTGTCAAAAGCCGATGGCATATCATCTATTATAACAAGCCCTGATTTTGAAAAAGCGACAGCTGAAAAAACAAGCCTCATTTTCATTCCATAAGAATATTCACGCACGGGCTTTTCGAGGTTTTCAGAAAGTTCTGAAAAAACGGCAATTTTATCGTAAAAAGAAATTGCTTCCTTCTTCTTTATCCCGAAAGATGAGAGAATGTTTAAAATGTTCTTTTCACCCGAAAGCCTCGGGGAGAGTTTTTTTACAATCTCGTTTATATAAGCAGAGGGCGAGAGCGAAAGTTCACCCGAAAATTCCTTGTCTTTTCCTGAAAGAATGTCAAGAAGAAGGGTTTTTCCTGCCCCACTTTCACCGATGACAACAATACATTCTCCCTTATTGACAGTAAGGTTTACGCCCGAAAGTATGGTTTTTTCTTCGTATTCGGGCTTGAAAAGTGAAGACCCTTTTTTTCTTTTCTTTATCTTTTTTCCGACATCACGGGCTTTAATCAGAATTTCGTCCAAAAGGTTCCCCTCCTTCTCATAATATACTTTTTTCAGTATATCACAAGAATGGCTCAAAATCAATATTCATAAGACGACAGAAATCCGATTTGAGAAAAAAGAAAATATTTGACAATTATAAGGAAATGCTATATAATAATAAAGTATGCTTTGACTTAAAGTCATAAAAAAATCAACAGGAGGCAGAAAACTGTGAAAAGAGTTGGAAAACCGGTATTTTTCATCGTATCCATCTTCATCATACTCTTTACAGTGGTTCAGGTAACAGGGCTTACTTATCAGTATGGTGATGTTCAGACAAAATATGTCAAGAGCCTTAACGATATCCGTTGGGGAATTGACATCAGAGGAGGGGTTGACGTTACATTCACTCCCCCCGAAGGAATAGACGCAACAACAGAACAGATGGACGCTGCAACAGCAACCATCAATCAGAGACTTGTAACCTTAGGTATTACAGACTCTGAATGTTATACAGACTACAACAATCAGAGAATTATCGTAAGATTTCCATGGCAGTCGGGTGAAGAAAACTTCGATCCCGAACAAGCCGTTAAGGAAATCGGCGAAACAGCGCTTCTTACTTTCCGTCTCGGAACAGAAACAGACGCTGCTGGCGTTCCCACAGGACTTACAGAAGAAATTCTCCTTCAGGGTGCTGACGTTCAGAGAGCAGTTCCCGGTCTTGATGAAAACAACCAGTATGTAGTTTATCTTTCACTTTCAGAAACAGGTAAGGATAAATTCTATGAAGCTACAAAGAGAGCTTATGAATCAAAAGAAGTTCTCTCAATCTGGATGGACGATACACTCATCTCAGCTCCTAACGTAAGAGAACCTATTGCAAACGGAAACGCAACAATTTCAGGCGCTTTTGCAGACGCAGAAGAAGCAGCGTCACTTGCAAATAAAATCAACTCAGGTGCGCTTCCTTTCAAGCTCGAAACATCTTCATTCTCAACAATTTCACCTACACTTGGTCTTGGCGCACGTGACGCTATGGCAATAGCAGGTGCTATCGCATTCGTTCTCATCTGTATCTTTATGGTATGTGTTTACAGACTTCCCGGTGCTGTTGCTTCAATCGGCCTTTTAGGACAGGTTGCAGGTATGATATGCGCAGTAACAGGTTTCTTCGGATTTATGAACGGATCAACACTCACAGTTCCCGGTATCGCAGGTATCATTCTTTCAGTTGGTATGGGCGTTGACGCAAACATCATCACAAACGAAAGAATAAAGGAAGAACTCAGAAACGGAAAGACAATTGATGGTGCACTTTCAATCGCTTATGACAAGGGCTTTACAGCTATCTTCGACAGTAACATCACAGTAGTATTCGTAGCTGTTATCCTTATGGGTGCATTCGGCGTTTCAGACAGTTTCTTCGCAACACTCTTAAGCCCGATTTTCCGTTGGTTCGGTGCTTCAACAGAAGGAACAGTTTATTCACTCGGATATACACTTATAGCAGGTATTATCCTTAACTTCGTTATGGCTGTAACTGCTTCAAAACTTATGCTTGTTTCGCTTTCAAAGTTCAAGGCGTTACGCAATCCTGTTCTTTACGGAGGTGTGAAGAAAGATGCAGAATAAGAATTTTGACTTTTTAGGAAAGAAGAAAATTTTCCTCACACTTTCAGGCGTGCTTATAGTAATCGTTCTTTTAGCAACAGCAATCTTCGGGGTTGACCTTTCAATCAACTTCAAGGGAGGAACAATCCTCACTTATATCTACGATGGTGAAATCAGCGATACACAGTTCAAAGCTGATGTTGAAAAGATAGCAAAGACAACAGCTATTGTAACAATCGGTGAGGACTTTGCAACAAAAAGCAAGACAATGAATGTTTCACTCGCTTCAAACGAAGGTCTCACAGCAGACAAGCAGTTTGAACTCACAAACACACTTAAGGAAAAATATGCAGAAAATGGTCTTGACCTTATCTCGTCAAGTGACGTTAAGCCGACAGCAGGTAAGGAATTCTTCGTTAAATGTATGGTTGCTATCGGCCTCGCATTCCTTGTAACAGTAATCTATATCGCTTTCAGATTTAAAGCCGTTAGTGGTTGGTCAGCGGGTGTTTTTGCAATCATCGGTCTTATCCACGACGTTATCATCGTATTCGGTGCATTCGTTCTTTTCGGATTTGAAATCAACGCAAACTTTATGGCGGTTGTTCTTACAATTCTCGGTTACTCAATCAACGACACAATCGTTGTTTACGACAGAATCAGAGAAAACAAGAAGCTTGCAGGTAAGAAGGGCGATATCGTTGAAATCGTAAACAGAAGCCTTAATGAATGTATTCATAGAACAATCAACACAACTATAACAACAGTTACTGCTATGATCTGTGTTTCAGTTGTAGGTTCGGTTTACGGAATAACATCAATCCTTTCATTCTCAACACCTCTTCTCTTCGGTATGATTTCAGGTGTTTATTCAACAATGTTTGTTGTTTGTCCCCTCTGGGTTCTCTGGCAGACAAGAGGAAAGAAAAAGAAAAGAGCATAAATAACAATAAAAAGACGGACTTTTTAGTCCGTCTTTCATTTTATCGAAATGCAGGATATAAAAAAAGTACCGTGTTTTTATACACGGTACTCTTTTTTATTCTTCTTCTGTTTTTTCTTCGTTTGTTTCCTCAGGGATTTCTTCCGTTTCCTCTTCGGATTTTTCTGCTTCGCCGAGTCTTTCTTTTTCCTGGTCGATTATGGATTTTGTGGTTCTCAGATATTCAAATTCGCAATCCTCACGAAAACTCGGATAGCCGTATGTATTTTTCAGTTCATCCATCTCACAGATATAATAGAACGCAATAACGCAGGACATTACTCCTAAAAACGAAGTAATCATAAGCGCAGTGCTTTCGATAAACGCTGCCATTAAAGCAAACGCAAGACCTGCAGGGAAACAGGGGAGTTTATAGCCCATAATAACACAAGCCGAGGGAATGGCTGTTATTATCGACCACATAACGAGAGTTCCGAAAAGATAGTTTGCATCGTTGTTGACTATCGAAATCCCACCTTTTGCAAGGATGATAATCGTTCCGACAACTGCGCTCAAAGCAACAACAGCGATAGGGAAAAATGTTGCTATTTTACAAATTTTCATCTTTCTTCTGCATTCAGGGAAATGTAATGTGCTGCGATAGGGCTTTATCTTTTCAGACATTTTTCTTCCTCTCCTTTTATCAGTCGATAAGTGTAAATCTCTTTATTCTTCTGCCGTCTCTTTCGATTTCTTCCGAGAACATTGAAAGAGGACGAACCCATACCTTCTTTTCGCCTGCGGGTTCCTGATAGATAACAACATCTTCCATTGTTTCAGAGTCTTTTCCGATAGCGATGACTATGTATGTATTTCCTTTGAAATGCTTATACATTCTTCCGATTAAAATGCCCTGTTCTTCAACCTGAGGAGCAACCTTGGCTGCGTTTCCTTCCTCTAAAATCATAGATGAGAAGGGAGGCATATTGATAGAAATATAATTGTTCTGGGGAATATACTGCTTGTCGCCTGCGAGTCTGTCAACAAGGCAGGCACCTGTTATATTGAAACCAACTTCTGCGTTGTGGTCAGCAAGGTTTAAAGCAACATAAACTGTTCCTGATGCACAGCTTCTCTTGAAAACAAGCTGTTCGTTTCTTATAAGGATATTCTCATAATCTCCGACCTGAACAGGCAAGAGCTCTGCGTGAAGTCTTCCGAGTTCCTTTATGTGATTGAAAAGATCCATATCAGCGTCGGGAATATTGTCAAGGTCAAGTGAGGGGCGAAGAACAGCGTCGGATGCTGATGTTCTTTCTCCCTTTATTCCCCATTCACTTCCGTAATAAACCGAAGGAACACCGGGCATAGTATACATAAGAGTATAGCAGTTTTTAAGATATTCGGGACGTTTTAAGAATGATGCAAGTCTGTTTACATCGTGGTTGTCAACAAAGCTGTAAAGGGTTAAATTCTTATAAATTCCACCGTTTCCGAACTGTCTGTTAAGCGAATATGAAATTTCATAATAGTTCTTGTCGTTGTGTGATGAATAGATACCCTTCTGACATTCATAGTTAGTAACGCTGTCTAAAACATCGTTATTTGCCCAGCGTGTATAGTCGCCGTGGATGATTTCGCCCATAAGCCAGAAATCAGGGTTCTTTGATTTTGTGAAACTACGGAGTTTCTTGAAAAATTCGATGTCAACGCAGTCAGCGGCGTCAAGGCGAAGACCGTCGATACCGAATTCGTCCATCCACATTTCAACGCTCTTTAAAATATAATCAGCAACCTCAGGATTTGAGATGTTGAGCTTTACGAGGTTGTAGTGTCCCTGCCAGCCTTCATAAGAGAAGGGGTCGTTATAGGGGCTTGTTCCCGAAAAATTGACATGAAACCAGTCTTTATACTGCGATGTGTATTCGTTTTCCTGTAAATCCTTGAAAGCGAAGAAATCGCGTCCTACATGGTTGAAAACACCATCTAAAACTATCTTTATGCCGTTTTCGTGGAGTTCTTCACAAAGTGCTTTGAAATCGGCGTTTGTTCCGAGTCTTCTGTCGATAACACGATAGTCTTTTGTATCATAACCATGAACCGAACTTTCAAAGACAGGCCCTAAATATAAAGCATTGAAATTTCCTTCTTTTATATGAGGAATCCATTCTGAAATCTTCTTTATTCTGTTAACGGGTTCACCGCCAGCATTGAGCATCGGCGCACCGCAGAATCCTAACGGATAGATGTGATAAAAAACCGAACTGTTTACCCAGTTTGCCATAAAAATTTTCTCCTTTGATTGTTATACAAAATGAGTTTACCATATTTCATAGCTTTTTGCAACATATCTTTATCGCAAAAACAAACAAATTCCAGAAACTGTTGTATTTTTTGAACAAAAAAGGATAGGGGGATTAAGTGTTTTTGTGGAATATTTTTAAAATCTATTGAAATCTATATAAATATAATATAAAATAAATATGTATATTTGACACTTTGAAAGTGAGGAGAGATATTATGGAAATCAAGGATATCAAAGTTCAGATCAGCGATGACTCAGTTCTTGTAAGAAAGAAGATGAAAGACCATCTTGCATCACTCGGAATTACAACTGTTTTTGAAGCAGTAAACGGCAACGAGGCTGTTGATATTTATAAAGCAAACAAGCCCGATGTTGTTTTTATGGATATAGTTATGCCTGAAAAGAGTGGCGTTGAAGCACTTATCGATATTCTCGCATACGACTCATCTGCAAAGGTTGTTATGGCTTCATCAGTAGGTACACAGGATAACCTCAAGATTGCAATAGCAGCAGGCGCTTATGAATTTTTACAGAAGCCCGTAAACTTTGACGATGTAACAAAAATCATCGAAAAAATCGCCGAAAGGAAGTAACCCACCATGTTTACACAATTTTTCGGAAACTATCTTTTTAACGAAAAGCTCGTTACAAAACAGCAGCTTATAGAAGCTCTCGAAATGCAGAAATTCGCTCGTGCAAAACTCGGCGTTCTTGCTATCAACGCAGGATATATGACAGCAGCACAGGTTGACGAAGTTCACGCAGAACAGCAGAGAATGGACAAGAGATTCGGTGATATCGCCGTTGAAAAGGGCTATATGACAGAATCACAGGTAGACACTCTTCTTTCAAATCAGAAGCAGGCTCACCTCGTTATCGGTCAGGCGCTTGTTGATAAGGGCTACCTCACAAACGAACAGTTTGCAAACGCTCTCGCTAAATATAAGGAAAACAACCTTATTGAAGAAAGAGATTTCACAGATGACCAGAATCGTAAAATCGACACAATCATCCGTAATTTCTATATCTTCAACACATTCGATTCAGATGTTGAATTCTTTACAGAATATACATCACTCGTTTTCAAGAATATCATCCGTTTCATAGGCGATGATTTTATTCCCTTAGCTCCCGAAGCAACAACATCTTATAAGGCAGAAAAAATCTCCTATCAGATGATAAACGGAAAGGGAGAGGTATTCACAGCTATTGAAGGCACCGAAGCTGCTATGATTGAATTTGCAAAGAGATATTCACACGAAGAGCTTGACAGCTTCGATGAACTCGCAAGAGAATCTGTTGCAGAATTTTTAAATTTACATAACGGACTTTTCACAGTAAATATGTCAAACAACAAGCAGATTGAACTTCAGCTTGAACCACAGATTTCAAAGGAAAGCATAGAACTTTCTACAAAGGGCTCAATGTTTACTATGCCTATCTGCTTCCCATTCGGAACAGTATCCGTTATCATCTCATCAGATAAGATAAAGGCTGAATAATCAGGACTTAAAGACAACAAAGGAACTTAAAAGGCCTTTGTTGTCTTTTTAAATACGGAGGATTTTTATGAAAGGAACAACGCTTTCGTTTGCCGTTGATATGGGTGCCGAACTTTTATATTGTGGCGCTGAAATAAGAAGAGTTGAAGAAACGATGGAACTTATTCTTAAATCCTATGGATACGATTCCTGCTCCGTTTCGGCAACGCATGTGAATATCGTTGCAACGGTTTCTGAAAGAGATGGCGAACCACTCACCAAAACAATGCGAATAAAGGGAAAGGACACAAATCTTCATCGTCTTGAACTATTAAACGCGCTTTCAAGAAAGATATGTGAAACGAAGCCTGATATTTCTGTTGCAAGAAAAGAGCTTGAAAACATAAGAAAAGAAAAGGGTTCGGGACTTCTGGCAGAAACCATTGCCTTTGCTGCAGTAGGGCTTTCGTATTCGCTTTCTTTAGGTGGAAGTATCGGTGATATGTTAACAGCTCTTTTCTCGGCTGCGATAACAAGAATAATTCTTTTTTTCCTCGAAAAACAGCGTTTCAATAACTTTTTCACAAGCATAATTTCTGCTGCTCTGATAGCAGTTATAACCTCGCTCTCTTCGTTTTTCGGATTTTGCATGCATTCCGATATTGCGATGACGGGTGCACTTATAACCTTAGTTCCCGGAATAGCGCTTACAAATTGTATGCGTGATTTTATGTCAGAGGATTATCTTTCGGGAATTTCGGGACTTTCAGAGGCAATACTCACAGCCTCGGGGATAGCCATAGGCGTTGCCGTTGTTTTCTTTGCAAAGGGGGCGCTTATATAAATATTCTTCTCGATTTTGTATCTGTTGCACTTTCATCACTCGCATTCGCCGTTATTTTCGGAATAAAGGGAAAAAATCTTATATTCTCCTGCCTTGCGGGTGTCGTTTCACACAGCGCTTTTATCTTAGCTGAATATTTTGTGCCACAGCCCGAAACCGTCGCTTATCTTTTCGCAGCTGCCGTTATGACTGTATACTGCGAAATCTTTGCGAGAGTAAACAAAACTCCCGTTACAGTATATCTCGTAACAGGGCTTATTCCCTTAGTCCCCGGAAAACTTATATATGACACAATGCTTTATTTCACAACGAATAATTCTGCCCTCTTTTTCGAGAATTTACTCCGTTCATTCGGTATAGCAGCAGCAGTTGCCCTCGGCGTTGTAGGCGTTTCAACTTTATTCAGAATAAGAAAAAAAGTGTGATTTTAAGTCTATTTGACTATGAAATGGTAAAAAATCTGAAAAAAATGTGCTATATTCCCGATTTTCTGTTGTTGGTATCGTTTTCTTATTGATAAAAATGGGAATTTGGTGTATAATGTTTGTTGCATAAATATTTTTATATATATGATAGGTGGTTAACATAATGGCAGAAATTACTAAAAAACAGCTCAAGGAGGAGTTTTTGCAGAAGGTTCAGATGGATTATAACCTCGAACCCAACGAAGCCTCAGATAAGCAGGTGTATGAAGCACTCGCATCGGTTGTTGTTTCACACCTCAGAAGAAAACGCAGAAAGTTTATGAACAAGGTCCATTCAGAAGGTAAAAAACAGATTTACTATCTCTCAATGGAATTTCTTATGGGCCGTTCTTTAAAGACATCACTCTATAACCTCGGTATTCAGAATGAAGTCCGTGATGTTCTCAAAGAATACGGCATCAAGCTCGATAATATCTATGAATACGAACCCGACGCAGGTCTCGGAAACGGTGGTCTCGGTCGTCTTGCTGCTTGTTACCTTGATGGTCTTGCAACACAGGGCTATGCAGGTATGGGTTATTCAATCTGTTATGAATACGGTATCTTCCGTCAGAAGATTGAAAACGGCTGGCAGACAGAGCTTCCTGATAATTGGCTCCCCGGTGGTCAGGTATGGCTTGTTCCCAAGCTCGATAAGGCCGTTGAAATCCATTTCGACGGAAAGCTCAACGAATACTGGGATAATCAGTATCACCACGTTTCACACGTTGACTATTCAACAGTTCTCGCTGTTCCTTATGATATGTATGTTTCAGGTTATGATTCAGAAGCAGTTTCTGTTTTAAGACTCTGGCAGGCTAAATCTCCCTCATTCGATATGGCTATGTTCAATCAGGGTGATTATGCCAAGGCTCTCGGTCAGAACAGTATGGCTCAGGCTATCTCAAAGGTTCTTTACCCCAACGATAACCATTTAGAAGGAAAATCACTCCGTCTCCGTCAGCAGTATTTCCTCTGCGCTGCATCTGTGGGCGACATTGTAAACCATCATATGAGCGTTTACGGAACACTCGATAACCTTCACGAAAAGGTTGCTATACATATCAACGATACACACCCCACTCTCGCTATCCCCGAACTTATGAGAATTCTTCTTGACGATTGTGGTTATAGCTGGAACAAGGCTTGGCATATCGTTCGTAATACATTCGCATATACAAATCATACAGTTATGGCAGAAGCTCTCGAAAAATGGGATCAGAATCTCGTTAAGGAAGTTATTCCCCGTATCTACTCAATCATCTGCGAAATCAACCAGAGATACTGCTCTGCTCTTATGGAAAGAACAGGTGACGCAGGCAGAGTTTCAAGAATGTCTATCATTCAGAACAACCAGATCCATATGGCTAACCTCTGTCTTGACGCTTCACACAGCGTAAACGGCGTATCAAAGCTCCATTCTGAAATCATCAAGCACGAAGTTTTCAATAACGAGTATATCGATACACCTCATAAGTTCAAGAACGTTACAAACGGTATCGCTTACAGAAGATGGCTTTATCAGTCAAACCCCGGCCTTACAAAGCTTCTTACTGAAACAATCGGCGATAAGTTCCTTAAAGACGCTTCTGAACTCAAGAAATTCTGCGTATTCGAAAACGATACTCAGGTTCTTAACAAACTCGCTAAGGTTAAAAAGCAGAATAAGGAAAACTTCGCAAAATACATCAAACAGCATTCAGGCGTTGTTCTCAATACAGACAGCATCTTTGACGTTCAGGTTAAGCGTCTTCATGAATACAAGCGTCAGCACCTTAACGCTCTTAACATCATCGCACAGTATAATGCGCTTCTTGAAAATCCCGATATGGATTTCACACCCAAGACATATATCTTCGCAGCTAAGGCAGCACCCGGATATTATCTCGCTAAGCAGATTATCAAGATGATCTGGGCTATTTCTGAAGAAATCAGAAAGAACGATAAGATCAAGGATAAACTCGCTGTTTACTTCCTCGAAGACTATAAGGTTACACTTTCAGAAATCCTTATGCCTGCAAGTGATATTTCAGAACAGATTTCTCTCGCAGGAACAGAAGCATCAGGAACAGGTAATATGAAGCTTATGCTTAATGGTGCCGTAACACTCGGAACATTCGACGGTGCTAACATCGAAATCGGTGACGCAGTAGGCCCTGACAACATCATCACATTCGGTATGCTTAAAGATGAAGTTCTTCAGAAGAAGGCTTCAGGCTATAACCCTGAAAACTACTATAACGATAACTACATCATCAGAGCAGCTATCGAAAGAATGTATCGTGGCATAAATGGTTGCACATTCGAAGAAGTTGCAAACAGCCTCAGATATAAGGATCCTTATATGGTTCTCGCAGACTTTGCTGATTACCAGAGAGCACAGGCGTTCTCATCAGAAAAGTATAAGGATACAACAGCTTGGAACAAGATGTCTCTCAACAACATAGCAGGTGCAGGAATCTTCTCAGCAGACAGAGCAGTAGAAGATTACGCACGCGACATCTGGAACCTCACAAAGTAAAAATGAAAATCCCGCACTTTTTACTGTGTCAGTTCCCCTCGTAGTACCCTCGTACAACTTCGGGAAACTTCCTTGTAAAAAGCACAGTCTCTTCATTTTTAACACGTGGTAGCAAAAAGCAAAAGAGCACTCCTAAGAGTGCTCTTTTTTATGCCTGCACGACCACGCACCAAAAATCCCGATAACAGATTTCTCCGTTACCGAGCCATTCTGTAATTTATAAAAACAAACTCAGAAACGAATCTGCCCGTGGGGGCTCACCACCGGCATAAATTCCCTTATAATGCACATATTAAAATATATGGGAGGGGGATTTTATGTCGGCGAAAACTGTAAAAAACATTGTTATAACTGCTTTTCTTGTAATACTTATAATCTTCTGCTTCTGGAGATATGATGATGTTTTTCTCCTTTTAAAAACACTTCTTCTCTCATTACGTCCCGTTATAATAGGTATAGGCTTTGCTTTTCTCATAAACTCGTTTGCGATAAAGGTTATGAAATTCTGGCGTACGGATAAAATTCCCGAAAAAATTGCCTGGATACTTTCTTCACTGATAGTTTATATCGCATTTACAGGTATTTTTTCATTGGCACTCTATTTTGTAATCCCGAGCCTTATTGAAAGCGTGCGTCAGTTTTTCTCTGATTTCGACTCTTACTATAAGCGTTTTTCAGAAACCTTAAAGGAATTTCCGTTTTTGAGCTTTATAGAAAAAATTCTTCCGTCTGCCGAAAAGATAAGGGATTATATTCCGAAAGCATTCTCTGCCTTTTCAGATACTCTGGGTGGAATTGCAAAAGTTTTTGCCGATACTTTAATAGGCTTTGCAGTTTCATTCTATTTTGTTCTGGGAAAAAAATCTTTCAAAGAGGGAGCCAAAAAACTTGCGATGTCCTTTCTTCCCGAAAAAATATATAAAAAAGGTGAGGAACTGTATGTGACATCCGTTAAAACCTTTTCGGGATTTTTAAGTGGCCAGCTGACAGACTCGTTTATTATGGGAATACTCTGCTTTATCGGAATGGCAGTCTTAGGATTTCCATATCCTCTGCTGATAAGCTCGATAATAGGGTTTACAAATATAATCCCCGTTTTCGGTCCCGTTATGGGAACAATCCCCTCGGCTTTAATCCTTCTTTTTGCCGACCCTATGAGTGCCGTCTGGTTTGTTGTATTTATCCTCATTCTGCAACAGATTGAAGCGCAACTTATCTATCCGAGAGTTGTGGGAACTTCTGTCGGCCTTAAACCTTTCTGGACACTTTTTGCCATAATTGTGGGTGGAAATCTTTTCGGAATATGGGGAATGATTATAGGAATACCCCTTTTATCCGTCATACAGAGCGAAATTATTAAGTGCGCAGATACGCGTAAATTCGGCATTTTTGTCGAAAAATGCGATAAATAAACCTTGATTTCGGGATAACCTTGTGATATGATAAAAATATGGAAAAAATTAGTAATTCTTTGGAGGTAATCCCGAATGACAACGAAAACAAAAATACTTTTATGTGAAAACGGAA
>JAZNQY010000063.1:0-10669 GCA_045590375.1 Oscillospiraceae bacterium | reverse complement strand
CTCAACAGGTATAAGTATTTCAGTGGCGATAATACACGAAGATTTATTACGGAAAATATTGATACAAATAATCTTCCTGCTTTTCTGATAGGACTTTTTCTTGCATCGGGCAGCATTATTGATCCTAATAAGGAATATCATCTTGAATTTGTTACTCCTTATATTGAAATAGCAGAAGAAATTAAAAATCTTCTTATTCATGTGGGGGTAAGCGTGAAACTTTCTGAAAGAAAAGGCGCTTACATTGTGTATCTGAAAGAAAGTGAAAGTATAGAAGATTTGCTTACGTATATGGGTGCTACTATGTCGTCTCTTGAAATAATGAATGTGAAAATACTTAAAGATGTAAGAAACAAAGCAAACAGAATATCAAATTGTGATACAGCAAATATCGAGAAATCGATTGCTGCAGCAGCAAAACAGGTTGAAGATATTGAATTTATTGAAAAAACTATAGGCTTCGGAAGTTTGTCTGATGAATTGCGTGAAATAGCAGAAATACGACTTGAAAATCCAGATTATTCTTTAAGGGAACTTAGTCAGGCTCTTGAAAAGCCTATAAGTCGTTCGGGAGTTAATCATAGAATGAAAAAACTCTCTGAAATAGCAGAAAATATAAGAAATAACAAATGCAGTTAGTTAGGAGAAAACAACTTTGGGAAATTTTGTCCACCTTCATGTTCATAGTGAATATAGTTTGTTAGATGGCGCTTGCCGGATAGAACAACTTGTTGATAAGGTAAAGCAAATGGGCGAGGATGCTATTGCTATAACAGACCATGGTTATCTGTATTCAGCAATAAAGTTTTATAAGATTGCAAAAGAAAAGGGAATAAAACCTATTATCGGATGTGAAGTGTATGTTGCACCGAGAAGTCGCCATGATAAGAATGATAAACTCGATAGAACGCCATATCATCTTGTGCTTTTATGCGAAAATAATGTTGGGTATAACAACCTTGTAAGGCTTGTTTCACTTTCAAGCATTGAAGGATTTTATAGCAAGCCCAGAGTCGATATTGAAATTCTTGAAAAATATCACGAGGGACTTATAGCGTTATCCGGTTGTATAGCAGGAGAAGTATCAAGAAAGATTCTTGATAAGGATTTTGACGGTGCGAAAGAAACAATAATCAAATATAAGAATATTTTTGGTGAAAACAATTATTTTATAGAACTTCAGAATCATGGTATTTTTGAAGAAAAAACAGTTCTTCCGTCTCTTTATAAATTTGCTGAAGAAATCGGAGTTGGCGTTGTTGCAACGAATGACGCTCATTACATTAATAAAGACGATTCGATTGTTCAGAAGGTTCTTGTTGCGATTCAGACAAATACTAAAATTAATGAAGATAGTGGCATGTCACTTCCAAATGATGAATTTTATATAAAATCATATGAGGAAATGTCTGAATTATTCAAATATGCTCCGAATGCTATAGAAAATACAGTGAGAATAGCAGAACGTTGTAATGTTGAATTTGAATTCGGAAAGATTCTTTTACCAGAATTTAAAGCTGATGGTGTTTCAGATAATTATGAGCATATGAGAACTATATGCTTTAAAGGCCTTGAAAAGCATTATTCGAAAGATTCGTCTGTATTCGAAATTGCAAAAAACAGATTGGAAAATGAACTTGATGTTATAAAACAGATGGGATATATCGATTATTTTCTCATAGTATGGGATTTTATTAATTATGCAAAGAAAAATTCCATTCCGGTTGGTCCCGGAAGAGGATCCGGAGCAGGGAGCATAACGGCTTTCTGTATGGGAATAACACAGATCGATCCCGTTAAGTATAATCTGATTTTTGAAAGATTTTTGAATATAGAAAGAGTAAGTATGCCTGATCTTGATATTGATTTTTGTTATGAGGGCAGACAGAAGGTTATTGATTATGTTGTTAACAAATATGGAAACGATCGTGTTGCACAGATAATAACTTTCGGAACCATGGCTGCAAAAGCAGCAGTAAGAGATGTTGGAAGAGTTATGGGACTTCCTTATGATACTGTTGATTCGGTTGCTAAATTCATACCTTTGGAAATGAATATTACTATAGAAAAGGCAATGGATTTGTCAATAGAACTCGTTTCACTTTACAACAATAACGAAGAAGTGAAAAAACTTATAGATATGGCAAAAAGAGTGGAAGGCATGCCAAGACACGCTTCTACTCATCCTGCAGGAGTTGTAATTTCATCAGTTCCTGTTTCTGAGATAGTTCCGTTGCAGAAAAATGACGAATCTATAGTTATTCAATATTGTGCAGAAGATATAGAGCCTCTCGGACTTTTAAAAATGGATTTTCTTGCGTTGAGAACTCTTACAGTTATTCGTGATTGTGTAGAACTTATACGTCAAAACGGAAACGCTGAATTTTCTGAGGACAGAATATTCATAGACAGTAAACCTGTGTATGAAATGCTTTCTACCGGTAATTCGCTTGGAGTTTTTCAATTTGAAAGTTCAGGTATGCGCTCTGTTCTTTCTCAGGTGAAACCTAAGCATCTTGAAGAACTTATAGCAGTTATGGCATTATATCGTCCAGGTCCTATGGACAGTATCCCGAAGTATATCCACAATAGAAATTATCCACAGGATATAGAATATCCTGTTCCTCAGATGAAGGATATACTTGATATAACATACGGGTGTATGGTGTATCAGGAACAGGTAATGGAAATATGCCGTAAACTTGCTGGTTATTCTTACGGAAGAGCCGACATCGTGAGAAGAGCAATGTCGAAGAAAAAGCCTGAGGTTATGGAAAAAGAACGCGAAAAATTTGTATCCGGTGCTGTGAAGAATAATATTCCAGAAATGGTTGCACGTGAGATTTTCTATGAAATGATGAATTTTGCGTCATATGCTTTTAATAAATCTCACGCTGCTGCATATGGATATCTTGCTTATAAAACAGCATATTTAAGGCATTTTTATTATAAATATTATATGTCTTCTCTGATGACAAGTGTTCTTGATAATGCTGATAAAGTTGTGGATTATATCAGAGATTGTGAGTATAACGGAGTTAAAATACTCAATCCGGATATAAATGAAAGTTATGAAGGATTTACTCCCATAAAATCGGGGATAAGATATGCGTTACTTGCTATAAAAAATCTTGGGAAAAATGCTATTAAAACTATTATTGCCGAAAGAAATCGTAACGGAAAATTTAGTTCGTTTGAAAATTTTTGTGAAAGAGTTACAGGCAAAGATGTAAACAGACGTGCAGTCGAAAGTCTGATAAAGTGTGGTGCTTTTGACAATTTGGGACAGACGAGAAGATGGATGCTTTCAAATTATGAAGAATTTTTTGATAATGCAACTGTAGCTTCGAGGACAAATATCGATGGCCAACTTGATTTTTTCGGTGTTTCTCAGACGAACTCATTACCAGAAATGCATAAAGCCAAGATGAATAATATGCCTGAATTTTCGCAGAAAGAACTTCTTGCTATGGAAAAGGAAATTATAGGTATGTATATTTCGGGTCATCCTGTTTCTCCATATTTTTCCTTAGGCATGGCGTGTGGATTTAAAACTGTTGAAGAAATTACAAATATTAAGAATGAAAATATTGAAATTTCTGTGGTTGTTGACATAAAAAGCAGAAGAATAGGTACAACCAAGAAAAATGGAAAAATGTGCTTTATTCTTGCAGAGGATGCAACATCCTCGATTGAGATGATAGCTTTTCCCGAAACTTTTTCGAGGTATTATAATGTTATAGTGAATAATAGCGTTGTAGTAATAAAAGGTAAGATTTCTTATAAAAACAGTAAGTCAAAAATCATTATATCACAGGTTATAAATCCTGAAGAATTTGTTTATGAGTGTCAGAGCAAAGCACTTCATTTGAAAATTGATAATTCTGATATTGAAAAAGGCAGGAGAATTTCCGAAATAATTCAGCAAAACAGAGGAATATCTGATCTTGTTTATGTTGAACAGAGGAAAATCTACAAAAATTATTGCAATATAACCAATGAATTGATATGTGAAATTGCAAAAATAATCACTTATGGAAATATATCTCTGATTTGATTTAAAATGCTTGACAAATAGTCTTAATTTGTAGTAAAATAATTCAGTAAGCGATTATTTGTTGTAATTATGCTTGTGGAGGTTATTGATAATGGAAACAAAAAAGAGAATAGGAATTCTCACAAGTGGAGGAGACGCTCCAGGAATGAATGCTGTCATTCGTGCAGTTACTCGTTCAGCAATACGTAAGGGATTTGAAGTTCTTGGTATTCGCAGAGGATGGAATGGTCTTATAAATGGCGATGTAATTCAGCTCACAGAAAGAAGCGTTTCTGATATTATTCAGAGAGGCGGAACAATGCTTTATACTGCAAGATGCCCTGAATTCAGATATGAAGAAGGACTTCAGACTGCAAAGCAGAATTGTGTTAAAAATAATCTTGCAGGTATTGTTGTTATCGGTGGAGATGGTACATTCAGAGGTGCAGCTGATCTTTCAGCAAGAGGTATTCCTTGTGTAGGACTTCCCGGAACAATCGATAATGATATTTCTTGCACAGAATATACAATTGGTTATGATACTGCAATGAATACAGCTATGGAAATGGTTGATAAACTCAGAGATACATCTCAGTCTCACGATCGTTGCAGCGTTGTAGAGGTAATGGGAAGAAATGCCGGATATATTGCTCTTAATGCAGGTATTGCAGTTGGCGCGACTTATATTATAACAACAGAAGTTCCTTATTCTCTTGATGATGTTGCGGCTAAGATTCTCAAAGCAAAGGAAACAGGTAAACAGCACTTTATTATCATGGTTTCTGAAGGCGTTGGTAACGCTGAAGGTATTGCCAAGGAAATAGAAAAGCGTACAGGCGTTGAATCAAGAGCGACTATTTTAGGACATGTACAGAGAGGTGGATCACCTACGGTACGCGACAGAGTCGTTGCAAGCCAGATGGGCTATTATGCTGTTGAACTTCTTGAAAGAGGAATTGGCAATCGTGTTGTTGGTATGCAGAATGGCAAGATAGTTGATTTTGACATTCAGGAAGCACTCAGCATGAAAAAACCTTTTGAACTCGACCTTTATAATATTGCAAACGAGTTATCATTCTAATTTAAAAAATTAGCAGTCAGAGTAGAAAATCACGCGTGAAGTGTCAGTCGGACGGGGAGTTGCCGATTGAACGAAGGATTTCGACAAGAAATTTGCGGTGTGATTTTCGCATCCCGCTGATGCATAATAGAAGCTGTTCATTTAAGACGCTCGGTATTATGCACACAGCATAATTAAGAGGAGGAATGTAAATGAATAGCTTTTTTTCTATGTTCAAGCGCTCGGCTGAAAGCCTTAAAGAACTTCGTACTATAACGACAACAGGAATTTTACTTGCAATGGCAGTTGCGATAAGATCTCTTGCAATTCATATCACACCTGATCTGAGAATTATTTTTACATTTGTTCCGTTATGTGTTATTGCGATGCTTTATGGCCCTGTCGTTTCTGGAATGTCAGCAGTTGCACTTGATATTATAGGTTATATTATTGATAATAGGGGTGCCAGAGGATATAGTCCTCAACTTGCTGCAGTTGTTCTTTTAACAGGCGTTATATATGGATGTTTTCTTTATCGCGATAAAATAAGTCTTGTTATGATTATACTTGCCAGAGGGATTGCAGTAATTTTTTGTAATATATGTCTTAATTCATATTTTTTGTATTCGTTGTATATAAATAAAGATTTTAGTATATTTACTGCAGATAAAAGTGCTTGGGATATGTTTATCACATGGCTTTGGACATCTTTCAGACTTCCGAAAAATCTTGCTGAATTACCACTTGATTTTATAATTCTGATAGTTGTTCTTCCGGCAGCACTCACTGCATATAATCGTGTTGCTAAAAATACTAAAAAGAAAATTTCTACTGATAAAAAATCGGAGGATTTGTTATGAAAGTAAAAGTGGGTTTTATAGGCGCAGGCAATATGGGTACTGCTATTATTAGAGGTATCATAAATAGTGGACTTTCTGAGAAAATTTCTATCTATGCAACAGATGTTGATGAGAACAAACTTAAATCACTCGAAGAAATAGGCGTTAATCCTGTTTCTGATACAAAAGAGCTGATTTGTGAATGTAAGTATGTATTTCTGGCGATAAAACCTCAGATGTTTGATGAAGTACTTGATAATTACGGAAAATACTTTACAGAAGATCATGTCATAGTTTCTATTGCGGCAGGTATAACAGGAGAATATATAAAATCCAAAACACTTTCTGATGCAAAGGTTGTTCTTGTTATGCCTAATACACCATTTCTTCTGGGCGAAGGAGCTACTGCTTTAGCAAAAGTATCACCTACAACAGACGAAGAGTTTGGATTTGCGTGTGATATTTTTGAAGCTGGTGGAAAAACAGCTGTTGTTTCGGATGATAAAATGAAAGAAATTATAGCAATAAACGGAAGTAGTCCTGCTTTTATATATCTTTTTACAAAAGGGTTCATTGATTATGCTAAATCAGTAGATATTCCAGAAGAAACAGCTAAAACATTGTTCTGTAAATCTCTTATAGGTTCTGCAAAAATGATAACCGATAGTGGATATTCGATAGATGAACTTATAAAGATGGTTTCTTCTCCTGGTGGCACAACACTTAAAGGTCTTGATGAACTTTACAACGGGAACCTTACGGAAATTGTTGAAAAGTGTTGCGAAGCTTGTACAAAGCGTGCTTATGAACTTTCAAAATAAGTCTTTTTTATAAATTATAATCATATACTCATAAAAAAGGACAAGGAGTATATAATTATGAAAATTGTGGATAAAAAATCAAAATATCGTTCCGTACGTATTTCAGGTGATGTATTTTTTACTATTCTTACCATTGTGGTACTTATCGGAGCGTTTGTTGGTTCATTATATTATCGCGAAATATCGGCGATGGATTTTGTTGAAACATTTTCTGTCGCCGATTCTTTTTATGATTACAAAACAATGTCTTTTTGGGGTAACTTTTTTTGTTCATTTTTGAAAAATACAATTATTATGTTGATTATTTTGATATCCGGGATGTGCATAATAGGTCAACCGATTTGTGTAACTGCTTTATTTTACAAAGGTGTTAGTGTGGGAACTACACTTACAATCATCTATTCTTGTAATGATATGAAGAATTTTCTGATTGTGGTTTTACATATTCTTATCGATGCTATTGTTTCTACATTTGTTTTGGTTCTGGCTTCAAAAGAAGGAATAAAACTTTCAAATAAGCTTTTTAAACTTGTGATTAACAATAGGATTGAAGATGATTTTAATAAAAACATAAAATTATACCTATTGAAATTTATTGTGCTTTTTGCTATAATTATTTTATTATCGTTATTTCAATCTATATTGTCTGTTTTTATCGGGTAGATGGAACAGGTGTATTTTTGGTCAAGTGGAGTGTAAAAAACAAATGGGATTATTTTATAACTATCAAAAGTCGGGTTCAGGTGTTTCTAAAAACGGGCCTAAAAAAAGCAGAATAAGAATTTTCTTTGAGGTTTTCGGAAGAAAATTCTGGAATCTTATTCTTATAAATGTTATATATGGAATTTTTTGCATTCCGATTTTTACGATAGGACCTGCAACGGCTGCTGCTTTCAAAGTTCTGAAAAATTATTCTATTGAAAAAAATGCTTTTGTATGGAGTGATTTCTGGAAAAGTTTCAAAGAGGATTTTAAAGTTTCATTCCCTTTGGGAATAATTTATTTTATTGCATTAGGTGGCGTCGCTATAGGCATGTATATATACCCTGAATCTATGGGTGAGAGCGATTTATATAAAGTCCTTATGGTAGCAACTCTTATTGTAGGATTAATAGTACTTGCGTCTGCTTTTTTTGCTTTTCTTATGGCGTCAACCATAAAACTTTCTGTTAAGGATATTTTGAAAAATGCTTTTATTCTTACAATAGTTTCAGGATGGAAAGGGATTTTGGCATCGGTTCTTGCGATAATTGTAATAGGACTTCCGATTTTCTTGTTTTTACATATAGGTAATCTTCTTATATTGTCGTTTAACCTTTTGATTTCTCAGTCTCTCTCTGGGCTTATTGCTTCTTTTATCTGTTATCCTTTTGTTCAGAAATATATTATTGAACCGTATTATAAAGCAATCGGAAAGGATAATCCTGAATATGATTATCTTAAGCCTGAGGGAATGCAAGATACACCAGTGTTTAAAGACAAGGGTGGGGAAGAGGCTCCTGTTGTTAAGGCGAAAAAATCCGGAAAAAACAAAAAAACAATTTCTTAAAAAAGGCTTTACAAATGTATTTGAATGTGATATAATAATTAAGCAAGTGTTTGCATACTGATTACTTGGATTCAGGAATAAGCCGATTTTTCGGAGTTTAACCCACCTTTTTCTAAGTTTTTGGTAAATAAATATTTATAAAGGGGTGTATTTGAAATGATGCTCAAAGAAGAAAAAGCTGCTGTTATCGCAGCAAACAAAATCAACGAAAATGACACAGGTTCACCTGAGGTACAGATTGCAATTCTCACAAAGAGAATTAACGACCTTACAGACCACCTCAGAACACACAAAAATGACAACCACTCAAGAAGAGGTCTCTTTAAGATGGTAGGTCATAGAAGAAACCTTCTCAACTATCTTCAGAAGAAGGATATCAACAGATACCGTGCTATAATCGAAAAGCTCGGAATTCGTAAGTAAGAATAACTTTTCTAAGAGGCAGTCGGGGATTTTCCCTTCTGCCTTTTAGCGTTAGTTTAGGCAGTAGAAATTAGCATTAAATTGTGTGGTTTTATTTTAAACCATAGAATTTATTGCTAAAACTGCTGCCGAAAAATAAAAAGGAGGCAGTTTAAATGTTTGAAAACTACAGAGTATTTGAAACAACTTACGCAGGTAGAAAGCTTGTCGTAGAAACAGGAAAAACATGTGAACTTTCAAATGGTTCATGTTGGGTAAGATATGGCGAAACAGTTGTAATGGCTAATGTTACAGCAAGTCCTAAGCCACGTGAGGGAGTTGACTTTTTCCCTCTTTCAGTAGACTATGAAGAAAAGCTCTACGCCGTAGGAAAAATTCCCGGATCATTCATGAAGAGAGAAGGTAAACCTTCTGAAAAGGCAATCCTCACATCACGTATGGTTGACCGTCCTATCAGACCTCTTTTCCCTAAGGATATGAGAAACGATGTATCTGTTGTTATGACAGTTCTCGCTGTTGATCCTGATTGCTCACCCGAAATTACAGGTCTTATTGCTACATCTATTGCTATTTCAATATCTGATATTCCTTGGAATGGACCTATCGGTGGTATTTCAGTAGGTCTTGTTGATGGTGAAATAGTTCTTAACCCTACTCTCGAACAGAGAGCAAAGACAGACCTTAATCTTACTGTTGCAGGAACAATGGAAAAGATTGTTATGATTGAAGCAGGTGCTAATCAGGTTCCTGAAGATACAATGCTTAATGCACTTCAGGCTGGTCATGATGAAATCAAGAAAATCGTTGCTTTCATCAATGATATTCAGGCTCAGATCGGCAAGAAGAAGTTTGAATTTGAATCAATGGAAGTTGACCATGATTTATTTGATGCGATTGCTGATTTCGCTGAAGAAAAAGTAAAATATGCACTCGATACAAACGATAAGAACATCCGTGAAGCAAGACTTGCTCCTATCGTTGATGAAATTCATGCTGAATTTGATGAAAAGTATCCCGAACAGATTGGCATGATTGATGAATGTATCTATAAACTTCAAAAGAAGATAGTAAGAAACTGGCTTTACGAAGGCAAGCGTGTTGACGGAAGAAAGATTGATGAAATCCGACCTCTCGCAGCTGAAGTAGGCGTTCTTCCCAGAGTTCATGGTTCAGGTGTGTTTACTCGCGGACAGACTCAGGTTCTTACCATCGCAACTCTCGGCCCTGTGAGTGAATCACAGAGAATTGATGGTATCGATGAAGAAGAAACAAAGAGATATATGCATCATTACAATTTCCCCAGCTATTCAGTTGGCGAAACAAAGCCTTCAAGAGGACCTGGTCGTCGTGAAATCGGACACGGTGCACTTGCAGAAAAAGCTCTTGCTCCTGTAATTCCTGATGTTGAAGATTTCCCTTATGCTTTCAGACTTGTTTCTGAAGTTCTTTCTTCAAACGGTTCAACATCGCAGGGCTCAATCTGTGGTTCGACTCTCGCACTTATGGATGCCGGCGTTCCTATAAAGGCTCCTGTTGCAGGTATTTCTTGTGGACTTATCACTCGTGAAGACGGAAGTTTCATGACAATGGTTGACATTCAGGGGCTTGAAGACTTTTTCGGAGATATGGACTTTAAGGTTGGTGGTACACATAATGGTATCACAGCAATTCAGGTAGATATTAAAGTTGATGGTCTTACAATGGATATTATCAAGGAAGCATTTGAAAAGACACGTAAAGCAAGACTTTATATTCTTGATGAAATTATGCTCAAGGCTATTCCAAAGCCAAGGGAAACAGTAAACAAGTATGCTCCTAAGATGCTCCAGACAAAGATTGACGTTGACAAAATCAGAGACGTAATCGGTCAGGGTGGTAAGGTTATTCAGAAGATTACAGCTGAATGTGATGTTAAAATTGACATTAGCGAAGATGGTAACG
>JAZNQY010000062.1:0-2774 GCA_045590375.1 Oscillospiraceae bacterium | reverse complement strand
TGTTCGGTTCAGAGATAAAGTCTTTCCTTGCGCATCCTAAATTTGTTAAAGAACTTAACGAAACAGCACTTGAAGACTATCTTACATTCCAGTATTCCCCTACAACAGAAACATTCTTTAAAAATGTATGCAAACTTCCTGCTGCACATTGTTTCACATATAAAAACGGTGAACTTTCGGTTGAAAGATACTGGCAAGAAAAATTCAATGAAGATGGCAAACCTCAGCTTGAAGACTGGGTGAATGAGATTTCAGATATTTTCAAGAACTCGGTTGAAGCTCATAAAATATCTGACGTTGAGGTAGGAAGTTTCCTTTCAAGTGGCGTTGACAGTAGTTATGTTGCCGCTGTCGCTAATGTTGACAAGACATTCACAGTAGGTTTCGGTGAAGACGAAAGATACAACGAAATAGGATACGCAAAGGAATTCTCTAAATACATCAATAAGGAAAACATAAGCAAGGTTATCACTCCCGAAGAATTCTGGAACAATCTTTCAAGAATACAGTATCACATGGATGAACCTCTTGCCGACCCTGCCGCTGTCGCTTTATACTTTGTATGCAACAAGGCATCAGAATATGTAAAGGTTGTCCTTTCGGGCGAAGGTGCTGACGAAATATTCGGTGGATACAACATTTATAAAGAACCTTCATCTGCTCCTGCATACAATCTTATTCCCAGACCTATAAGACGCGCTATCGGAAATGTTGCGCAGAAATTACCTCAGAAGAGAGGGGTTAATTTCCTTGTAAGACGAGGAAAAGACCTTGAAGAAAGATTTATCGGAAACGCATATATGTTCAGCGTTGAGGAACGCAAGAAAATACTCAAGATTTCTACTTCTGCACCTAATCCGATGGAAATCACAAAGCCTTTCTATGATAAAGTCAAAGATAAAGACGCAGTTACGAAAATGCAGTATTTAGACCTTCATCTCTGGATGACAGGAGATATTCTTTTAAAGGCCGATAAAATGTCTATGGCTAATTCTCTCGAACTTCGTGTTCCTTTCCTTGATAAAGAGGTTATGTCTGTTGCTGAAAAGATACCGACAAAATATCGTGTCACAAAGGAAAACACAAAGTATGCTATGAGAATGGCTGCATTAAGAGCGTGTCCTCCTCAGACTGCAAACAAAAAGAAACTCGGCTTCCCTGTTCCTACAAGAGTATGGCTTAAGGATGAAAAATACTATAATGTTGTAAAAGAAAAATTCAGCAGTGATATCGCGAAGAAATTCTTTGATACAGATGCTATTATAGGATACCTCGATGACCATAAGGAAGGAAAAGCCGATAATAGCAGAAAGGTATGGACAATATTTGTTTTCCTCATCTGGTATGAAGTTTATTTCTCGGATAAGAAACCAAACGAAAACTTCTTTGAACTTGTATAGGAGAAAAAATAATGGACAGCTGTGTTACTTATAAACAGATAAGAAACGATAAAGAAATAATTACCTATGTTGAAAAATCGGATGAAGCATTGAAATCAATCGGATATACAGAGCATTCGTTTGCACACGTTGAAAAGGTTGCCACAAACGCTTCATGGCTTTTAGAAAAACTCGGGTATTCGGAGCATGAATGTGATCTTGCAAAAATCGCAGGATTTATGCATGATATCGGAAATATAATAAATCGCATAGACCACGCACAAAGTGGAGCTATGATGGCATTCAGACTTTTGGACCATATGGATATGCCTGCGGAAGATATTTCAACGATAGTTTCTGCTATAGGAAATCACGATGAATCAACTGCCCAACCGATAAATCCGATTTCAGCCGCTCTTATAATAGCCGACAAATGCGATGTCAGGCGCTCAAGAGTAAGAAATACCGAATTGATTAAATTCGATATTCACGACCGTGTAAATTACGCAGTTGAAAAGGCAGAGCTTATCCTCAGTGATGACAAAAAATCTCTTATGCTCGATGTTGTTATCGACACCGAAATTTCTTCTGTTCTCGAATATTTTGAAATATTTCTTCAGCGTATGCTTTTATGCAAAAGAGCCGCAGAATTTTTAAAACTCGAATTCAGAATGACCGTTAACGGAACAAATGTTTTATAAAAAATCCCTATATCAACAAAGAAAAATACCCTGTGAAGAATTTTCACGGGGTATTTTGATTTTAACAGATAAATCAGGAAATTTGATAAACAGGAATTTATAAATCATTAAAATATGTATGACAAAACTCCAATGCTATTTCTTTATAATCTTCTTCTGACGAATTAGTCAATCTTACAATCTCATCTTTCAACATATTTTTATGAGATACAGAAAACGATGGTAATAACAATTTGATAACCCAGTATATCCATTCTTCGTCATTACTTTGTAAAATTTCTCTTATATATGGGAAAATCAAATCTTCTCTTTCTAAAAGAACAGGAATTATTTCTTTAGTTATTGGCCAATTATAGTCTTGCGTCCATTCTAATAATTCATATATAATTGGCTTGATTTCTTCATCTGTGAGAAGAAAAAGTCTATTTATATTAGAATTATCAAATTTATTTTTGGGAAGTAGTTCTCTAATTTCCATATAAATATACACCACCAAATTCAAATAATCACGTGCTTTCAAACTCATTACAAGACTGAAATAATCTTGTATCTATAATCTGTTATGATACTGAAATTTTATGTTAATACTATCATAATTCCCCTTCCAAATACATTTTATAAGACCAAAATGCCTCCTCTGGTGCATCATCTAAAAGCCACATAAGCGCCTCTTGTATAATATCTACCCACAAAT
>JAZNQY010000061.1:0-2207 GCA_045590375.1 Oscillospiraceae bacterium | reverse complement strand
ATAATAAAGATGATAATCTTTGTTCTCTATCTTTATATAACATCAAAGATGTCTGATATGAGAACGATGTATAAATACCACGGCGCAGAAGATAAAACTATTGCTTGTTAAGAAGCGGGCGAAGAACTCACAGTCGAAAATGTAAAGAAACACCCACGATTTCATAAGCGTTGCGGAACAAGCTTTATAGTGCTTACCCTTATCGTAAGTATCATAGCAGGTTCTTTCATAAAGTATGACAATGTCATTCAGCGAATGGGTTACAGAATACTTCTCCTTCCCGTTATTGTAGGAATTTCTTATGAACTTATAAAAATCGCAGGAAGACACGACAACATAATAACTGCAATAATTTCAGCACCGGGGCTCTGGCTTCAGAGAATAACCACAAACGAGCCCGATGAAAAACAGATTGAATGTGCAATAGAAGCATTAAAACCTTGTATCCCCGATGATAAGGAAGATGACAAGTGGTAATAAAAAACAGAGAACTTTTACAAGAGATAAAAAAGCATATCCCTTCTGATTTTGAAGCTAAGGAACTTTATAAATTCATTGAAAAAAATAACCTTTATGAAAAAACAGAGGAACTCTGCTTTAAAAGAAAATCGGGTTATCCTTTACAGTATTTAATAGGCGAGTGGGATTTTTTCGGGAGGACTTTCAAAGTCGGAGAGGGAGTTTTGATTCCAAGAGCAGATACAGAAACAGCGATTGAAGTTTCCCTTTCTTTACCCATAGAAAAGAAAGTTATAACCGACCTTTGCAGTGGCAGTGGATGTATAGCGATAACAATGCGTGAAGAAACAGGCGCAGATGTATATGCAGTCGAAAAATCAGAGAATGCGATAAAATATCTCAAAGAAAATATAACTCTCAATAATTCAGAAATAAATCTTATCGAGGGCGATGTTCTTTCAGAAGAAACAAAGAACAGAGTTCCGTTAAGCGATATAATAATTTCCAACCCGCCGTATCTTACAGAAGATGATATGAATTCTTTGCAGAAAGAGGTTACATTTGAGCCTTCAATGGCGCTTTCGGGTGGCGATGACGGACTTTATTTTTACAGAGAGATAACATCTTTCTATAAGGATAAAATAAGAGAAAACGGATTTATTGTCTATGAAATCGGAATGGGACAGGAAGAAGATGTTAAAGAAATTCTTCTCTCAAACGGTTTTTGCGATGTGAAATATCAGAAAGATTTAAGTAATATCATAAGGGTAGTTTATGCCCGTAAAAAACAGGAGGATTAGTTTATGGCAATCGAAAAGAAAAAAGAGAAAAAAACAACTTCAGCTTCAGCAGCACCCCAGACAGCAGAAGAAAAAAAGAAAGCGATTGACACTGCGATAGCACAGATTGAAAAGCAGTATGGTGCAGGTGCAGTTATGCGTCTTGGTGCAACAAAAACTATGAATGTCGATGCAGTGCCCACAGGCTCAATGATGCTTGATATGGCACTCGGTATCGGTGGTGTTCCCAAGGGAAGAATAGTTGAAATCTACGGACCTGAAAGTTCAGGTAAAACAACCGTTGCCCTTTCTATCGTTTCACAGGCACAGAAACTCGGTGGTGAAGTTGCATTCATCGACGTTGAACACGCTTTGGACCCCGAATATGCAAAGCTTTTAGGCGTTGATATCGACAGTATGCTCGTAGCACAGCCTGATTCAGGCGAACAGGCACTCGAAATTATGGAAGCACTCGTTCGTTCAAACGCTATCGATGTAATTGTTCTCGACTCTGTTGCAGCTATGGTAACAAAGGCAGAAATCGACGGCGAAATGGGCGATACACATGTAGGCTTACTTGCCCGTCTTATGTCACAGGCTATGAGAAAACTCACAGCTGCTATTTCAAAATCAAACTGCGTTGCTATCTTCATAAATCAGGTTCGTGAAAAGATAGGCGTTATGTATGGCAACCCCGAAACAACAACAGGTGGTAGAGCACTTAAATTCTACAGCTCTGTAAGAATAGAAGTACGCAGAGGCGAAGCACTCAAATCAGGAAGCGAAATCTACGGAAACAGAACAAAATGTAAGGTAGTAAAGAATAAAGTTTCACCACCTTTCAAGGAATGTGAATTTGATATTATCTACGGCGAAGGTATCTCAAGAGTAGGCGAAGTCTTAGACCTTGCCGTCGAACTCGGTATCGTTCAGAAGGGCGGAGCTTGGTTCAGCTATAACGGAAACAAA
>JAZNQY010000060.1:0-6152 GCA_045590375.1 Oscillospiraceae bacterium | reverse complement strand
TCATCATAAGTTTTTGTTGTTCTTGCTTTTAAAAGACCTCTTCCGTTTATGCAACCACTTATAAGATTATCACCTTCTGCTACATCACGAGGGATTGATTCGCCCGTTAAAGCAGATGTGTTTATTTCAGATTTTCCTTCGATAACAACAGCGTCAATCGGAATTTTTTCGCCCGGTTTTATAACAATGATTTCGCCTTCGCTGACTTCTTCGGGCATAACTTCTTCGATTTCGCCATCACGTTCAACATTCGCATAATCAGGGCATATATCCATAAGGTCTGATATTGATTTTCTCGAACGATGAACTGCGATATTCTGAAAAAGCTCTCCTACCTGATAAAAAAGCATAACAGCAACAGCTTCGGGGTATTCCTTTAAAATAAAAGCACCGATAGTTGCTATAACCATAAGAAAATTCTCGTCAAAAATCTGACCATGGAATATGTTTTTTACAGCCTTTATCAGAATATCATATCCTATTATAAGATAGGGGACAAGATGAACTGTCAGCATTATGAGTTTGTTATCATATCCCGATATTTTTGAGAAGACAGATATTCCGATAAACAGAATTCCTGAAATAATTATTCTTATAAGAACTTTTTTCTGCTTGATATTCATAAAAATTCTCCTAAAAACAGATTCTGCAATCGGGTTCTATCTTCTTGCATATTTTCTGTGCTTTTTCTATTATTTCAGAAAGTATGGATTCATCTGCTTCGATTGTAAGTCTCTGACGCATGAAACTTACATTGGCATTTTCGACGCCATCAATCTTGTTTATTGCATCTTCCATTTTAGCGGCGCAATTTGCACAATCGAGATTTTCGAGTTTATAAACCTTTTTCATAATTATATAGCCTCTTTCTTCTTGTTGATAACAGCATATCCTACGGGAATAACCCCGTCGATTACTTTTAAATGAATATCTCCGATTTCTGCGTTTTCGAGTAAATCGAGATAACTGTCAACAGTAAAACTTGTTCTCTGATTATAGCCTAAAAGCTTGTAAAGTTTTATCATAGGCATTTTATCGTTTACAAGGAATGTAGGGAGAATAAGCTTTCCACCTTTTTTAGTAACTCTCGCAAGTTCCTTTATTGCATTTTCGGGATTTTCTATGAGATGAAGAACATTTCCTGCAATAACAACATCATAACTTTCATCAGCATCATCAAGAGAGAATATATCTCTTGTGTCGAAAAAGATATTTTTTATTCCTTTTCTTCGGCATTTCTTTTCTGCTGTTTCGAGCATTTTTTCAGAAAGGTCTGTCGAAATAATACTTTCTGCGTTTTTTGATGCTGCTATCGAAAGCTCTCCTGTTCCTGCAGCGCAGTCAAGAACCTTAGCACCCGTCGGCACAAGCCTTGCTGTGTTGCAGAGCATTTCTCTGTATGCTTTTTTATTAAGCGATTCTGCTAAATCATAAATACCCGAAACTTTATCCCAGAAGCTCATTTTATCCACCTCATTCTTCGATATGTTCAAGTCCCTGCTGAAGTATTGTCTTTACATGGCCATCAGAAAGGGCATAGAATACTGATTTTCCATCTCGTCTGCATTTAACGAGCTTGCTCTGCTTGAGTGCTCTCAACTGATGTGAAATTGCAGACTGTGTCATTCCGAGAATTGTTGCAAGGTCACATACACACATTTCCGATTCAGAAAGAACATAAAGTATTCTTATTCTTGTTGAATCGCCAAAAACTTTGAAAAGTTCTGCTAAATCATAAAGGATTTCTTCATCGGGCATAACCGATGAAACCTTTTCAACTATTTCATCGTGCGCATGAATATAATCACATTTTTCTATAATTTCATTTTTCTTTTCCATAGTATCACCTCAACATATGAGCATTTGTTCATATGTTTGTTATATCACTTTTGGAAGGCTTTGTCAATGAACAAATTGTTAACAATATCAGAAAAAGCATATATTTTTTCCTCAG
Source organism: Oscillospiraceae bacterium (assembly GCA_045590375.1). GTDB lineage: Bacteria > Bacillota > Clostridia > Oscillospirales > Ruminococcaceae > RGIG4131. The sequence continues at coordinate 4,198 of JAZNQY010000060.1, read as the reverse complement.
AAAATACGCAGATTGTCAATTCACACAAATGAAAACATCAAATGCCTTTATTTTTGCATATTGTAACAAATTAAGAGCAAAATTTTGTATAAAACGCTTGACATCAAGATACCATTATAGTAAAATAATATAGCGTGAGTACGTATTGGGTGAATTATGCCCAAAAATGCGTGTTTTCACAATAATTTTGAAGAAAGGAGATTGATTTAATGCCAACCTTTAACCAGTTAGTAAGAAAGGGAAGAGACGTTATCGAAAAGAAGTCAACAGCTCCCGCACTTCTCAAAGGTTACAATGCCAAGAAGAAGGTAGCTATCGAACAGACTTCACCCCAGAAGCGTGGTGTATGCACAGCAGTAAGAACAGCAACACCTAAGAAGCCTAACTCAGCTATGAGAAAAATTGCCAGAGTAAGACTTACAAACGGTTCTGAAGTAACAGCTTACATCCCAGGTATCGGCCATAACCTCCAGGAACACTCAGTTGTTCTTATCAGAGGTGGTAGAGTTAAGGACCTCCCCGGTGTACGTTATCATATCATCCGTGGAACACTTGACGCTCAGGGCGTTGCAAAGAGAATGCAGGCTCGTTCAAAGTACGGTGCAAAGAAACCAAAGGCAGGAGCAGCAAAGTAATAACTTTGGCTTTTGCAAAAACATTTAATAGTAATCTCGATACCACGATTTATGTGGAGTATCTGTATATATATAGTATATGGGTGCCTCTGCATTGGTCGACGGGTTTTCCGTGCGATAAATCGTGCGGATGAAACGAGTACCTATGATATCATTATATGAAGGAGGGAAGCGGAATGCCAAGAAGAGGTAACGTTGCAAAGCGTGACGTTTTGCAGGACCCTGTATACAACTCAAAGCTCGTTACTCGTCTTATCAACAACGTAATGCTTGACGGTAAGAAGGGTGTAGCACAGAAGATTGTTTACGGTGCATTCGAAATCGTAGCAGAAAAGACCGGAAAAGATGCTCTCGAAGCATTTGAAGAGGCAATGGAAAATATCATGCCTGTTCTCGAAGTTAAGGCTCGCCGTGTAGGTGGTGCGACATATCAGGTTCCTATGGAGGTTCGTCCCGAAAGACGCCAGACATTAGGACTCAGATGGCTCACAACATACTCAAGAGCAAGAAATGAAAAGACAATGAAGGAAAGACTTGCCGGAGAAATTATGGACGCACTCAACGGTATGGGTGGCGCTTGCAAGAAGCGTGACGACACACATAAGATGGCTGAAGCTAACAAGGCTTTTGCACATTTCCGTTGGTAATTTGTTCAGTAGTATAAGGAGGATATTATGCCAAGAGAATGTTCACTGGATATGACCAGAAACGTTGGTATAATGGCCCACATTGACGCAGGTAAAACAACCACAACTGAGCGTATCCTGTTCTACACAGGCGTTAACTATAAGATTGGCGACACTCACGAAGGTACTGCAACAATGGACTGGATGGCACAGGAGCAGGAAAGAGGTATCACAATTACTTCAGCTGCTACAACATGCTACTGGGCAGGCCATAGAATCAACATTATCGACACTCCCGGCCACGTTGACTTTACCGTAGAAGTTGAGCGTTCACTTCGTGTACTCGACGGTTCGGTAACAGTTCTTTGTGCTAAGGGTGGTGTAGAACCTCAGTCGGAAACAGTTTGGCGTCAGGCTGATAAGTATCGTGTTCCCCGTATGGCTTATGTAAATAAGATGGACATTATGGGTGCTGACTTCTATCGTGTTGTTGACATGATGCACACAAGACTTCACGCAAACGCAGTTCCGATTCAGCTTCCGATCGGATCGGAAAATATGTTCAAGGGAATTATTGACCTTGTTGAAATGAAGGCATACGTTTATTACGATGACCTTGGAAAAGATATCAGAATGGAAGAAATTCCCGAAGATATGAAGGAAAAGGCTCAGGAATATCATGATGCTCTTATCGAACAGGTAGCAGAGCAGGATGATGAGCTTATGGAAAAATACTTCGCTGGTGAAGAACTCACAATCGAAGAAATCAAGGCTTGTATCAGAAAGGCAACAATCGCTAACAAGATGGTTCCTGTAACATGTGGTACATCTTACAAGAACAAGGGCGTTCAGAAGCTCCTTGACGCTATTATCGATTACATGCCTGCTCCTACAGACGTAGAAGACATCAAGGGTGTTAACCCTGATACAGGAGAAGAAACAGTAAGACCTTCTTCTGATAACGAACCTTTCTCAGCTCTCGCATTCAAGATTGCAACTGACCCATTCGTAGGAAAGCTCGCTTTCTTCCGTGTATATTCAGGTACAATCAATGCAGGTGCTACAGTTCTTAATGCAAATAAGGACAGCAACGAAAGATTCGGACGTATTCTTCAGATGCACGCTAACCACAGAACAGAAATCGAAACTTGCTATGCAGGTGATATCTATGCTGCTGTTGGTCTTAAGAATACAACAACAGGTGACACACTTTGTGATCCCAAGCATCCTGTAATTCTTGAATCTATGGAATTTGCTGATCCTGTTATCCAGCTCGCTATCGAGCCCAAGACAAAAGCAGGTCAGGAAAAGATGGGTATTGCTCTTTCTAAGCTCGCTGAAGAAGACCCCACATTCAAGACATGGACAGACGAAGAAACAGGCCAGACAATCATCGCCGGAATGGGCGAACTTCACCTCGAAATCATCGTTGACCGTATGCTCCGTGAATTCAAGGTAGAAGCTAATGTCGGTGCACCTCAGGTTGCTTATAAGGAAACAATCAAGAAGCTTGCAGACGTTGACCACAAATACGCTCGTCAGTCGGGTGGTAAGGGTCAGTATGGTCATGTTAAGATCAAGGTTGAACCCAACGAGTCAGGTAAGGGATATGAATTTATCAACTCAGTTGTCGGTGGTGCTATTCCTAAGGAATACATCCCTGCAGTTGATAAGGGTATCCAGGGCGCAATGAAGGCTGGTATCCTCGCTGGTTACCCCGTAGTTGACGTTAAGGTTACACTTTACGATGGATCATACCACGAAGTCGACTCATCAGAAATGGCGTTCTCAATCGCCGGTTCAATGGCTTTCAAGGAAGCTATGAAGAAGGCAGACGCTGTTATCCTCGAACCTATCATGAAGGTTTCTGCTATTATTCCCGATGAACATATGGGAACAATCATCGGTGACCTTACATCTCGTCGAGGACAGATTCTTGGTCAGGAAGCACAGAACGGTACAGCTCAGGTTGACGCTCTTGTTCCTCTCTCAGAAATGTTCGGTTACTCAAACGACCTCCGTTCAAAGACACAGGGCCGTGGACAGTACACAATGGAACCTCACAGCTACATCGAAGTTCCTAAGAACATCGCTGAAAAGATTATGACAACAAGAAGCAAAAATAACTAAAAATACAAAAAACACTTGAAATCTATTGGGTTATTTGATACAATAGTCTCATAACCCAGGTTAAAATTATAACACTTTATTTTTAAGGAGGAATTTTCCAATGGCAAAGGCACATTTCGAAAGAACTAAACCCCATGTAAACATTGGTACAATCGGTCACGTTGACCACGATAAAACAACTCTTACAGCAGCTATCACAAAGACTCTCGCTCTTCAGGGTCTCGCTGAAAAGAAGGACTACGCTAATATCGACTCTGCTCCCGAAGAAAGAGAAAGAGGTATTACAATCAACACAGCTCACGTAGAATACGAAACAAAGAATCGTCACTACGCACACGTTGACTGCCCTGGCCACGCTGACTATGTTAAGAACATGATCACAGGTGCTGCTCAGATGGACGGCGCTATCCTCGTAGTTGCTGCTTCTGATGGTCCTATGGCTCAGACAAAGGAACACGTTCTTCTTGCTCGTCAGGTAGGCGTTCCTGCAATCGTTGTATTCATGAACAAGGCTGACCAGGTTGACGACCCCGAACTTCTCGAACTCGTTGAAATGGACATCCGTGAAGTTCTCAGCAATCAGGAATTCCCTGGTGATGATATTCCTATCATCAAGGGTTCAGCTCTTCAGGCTCTCGAAGCTCCCGAAGATATCTCAAACGCAGCTTACGCTCCTATCCTTGAACTCATGGATGCAGTAGACAGCTACATTCCTACACCTGACAGAAAGTCAGATCTTCCTTTCCTTATGCCTGTTGAAGACGTATTCACAATCACAGGTCGTGGTACAGTTGCTACAGGTAGAGT
>JAZNQY010000059.1:0-15614 GCA_045590375.1 Oscillospiraceae bacterium | reverse complement strand
CCCATGTTTTCGGTGACAGAGTCTATATCTTCGGCTCACACGACCGCGAGGGCGGATACACCTTCTGTATGGAAGATTACGTAACCTATTCAGCCCCCGTAGATGACCTTTCCGACTGGCGTTACGAAGGTGTTATCTATAAAGCATCACAAGACCCACAGTATCCCGACAAAAAATATATGTATGCCCCCGATGTAGTAAAAGGCAACGACGGAAGATATTATCTTTTCTACTGTATGGGTGGGGATTATGGCTATGGTGGATACAGCGTTCCCATAGGCGTTGCTGTCTGCGATACCCCTTGTGGTCAATATGAATTTTTAGGACATATAAAGAATAAAGACGGCTCTCTTATGATGAAATACATCTGTTTCGACCCTGCCGTTTTAAACGATAACGGAACAATAAGGGTTTATTACGGAACACAGTATGACTACGAAGAAAGAGAAGATTTTCCCAGCGAAGAACTTATAAAAACAGAAATGCAGATGTTCGGAAGAACAAAAGAAGAAATCTTTTCTTATCATCCCGATAGCATTATGGGCGCAGTTATGCTTACTTTAGAGGACGATATGATTACCGTTAAAGACGAACCGAAGCATATTATCCCCTATCGCGTTAAAGGAACATCTTTCGAAGAGCATCCCTTCTTTGAAGGCTCATCAATGCGAAAAGTCGGAGATAAATATTATTTTGTCTATTCCTCATGGCAGAATCACGAACTCTGCTATGCTACAAGTGATTATCCCGATAAAGATTTTATTTTTGGTGGAACTATCGTTTCAAACGGCGATGTAGGTCTTAACGGAAGAACAAAAGAAGAAAAGCTCAATATGACAGGAACAACCCACGGCAGTATCACAGAGATAAATAATCAGTGGTATGTATTTTTCCACAGACTAACCCATAAATCAGATTACAGCCGTCAGGCGTGTGCCGAAAAGATAACCATAAATCCCGATGGCTCTATAAATCAGGTTGAAATAACAAGTTGTGGGCTAAATGTCGGACCTTTAAAACCCATAGGAACATTCCCGGCGCCCATCGCCTGCAACCTCACAAACGGAAATATGCCCCATGGTTCGAATAGTATCTATACCTTCTCTTTCCCGAATGTAACCCATAAGGATAACGAAAGGTTTATAGCCGAAATCGGAAACGAAACCTTAATAGGTTTCAAGTATTTCGATTTTAAGGGAACAGATAAAGTCACCATTACAGTAAGAAAAGAAACAGAAAAAAATAAAGTAGTTTACGAAGGGCCTGTCAGAAAAGACGAACGCTGTGAAACCGAAGACAGTAAAACAGCCGTAAAGGAATTTACGGGCGAAAAGCCTTATTTCTCGGTTTTAACAGAAGAAAAAGGCGAAGAAGTCGGAAGAATTTATATTCCCTCCTCTCTTTCTTCAGAATGGACAGACCTCACAGCAGAAGTAAACATCCCCGACGGAGTAAAACCTCTCTATTTCATCTATAACGGAAACGAAAAATTACAGATGCTTCAGATTTCTTTCTAAAACAAAAAGCACCTACCACAAAGGTAGGTGCTTTTATTATTTATCCGTTAAGCTGTGAGTGTGAGTGGATGAAAAATTCTTCCTGACTGGGTTGCCAGCCTTTTTCCTTTGGTGGAAAATTCTTATCGAAATTTTCAACTGCCTCTTCGTCAGCGCAGGGCGCACTCGCATCACTTTCGTGATAGAACCATCTTCTTCCGTCAAACTGATTTTCTTTCAGTTCTTTTACAAGAAGTGGTGCAGGAAAATATCCACCGTCTAAACAAACATTGAATCTTATACAGCTCTTGAATCCTCTCGCAACATAGTTGTCGGGATTTCCGAAGATGATAACCGTATCAAAACCCATTTCCTTTGCTTTTTCAAAAGAATGTTCGATAAGGATTTTTCCATATCCCATTCTCTGATATTTCGGATGAACGCATACAGGCCCGAAAGAGATAGTTTCCTTTTCGTTTCCGTTTTCATCGATAAGTTTTGATTTAAGATACATAATGTTTGCGATAATTTCGCCGTCAACCTCCATAACAAAAGCGAGTTCAGGAATAAAATCCTCGTGGTCTCTCATAACGTGTATGAAATAATGTTCGTTACAACCTGGAAAACTAAGGTTCCAGAATGACTCTCTTGTAAGATTTTCTACTGCGAAATAGTCGTTTTTATTTTCGTTTCGGATAATATAATTTTTTCTGTTCATTGTTTAGCCTCCTGAAAGATGTTTATTCAAGAAACGGAGGGTTTGTGTGGATTTTAATTGTATTCGCAAACCTTCCGTTTACGCTACAATTACTGTTCTGTTATTCTTCAAACAACAATCTCCTTTAAGGTAAATTTTAATGTCGGAGTTTCACACTCCACCCACATTATAATCCCATAAAATATAAATGTCAATAGAAAATAAAAAGTCCTCAAAATATGAGGACTTTTTATGGTGCGCCTGACAGGACTTGAACCTGCACTCCTCTCGAAATCAGAACCTAAATCTGACGCGTATGCCAGTTTCGCCACAGGCGCAAAATTATCATATCGATTTGTTTTTTTGTTTACGGCTGATAAGATAATAAATAATCTGATATAAAACAGAAATAAAAACTAACGGTATTGTAAACAAATGTGCCCATCCGTCACTAATAACAGCTTCAAAGCCATATACTTTATCGCCTATCTCCTGTCCGAATAAGTCTGTAGGAGTAAATCCGTTAATGAAATTATTACCATAGTAAATTAAAATTGCAGTAATAACCACAGAAAAAAGATACAAAAAGTATCTGCTTATGCTTCTGCCTAAGCTGACAGAATCCCTTTTGCGCAGAAATATAATATAGAGCAATTGATAGCAGCAGGCAAGAATGAACAGCAACGCAATCACATCAGCCCATATTCTTGCAGTCATATAAGGCAGGGCAAAGATCGCTAAAATATATGTCAGAAAAGAAATCAAAAAAATAAGCGAAAATTTTTTCATACTGTATACCCCTTTCCTATCCATTCTTAAAATTACCGGTCAACACATACTGAAAAGCAATACACCATAGTGACGAAACCTAAATCTGACGCGTATGCCGGTTTCGCCACAGGCGCATATCAGACGGAAGATTATTCTTCCGCTGCTTCTCTTTGCTTTCTTCTTTCCTCCATAGCCTTTTCTTCTTGTTTGAGTTCGTATGGAGTTTTGTTCAGATCCTTCCCACAGAAACTGCATTTGTTTCCGGGATTTCTTCTGAGATACTCTCTGCAATGAGGACATACATAGAATATATAGTCAAAAACAGCCATACCTATCATAGCCACTCCACAGATTATATATGTAACCCAGAGTATCCATCTGTTTTCAAGTGAATATTTTAAAAATAAAAGCGGAATAAAAGCCAAACCAATCGTTATAGCCATAACAATATACTCTATCTCTTTTGCTTTTTTCGGTTTAAGCCATTTGACTTTGTTTTTTTCATTTTCTTTCATTTTAAAATTACCCCTTTTGTTTTATTTCCCAGCCGTCGATTCCTGCCCTTCTCATAGCACCGAAAATTCTGTCGGTAAAGCCATGGTCGAGCTTTTCTCTTTCGGCTAAAAAATTCTTCATTTCTTCTCTTTTTGTATGTCCGTCAACGGGACACTTTGATTTTACAACATTCATCTCCATCTTTCTCGAAACCCTTTTTATCTCCTTTTCGGGTGAAAAGACGAGAGGTCTTATAAGCCATAATTTTTTATTCGAGAGATAACTTTTCGGTGAAAAACAGCCTATTCTGCCCTCGATAAAAAGGTTCATCATAAATGTTTCAACAGCATCGTTATAATGATGACCGAGCGCTACCTTGTTACAGCCTTCTTCGATAGCCACATCGTGTAAAGCACCCCTTCTCATTCTTGCACATAACGAACAAGGATGATCTTCTTTTCTTACATTAAAGACAATTTCACCAATCTGAGTTCTTTTCAGAACATATTTGACACCAAGTTCATCACAGAGTTTCTGAACATCGCTGTAATCTCCCCATACTCCGTCAAAACCGGGGTCCAATGTAACTGCAACAACATCATATTCTATGCCGATAAACCTCTTTAAAAGAACAAGACCTTTAAGCATGACAAGACTGTCTTTCCCACCCGAAACACCGACAGCTATCCTGTCACCGTTTTCTATAAGGTCAAACTCCTGTATAGCCTTTCGCATATATCCGAGTATCTTCTGCATTTATTCTTCCTTTGCGTTGTTGTTTTCGTCTACATTTATGTATCCGTTGCTGCCTTTGTTCTTCTGCATCATAACTATAACAACTGCTGCTGCGATAACAACTGCGATGATAACAGCAGCTGCTGCAACAACTATAACAATAACAGCAGTATTGTTGTTTGTATTGCCACCCGAAACAGCCTCAGCCTTTTCTGTATCTTCTGCATAAGCACCGTATGTCTGTTCTGTAACTGTTGTTTCAACCGGTGCTTCTGTTTCTATGGGTGCAACTGTTTCTTCCGAAACAGCACCGACTGTTGTTTCTTCCGGTGCAACACTGCCATCCTTTACAACATCCTTAACGATATTGTATTTATTCCAGAAATCAGAATCAAATCCCATGGCATTTTCTGTTATATGTATTGTTGCCGATACAGGAAAAGCCTCGCTCTTTACTTCAGGGGCGTTTCCGTAAAAATAAATATCAGTAAGTCCACTTCCTCTGAAAGCACATTCATCAACAAGTTTAAGGCTTTCAGGAAAATAAACCGATGTGAGTGACGAACAGCTTTCAAAAGCTCTGTTTCCAATTGTGTCAAGTGAATTTGTAAAAGAGAGCTTCTTTAAATTTCCACAGCCCGAAAAAGCATTGTTTCCTATGCTCGAAATGTTTTTAGGAGCATAGAATTCAGAAACTCTTCTTCCACTCATAAAATTATCGGGAATTTTTCCACCCTCGAATTCTGTTCCCGAAAGATCAATAATTTCACATGATGAAAGGTTTCCGAACATTGAAAAATCAGCCGATGAAACAACACCTGATTTAACTGTGAATGATTTTACATTGTTCTGGTCAGTATCTTCTTTTGCTTCGTTGAAAGCGTTATATAAAGAACCACTTTCAAATGTTTCAACAGTAACATCCTCTGCTGCATAAACACTAACAAGACCACCAATAGCAACACCCACAAACATGAGAAGTGCCACTATTATCATTATAACTCTTATTATATTCTTTTTCTTCTTGTAATTCATTTTATTCTCTCCGTTTCAATCAGCATTGAAATCTTCCTGCAACAGATATTCCCGTCTGTGAAAAAAGATAAACATTGGTAGAAAGTTTGCTCTTTGCTTTTTTGTATTCTTCAACAACCAGAGGCCCGAAAATTTCTATAACATCGTTTGTAACATCCTCAACAGCAAGCAGAGTTTCTGCCGAAGGTGCAACAACCAAAAATCTTGAGCCGAGTTTCTGAGAAACAAAATTCTTAAAATCCGAACACATCATAAGCGAAGCCGAAAGTTCTTCATAACTGCTTTCAAATTCAACAACCCTTATCTCTCCTGCAATCTGAGAAACTCTCAGCTCGGATTTTCTGAAAAGGTCACACATATTCTTGTCGGCAACCGAAAATACAACGTCCTTCGGAACGCCCCATTTTTTTAGATACGCCGCATTCAAAGGATATGCATTCTTATCATCTGTTGTAAAAGCGATGACTTGTTTCAGATTATCAACAAAATCGGTGTATATATAACTTTCGTTAACATCTTCTTCTCTCATAACGAGTGCACGTAAAAATCTCTGTGCATTATGAAAAACAGCGAGCTTATACTTAGCTGCAAAATCAAGCTCAAGATTTTTTATAAGCTTGTCCATTAAAACGGTGCTCTTAGTCTGGTCATACTCCCTCTTCGCTGCTTTAACATCAAAGTTGAAAGACATCGCCCCGTTTATAACTTCATAGACATCAGGTTCAATTTCTCTTCCGAGCTGAAACCTGTTTTCTTTCAGTCTGGCTTTGAGTTCTTTATAAAATTTACTTCTTTTCTTGAATAGTTCCATCGCCAGACCTCCTTAACATTCATAATATACATATTATTGTATCACACTTTACCATTCTCTGCAAGGTATTTTTACATTCTGTTTCATCATAACAAAAGATAAAGCATTGTGCATTTTTTACAATTTTCAAAGCTATTTTCTGTCAATACTGACACTAAACGAGAAAATTTATTTTTTAAAGTCTTTCTATTGCTTATTTTTTAACATTATAGTATAATTATTTTGACGAACTGAAAGTTAAATTATTTACCCAAAATATATTTTCTCAGGAGGAAACTATGGACGAACTTACACTCACACCGGTTTCGAAAAAAGAAGAAACTCCACAGGAAAACAAAGAAAGCAAGTCAACATCCGATTATCTCGAAATGGATTCTATCTCTCTCAACACAAATAGTTCCAAGGATGCTACAGAGGCTGCTTTTGAAGAACTTGATGCAAAAGACATCAAATCTCTTATGGAACAGGAAAAATTAGAACGTCAGAAAGCAAAAGAAGCTGCTGCCAACCCTGCTCCGGCACCGGCACCTGCTCCTGTAAAACCCCAGAGCAACGAAAACGCAAAGAACAAAATCACAGAAATCATGCTCACACCCCCCGAAGATCTGAAGAAGGAAGAGCCCAAAGCCGAAGAACCCAAGGAAGCTCCCAAGAAAGAAGAAGTTCCTCAGGAAAAGAAAGAAGAAAATCCTTCTGAAAATCAGAACAAAAACGCAAACCAGAGCAACAATAACAACAATAACAAAAACAACAAGAATAAAAATAAAAACAACAAGGGCAACAACAAGAATAATAACAACAATAAACCTGCTCCGGCACCAGCACCTGCTCCCAACGCAAACGGAGTAAAGAAAGAAGAAGTCAAGAAGGGTATCGAAGAAATAAAGATTCCCGATGCTATGATGAATGAAAACAAAAAGGTTGAACCCGTAGCACAGAAGCCACAGGCTCAGAGCAATCTCGAAAGCATCGAAACAAAGAAACCCGTTCTTGTTGATGTTGATGAAAACGTAGCTCACGCAGTAGGTGGAATGTCATTTGACGATGAATTTGCTCTTCTTGTCAAGAAAGAAGAACAGGATGCACTCACACCCGATGAATCACGCCGTCTTAAAATCTGTCGTCTCATAGATATGAAGAAAAAGGGCAAGCCTTTCTCTGAAGTTGCACAGTCAAACTTCAGCAAGTTTATGGATGAAGAACGCAAGGCAGGACACGACATCTCAACATTCGAGGCTGCTATGGCTGATATCGCTATCGCAGATGCTTCATCAGGAAAAGTAATGTCAAATCCCTCAACATCCGATCTTGCTCCTATAAATAATTCTAAATCTGCTATCCCTGTTCAGAAGAAAGAACCTCAGAAGCCTGCTGACAAGAAAGAAGAAAAAATGGGTTCAGATAATAAGGTTCTCTTTGTAGTAATAGCAATTATCGCCGTTCTCATTATCGGCTTACTTGTAATCATCTTCGCAGGAAAAGATAAGGATACACCCGATGTTCCTGTTGACACAACAATCGTTACAGAAGCAACAACAACTACTCCCGAAGAAACAACAACTCCTAAGGCAGAAACAACGCCTATTCTTTCTGCAAACAACATCACAAAGGCAACAGTCCTCGAAGTAATCGCACCCGATACACTCAAGGTTCTCCTCAAGGATAACTCACAGGCAACTGTAAAACTTATCGGTGTAAAGGCTCCTGTTGATAACGAATACTACGCTAAGGAATCTCTTGAATACACAAAGAATGCTCTTACTTCAAAAAACATCAATCTCGAATTTGACCAGAAGCTTACAGACGATGAACATAACATCCTCGCTTATGTATGGACAAACGACGGAAAGACATTATTCAACGACGAACTCATCGTTATGGGTTATGCTAAAGCAAACCTTGATGAAGAAGATAACGTAAAGTTCAACGAAGAATTCACAAGAGTTGAAGAAGAAGCAAAGACAGCTAAAAAGGGTGTATGGGGTTATGTTGCTCCTGTTTACACAACAACAACAACAAAGAAACCCGCAGTAGACCCCAACAAGATGTTTGATTCACCTTACATCTCAAGAAACCTCAAGGTATTCCACAGAAATACTTGTCCTCTCGCTTACGACGAGAAATACGGTAAGGCTATCTACAGATTTGAATCAAGAGAAGAAGCAATCAAATATGGTTGCTCACCTTGCTCACAGTGCCAGCCTTAAAACAAAAATCAAGAGCAGTGTCTTTTAAAGATACTGCTCTTTTTATATCCGAAATAAAAAGGGTATCATAACGATACCCTTTATTTTTATTATTCACCCATACAATCCTTTATGAGCTTGTCAAGTATTTCTTCCGAAACCTTATAGTTTTCTTCCATTTCTGCTGTATAATGCTGACCCTTCTTAACCTTTCTGAGCCCTATAAAAGCGTCATCGGGAATATCATCATCATCCATTCCGACAAGTTTGCAGAAATTTGTTCCTTTAAGATAAAATCCACACTCATCAATATTTTCGTATTCGGGATATTTTTCTCTCAGGTCAACAAGCGAACCTTCAAGCCCATAGTTTTCAGCAACCTGACTATCTGCAATGATAAGCATGGATTCCGGCGAATCAAATCTCGCCATCATCTGAACAGAGCCCGACTGTGCCTGCTCATAGTTTATTCCGTCAAGTTCAAAAGGAATACCCATCCATACTATTTCAAAATAATTCGTTCCATCGCCGTTGACATCAGGAGTATAGCCATTGAAAAGTTCCTCAACCTCACCCGCATAGTTTTCTATCTTGCAGTCATAGATTGTAAACATCATACTGCTGTCACCCTTGGGCGTTGTAACATAATCATAAATCAGAAAAGAAACAAGCGCCATAACACCTGCCGTAACGATAACATGCCACTTGTAAAAATATACGAAATTGACTATCTTTTCCTTGAAAGTAAGCTTTCTTTCAGGCTCTTTTTCTTGTGGCACTTCTTCTTGCGTTTCTTCCTCAGCTGATTGTTTTGCCTTCATAAGCTCTATTCTTTCTCGTCTGAGCCTTTCCTGATAGGCTTCTCTCGCCTCTTTTTCTCTTGCTGCTCTTTCTTCGGCTTCGATTCTTTCTCTCTCGGCTTCGGCTTCTCTCTCAGCAGCGTTTATCTCTTTGATTTTGTCAAAGAGATTCTTTTTTTCGTCGGACATTTTTCCCTTTTCCTCCTGTAAAAACAGAGGGGCATCTGTTAAAAAAGATACCCCTTTAATTCAATTATTCTGCAATAGGCTTCATTGTGGGGAAGAGAAGAACATCTCTTATAGAAGCACTGTCTGTAAGGAGCATAACAAGTCTGTCAAGACCAAAGCCAAGACCACCTGTTGGTGCCATACCATATTCAAGTGCATTGAGGAAGTCTTCGTCAACCTGAGCGTTAAGACCACCCTGTGCTCTTCTTTCTTCAACCTGCTTAACAAATCTTTCTCTCTGATCTATGGGGTCATTAAGCTCTGAATATGAGTTACCCATTTCTCTTGCATAGATAAAGTATTCAAAACGTTCTGTAAATGCAGGGTTAGAAGGCTTTCTCTTTGTAAGAGGAGAGTTTTCAACGGGATAATCATAGATAATTGTAGGCTGAATAAGGTTCTTTTCAACGAATTCATCAAAGAATGCGATAAGAACATGTCCCTTTGTAGCCTTATCCCCTTCAGGAACTTCAACATGCTTTTCCTTAGCGCAAGCTCTGGCAGCAGCATCGTCAGCCCAGTCGTTATAATCAACATCGGCATATTTCTTTACTGCTTCAACCATAGTGAGTCTTTCCCAGGGTGAGCCCATATCAATCTTAACACCCTGATATTCGATAACATCTGTTCCACAGACATTTCTTGCAATAGTTCGATACATATCTTCGATAAGGTCCATCATTCCGAAATAGTCTGTATAAACCTGATACATTTCAATAGAAGTAAATTCAGGGTTATGTGATGTATCCATACCTTCATTTCTGAAGATTCTTCCTACTTCATAAACCTTAGGAAAACCACCTACAATAAGTCTCTTGAGATAAAGCTCTGTTTCGATACGAAGGAACATATCAATATCGAGTGTGTTGTGGTGAGTGATAAAAGGTCTCGCAGCAGCACCTGTTTCAACTGTATGAAGAACAGGTGTATCAACTTCAAGATATCCGAGGTTATCGAGATAATCTCTGATTTCACGAAGGATACGGCTTCTCTTAACGAATGTATCTCTTACATTGGGGTTAACGAGAAGGTCAACATATCTCTGACGATAACGCATTTCCATATCCTTGAAACCTGCGTATTCGTTTGGTATCGGATGAAGTGATTTAGCAAGAAGAACAATCTTTTCAGCGTGGATAGAAATTTCGCCTGTCTTTGTCTTGAATACAAAGCCTTCAATTCCTATAATGTCGCCAAGGTCCCACTTTTTAAAGTCGGCATAAAGTTCTTCGCCTATATCATCTCTTCTTACATAAGCCTGAATGTTTCCTATATCATCTCTTATGTTGATGAAACTTGCCTTACCCATGATTCTGCGATTCATCATTCTTCCGGCGATAGAAACAGTCTTGCCTTCGAGATTTTCAAAATCAGCCTTTATATCTTCTGACTTTGCATTAACATCATACTTTGTGATTTCAAAAGGATTTTTTCCGTTTGCCTTGAGTTCAGCAAGCTTTTCAAGTCTTATTCTGTGCTGTTCTGTAAGGTCCTGTTCTGTGAGTTCTACGTTTTCTACGTTCTGATTTTCTGCCAATTTAATCTTCCTTTACTCTATAATCTCAATAATTTTCATTTCAATAACGCCTGCAGGAGCCTGAACTTCAACAACATCTCCTGCTTTTTTACCCATAACAGCAATGCCTACGGGTGATTCATCAGAAATCTTGCCTTCTTCAAAATTTGCTTCGGCATAACCAACGATCTTTATAATTTCTTCTTCGCCAAGCTCCATATCAAGAATCTTGATTTTAGAACCTATTCCTACTTCTGATGAAGAGCTGCTTGTCGATTCAACGATAACTGCATTTGCGATATTTGCTTCAAGTTCAGCAATTTCAGCTGCGAGTTTACCCTGTTCGTTCTTTGCTTCATCATATTCAGAGTTTTCTGATAAGTCTCCGTGTCCTCTTGCTTCCTTGAGCTTCTGCTCAATTTCAGTAGATTTGACGGTTTTGAGGTAGTCAAGTTTCTGTTTGAGTTCTTCAAGACCTTCTCTGGTAATCTTAACTGCTTTTGCCATAATCATTTCTCCTTACATAATTATAAAACACTGTTTTTTATTATACATCATATTATGGGTATTTGTCAACAAGTTAAAGCGTTGTATCAACTATATCAATCGCTTTTTTAAGCTGAGGATCGCTGTTTTCATCAAGAAAAGCGAGTGATTCCTGTTCTTCCTTTGAAAGTTTTACTTCAAAGCTCGGTTTAAGCCCTACACCATCGAAACAAGGAGTTTTCTTTGTTTCATAGGTAGCAACAGTTATTGTTACAGCCGAACCCGTTGACATCTGCTGAGTATGCTTAACAACGCCTACTCCTGCAGTATTTGTTCCTACAAGCGAAGCTTTTCCCGAATCTCTCATAACAACAGCAAAAAGTTCTGCTGCATAAGATGTATTTTCGTTTACGATAACTGCCATCGGAACATCCTGAGAATATGTGTCATCAGTTTTAGCGATAACCTGAGTATGACCATCCTTGAATGTTGCCGTTGCCCAGCTTCCCTGAGGGAGAATGTAGTTGAGAGATTCTTCTGCCGCCTCAATAACTCCGTCAGAACAGTTTCTTACATCGAATATAAGCTGGTCAGCGCCGTCTGCTATAAGTCTTTCAACAGCATCTCTTACCTGACCCGATGTTGTCATATTGAATTCAGAAATCTTTATATATCCTATATATCCCGAAAGCATTTTATGACTAACGCTCTTGACTTCTGACTTCTTCTTTACAAACTGAAGCTCGGTGTCAACGCCTTCTCTTCTTATTGTAATTCTTACAGATTCACCTTCTGTTCCTGTCAGAAGCTGTGCTGCATTTTCATATCCTTCGGCTAAAACATCGGTATCGTCTATCTTAACGATTATATCGCCTACTGTGAGTGAACCTGCCATATAAGCGTCTGATTCTTCGTCAATGGCAGTAATTCTGATATATCCACTCTCATCTTCGGTATAATCTATTCCGATACCCGTTGTATATCCCGATTCCTTAAGCTGTTTTTCTGCATATTTTTCTGCTGTGTAATAAACTGAATATTTATCGCCTATCGACTCGATATAAGCAGCCGAAAGATATGGCTGTGTATCGAGTCCGTCGACAGATTTATAATAATTCGCCTGAACATAAGATTCAATTTCACTGAGTTCTGTTCGTGATGTTCCCGTTGTGCTTAAAAGCGAATTGAAAAGGTTCTGTGAAAAGGTCATTGTAAGTATTGCAGTAATCGCAACAGCGACTGCAACAAGACTTATCGTTACCCCTAAAGATACTTTTCTGTTCATCTCTTCCTCCAAGATTTTACTTGAGATACTGCATAGGGTCTGTATGAGAGCCATTCTTTCTTATTTCAAAATGAAGATGGTATCCCGTTGAATAACCCGTTGTTCCTATATATCCTATCGTTTCACCCATAGCAACATTCTGTCCTGCCTTGACAGCAACCGACTTGAAATGTCCGTAAAGGGTGACATATCCGTTTCCGTGGTCAATCATTACATAGTTTCCGTATCCACCACCACATCCACATGAACTCCATTTAGCGTAGTTGTGCGAACATGTCTGTGATGCAACGATAACTCTTCCCGAGGCAGCAGCAACAGCAGGCTTTCCTGCAATACTTCCTCCTGCTATGTCTATCCCTTTATGGAATGTTCCCCAACGGCTTCCGTAATAAGACGAAATATATGTGTATCCGGGAACAGGCCATAAGAACTGACCATTGAAGTTTCCACCCATAGTTGCAAGTCTTGCAATTTCTGCTCTGATTGCAGCTTCGGCTTCTTCGGCTTCCTTATCGAGTGCAGCTTTGTTCTTAAGATATTCCTGATATTGTTTTTCGAGTTTCTGCTGCTGTGAAGCACTCTGTTCATAAGCACCGTTAAGTTCTTCCTTCTGAACCTCAAGCTCAGCCTTAACGCCTTCAGCTTCAGCCTTCTTTTCCTCAACTTCAGCCTTTGTAGCTTCAAGATTATCAAGCATTTTGTTGAGGTCATCTATCATCTTGTCGTCGTGTTCGGCTACTCTTTCAACAAGTTCCATTCTTGTTAAAAGGTCATAAAAATCCGTTGACCCTGCAAGAACAGAAGCATAGTTGTTCCCACCCGACATATACATCGAACGAAGTCTTGTCTTGAAAAGTGCTATCTTATCTTCAATATCCTTTTCCTGATTTTCAATATCGGTTTCAAGACCTGATATTGTAGCCGAAAGCTCGTTTATCTGTTCTGTGATGATAAGAATATTTTCTTCTGTGAGTTCTATTTTCTCAGAAATAGCTGCCTGATATTCCTTTTCCTTCTTGATATTATTCTTCGAGGCAGCAATATTGCTGTTTACTGTCGCAAGCTTATTCTGAATAGCCTTCTGTTCCTGCTGAAGTTCAGATAAAGTCTTCGCCTCAACCTCAACGGGTTCATCAAACTTATAGCTGTAAAAACTGATACTTACAGTAGCACAGAGTATCGTCGCAAGGAGTTTTTTAAGATTTCTTTTTATACTCATCTTTCCCTCCTAAACTTTAAGATGCTTTCTTGTGCTTGCCGCTGTTCCTATCGCACCGAAAAGTATTCCTATAACGATATATGCGAGAGAAACCTGAAGCCATATTGTGCTGTAAGGAATAAATTCTCCCATTCCGAGAGCTTTCCATAATTCGCCTTCTTCCTGGAATATTCCTATAACGTTTTCATAAACAAGCCATGTTGCAAGCGATGAAACAATCCCCGCAACAGCACCTGTGAGCATACCCTCAACAAAGAAAGGTATTCTTATGAATGTGTTTGTCGCACCGACATATTTCATAATGTTTATTTCTCTGCTTCTCGCAAAAACACTCGCTCTTGTCGAGTTTGATATGATAACCATCGAAACAACAGCAAGTGCTACTATAATAGCAGTTGAAATAACAGCAATAGTTGATTTTAAACTTGTTAAGATAGACGCGAAATCATCAGGTGATTTAATGTCTATTATGTAACCGACAGGCGCAAATTTTGCGTCTATGGCAGTTACTGTCCTTTTCATGACAGAAACATCAGAAACCCTTATTCTGAAAGCGTCAGGAAGAGGGCTTTCTTCAAAATAAGCGAAGATTTCGTCGGCATTGTCATACTTTGCCTTTTCATCTTCCCATGCCTGTTCTTTTGAATAGAAAACTACCGAAGAAACATTTTCCGTCTGCTTCAGAATAGTATCCATCTCGACGATAGCTTCATCTGAAATGTTATCATCAAGATAGATTATAACTTCGTTTCTGTTTTCAATTCCACTTACAAATCTGTTTATGTTCATAGTAGCAAGAACAGAAAATCCGACAAGTAAAAGTGAAACCGTAAGAACGCAGAATGATGCAAACGACATTATTCTGTTTGTCCATATATTTCTTACACCCTGTCCTACAAGGTATTTCATACTGCTAATTCGCATAATATTCCTCCTCAGCATTCTCTCCGGGGAGTATCTGGTCGAACACCACTTCACCATTCTTCATAGCGATAGTTCTTCCACCGAAATATTCAACAAGCTCCTGCTCATGAGTTACCATAAGAACAGTTGTTCCACAGTTGTTGATTTCCTTTAAAAGCCTCACAATCTGGAAAGAAAGTTCAGGGTCGATATTACCCGTAGGCTCGTCCGCAATGATAATAGCAGGGTCATTTACAAGTGCTCTCGCAAGAGCAACTCTCTGCTGTTCACCACCCGAAAGTTCCTTAGGATAACATTTCATCTTGTCCTGAAGTCCTACAAGTGCAATAACCTTAGGAACTCTCGAACGGATGTATTTCTGAGGAGCGTCAATAACTCTCAAAACATAAGCGATGTTGTCATAAACAGTCATATTGGGAATAAGTCTGAAATCCTGAAATACAACGCCTATTGTTCTTCTGAGATATGGAATTTTTCTCTGTCTTAACTTGTTGAGCTTAAATCCGTTGACAACGATTTTACCCGATGTCGCCGAAACTTCTTTGAGTATAAGCTTAATGAGTGTACTTTTACCTGCGCCCGATGCTCCGACAACGAAAGCAAATTCGCCGTCTTTTATTTTAAGGCTAACATTATTTAAGGCGTCAACGCCGTTTTCATAAGTAACCGAAACGTTTTCAAATTCTACCACCGTAGATTTCTCCTTCCGAAAAGAAAAATGTGTCAAAAACAAATTATAGGGCAACAAGGGCTGTCGGTAAAAACCGATGCCCTATGCTACCCCTTTTTTCATTTTTTTGGCGACTAAAACTTTGTCGGATTAGCCGAAAGATATTTTCTTACCATAAGCGCTATCTTAAAGATAATAGCGTGGTCAAATTCTCTGAGGTCAAGACCTGTGAGCTTCTTGATTTTTTCAAGACGATAAAC
>JAZNQY010000058.1:0-11794 GCA_045590375.1 Oscillospiraceae bacterium | reverse complement strand
GACGAAGATGTAAGCGTTGATGACCTCTTTAGTTTCAGTGGAAACAATGAAGACGCATCAGAAGACGCTGACAACGAAGAAAAGTCAGACGAAGATGTAAGCGTTGATGACCTTTTCAGTTTCAGTGGAAACAATGAAGATACTTCAGAAGATGCTGACGACGAAGAAAAAGCAGACGAAGATGTAAGTGTTGATGACCTTTTCAGTTTCAGTGGAAACAATGAAGATACATCGGAAGACGCTGACGACGAAGAAAAGTCAGATGATGTTGATATCAATGATTTATTCAGTTTTGACGGTGGAAACGAAGAAGCCGAAGAAGCTCTCGCAGAAGAAGAAGCGAAGGAAGAAGAACCTGAGGAATTAACTCCTCCTCCTGCTGAACCTCCCAAAAAGCGTGGAAGAAAAAAGAAAACAGATAATTAAGTAAAAAATCCTGCTCATCAAGAGCAGGATTTTTTTATACTATTATAATATGGAAATAAAAAGACAAACAAAAAAGTCCCCCACTATTGCAGGGAACAATTTGATGTGGAGCGGATTACGAGGCTCGAACTCGCTACCTCCACCTTGGCAAGGTGGCGCTCTACCAGATGAGCTAAATCCGCATATTACCCGTATACAACCGAACCGTATCGGGCTTTGTGGTGCCTCCGATCGGAATCGAACCAATGACACGGGGATTTTCAGTCCCCTGCTCTACCGACTGAGCTACAGAGGCGCATTTGGCGACCTGGATGGGACTCGAACCCACGACCTCCGCCGTGACAGGGCGGCGTTCTAACCAACTGAACTACCAGGCCATATTATTTAGACATAAAATCACATTCCGAATAATCGGAATGTGATTTTGTCTTTGGTGGGAACAATAGGGCTCGAACCTATGACCCTCTGCTTGTAAGGCAGATGCTCTCCCAGCTGAGCTATGCTCCCATAATCACGAGAGAACTATTGCTCTCTTGCGACTTAATTATTTTAACACGGAAACTTGTCCGAGTCAAGTACTTTTTTGAAAAATTTCTGCAATTTGTCGATATGCACAACAGACGGTGCATTCTATTGTGGCATTTCGACAAATCCTGTTGATTTACGCCTTATTTGTTTCCTTTAATTTTTCTTTTGCAGTTGAAAGCATAAGCTTTATTCTGTTTTCCTGATTAACTCTTGTAGCACCTGGGTCATAGTCGATAGCGACGATATTTGCATTCTGGAAAGTTTCTCTTATCTTTCTTATCATACCCTTGCCTACGATATGGTTAGGAAGGCATCCGAAAGGCTGTGCGCAGACGATATTTTCAACGCCTGAATGAACAAGTTCAACCATTTCGGCAGTAAGAAGCCAGCCTTCACCCATCTTGTTTGCAGGTGAAACAAAGGGTGCTGAAAGTGCTTTTGTTTTTTCAAACGCCTGAGGTGCTCTGAATGAGCTTTCGTTACAAACCTTTATAATCTTCTTCTGAACTGATTTAAGGAACTGTTCAAGTGCCCATGAGCCCATTCCCTTTTTGTATCTTACATGATAAAGCTGAGTGTCTACAATGTGGTGGTCACACATAAAGATGATGAAATCGAGAAGACCGGGAACAACAACTTCTGCACCCTCGCTCTGTAAAAATTCTTCAAGGCAGTTGTTTCCGAGAGGGGCATATTTAATATAAATTTCCCCTACAATGCCGACTTTAACCTTAGGAACTTTCTTTATTTCTATCTTTTCAAAATCCTTTATAATCTTTCGGCTGTTCTTTTCAAAATCAGCAAATCCGATTTTTCCACCATTACAGAGCTTGTTTATCCATTTGTCGATAACAGCGTCTGTATCACCCTTATTCACTTCGTAAGGACGCACCTGATTTCCTATCCACATAAGAACATCGCCGTAGCATACCGACGCTACAAGCTCTACAATGAGCTTTGGTGTGAACTTGAAACCGGGATTCTTTTCCATATTATGAAGGTTGAATGAAACAACGGGAACATATCCCATTCCGTTATTTTTAAGCGCTTTTCTGAGAAGGTTTATATAGTTTGACGCACGACATCCACCACCCGTCTGAGTAATCATAAGGGCAGTTTTATGCACATCATATTTGCCTGATTTAAGAGCGTCTATCATCTGACCGATAACGAGGAGAGCAGGGTAGCAGGTATCGTTATGAACATTTTTAAGGCCTTCGTCAACAATACCACGATGGGTTGTTGTCAAAACCTCAGCCTTATAGCCATGGTTTCTGAAGGTTTTTTCAAGGAATTTGAAATGTATGGGCAACATCTGAGGAATGAGAATGGTATATTCCTTCTTCATCTCTTCTGTAAAGAGAAGTCTGCCCTGATTGTTATAGATGAGTTCTGCCATAACGCCCTCCACAAAAAATATTTCAACTAATATTATAACATATCACAAGACTTATTTCAAGAGAAAAGATATCTTGTCAAATAAAGAAATATATGGTATAATTATGTAAATTTATAAAGGGGGATTTTAAAATGATATGCAAAAACTGTGGCATGGATAATGCCGATAATGTTCAGTACTGCTCAAATTGTGGCGCTTCTACACAGCAGAATCCTGCGCCAACTTATAACAACGCTCAGAACGGCAACAACGGAACTCCTACATACGTAAACGTTCAGGTTCCCAGCGATACAAATAACCTTGTTTCGATAGGTGCTTATGTCGGAATGTGGTTTGCTATGTGTGTTCCTATCCTTAATATCGTTATGATGATTATCTGGGCAACATCAGGCAATAAATCAAAGAAGAACTTTGTTCTCGCTTATCTTCTTATGATTGCGATTTCTGTCGGAATAACAATCCTTGTATCTGTTGTTATATTCCTTTTGACAGGCGTAACTATGTTTGCACTTACATCAGAACTTGAAACAATGATTTTCTCGATGCTTTAATTTAAAACCTCCTGTTTATCAGGAGGTTTATTTTTATGACAAATCAAAAACTCCACCCGAATGGGTGGAGTTTTATTCAGATAAAACGAAAAGATTATGTCTTTTTACAAGGAAGTTTCCTGAAGTTGTACCCGTGTACTACGAGGGGAACTGACACAGTAAAAAGCGTAAGATTTCTCGTTTTATTACAAAGCAAAGTAAAATAATAACCCCCTGTTATCAGGGGGTTATTTTAGTTATTATACAAGCTGAATAATAGCCATTTCTGCTGCGTCACCACGACGAGGACCGATCTTTACGATTCTTGTGTAACCGCCGTTTCTGTCAGCATACTTAGGAGCGATGTCATCAAAAAGTTTCTTAACAACATCTTCCTTTGTTATATAAGCCAAAGCCTGACGCTTTGAGTGCAGGTCGTTTGTCTTAGCGATTGTGATCATCTTTTCAGCCATAGAGCGAACTTCTTTTGCTCTTGTAACTGTTGTTTCAATCTGACCATTTTCGAGCAGGTATGTTACCATTGCTCTGAGCATTGCTTTTCTATGGTCACTTGTTCTTCCGAGTTTTCTTGCACCTGGCACTGTGATTCACTCCTTACTTTACGAACAAAAGTTCTTATTCTTCCTCTGAACTAAGGCTATAGCCCAAAGAACTGAGCTTATCCTTAACTTCATCAAAGGATTTTTTACCAAGGTTTCTAACCTTCATCATTTCTTCTTCCGATCTGCTGATGAGATCGTTTACGGTGTTAATTCCCGCTCTCTTAAGGCAATTATATGAACGAACGGATAATTCAAGTTCATCAATGGACATCTCGAGGATCTTTTCCTTGCCCTTGTCATCCTTTTCAATCATAATCTCTGTATTTGAAGCCTCTTCTGAGAGGTCAATAAACGAGAGGAGATGCTCATTGAGGAATTTGGCAGCGAGAGATACAGCGTCCTTAGCGGAGATTGTACCATCTGTCCAAACTTCTAATGTAAGTTTGTCAAAGTCAGTAACATTTCCTACACGGGTGTTATCGACTTTATAATTAACCTTTAAAACTGGTGTGTATATAGAGTCAACAGCTATTGTATCAATGGGGAAATCGTGTCTCTGCTTGTTCTTTTCAGCAGAAACATATCCTCTGCCCTTATCAATAGTGATTTCCATATATAACTTTGCATCCTTACCGAGTGTTGCGATATGCATTCCTGGATCGAGGATATCAACTTCAGAATCTGTTTTGATATCGCCCGCAGTAACTTCACATTCGCCTTCGGCTTCGATAACTACTGTTTTAGGTCCGTCACCGTACATTTTTGCCGTAAGTCCCTTTATGTTAAGGATGATTTCTGTAACATCTTCTTTAACATTAGGGATAGTTGACATTTCATGATGTACTCCGTCAATCTTAACAGAAATAACAGCTACACCATAAAGCGAGGAGAGCAGCACTCTTCTTAAGCTGTTGCCAAGAGTAATGCCATAGCCACGCTCAAGGGGAGATACGACAAACTTGCCGTATGTTCCGTTGGTCTTGAGTTCAGCAATCTCTATTTCCGGCTTCTTAATTAAATCAACCATTCAAAACCCTCCTATATTCGCAATATTTAATTTTGTGTGAGGCGATTTTGCAACAATACGAAAATATGTTGCAAAATGCCATTCCGATGTGTGAAAGTATATCGCTATTACTTGGAGTAAAGTTCTACGATGAGCTGTTCTTCAACTTCAAGGTCGATATCTTCTCTTGCTGCAAGGCGTGAAACCTTAGCTGAAAGAGCTTCCTTATTGTATTCAAGCCACATAGGAACAGGTCTTGAGCTGTTTGCTTCAACGATAGCCTTCATGCTGTCTGTTGTCTTTGTCTTGTCGCAGATAGCAACTGTGTCGCCTGCTTTAACAAGGTATGAAGGAATGTTTACCTTTCTGCCGTTTACTGTGAAATGACCATGAACAACGAGCTGTCTTGCCTGAGCTCTTGAAGCTGCAAAGCCGAGTCTGTAAACGATATTGTCAAGGCGTGATTCAAGGATTGTGAGAAGGTTTTCACCGGCTTTACCCTGCATCTTTTCAGCCATTTCAAAGTAATGATGGAACTGGCCTTCAAGAACACCGTAAAACTTCTTTGTCATCTGCTTAGCACGAAGCTGCATGCCGTATTCTGACATCTTCTTGCGTGACTGACCATGCTGACCGGGAGCACCCTGTCTCTTTTCCTTATTTCTTTCGTCTATTGCGCATTTGTCTGAGTAGCAGCGATCGCCCTTGAGGAAAAGCTTCTTTCCTTCACGACGGCACTGTCTGCAAACTGCACCAGTATATCTTGCCATTTCTATTACACCTCCTGAAATTAGACACGTCTTCTCTTGGGAGGACGGCATCCATTGTGGGGGATTGGAGTAACGTCCTTAATAAGACGAACTTCAAGTCCTACTGTCTGTAACGCTCTGATTGCTGCTTCACGTCCAGCACCGGGTCCCTTAACGTAAACTTCTACGTTCTTGAGGCCGTGTTCCATAGCTGCCTTAGCTGCTACTTCTGCTGCTGTCTGAGCTGCAAAAGGAGTTGATTTCTTTGAGCCTCTGAAGCCGAGTCCGCCTGCTGAAGCCCATGAAATAGCGTTACCCTGTGTATCAGTAATTGTTACGATTGTGTTGTTGAAAGTAGACTGGATATGAACAGCACCGTTTTCAATGTTCTTTCTTTCACGGCGGCGTCTGACAGTAGCCTTCTTTCCCTTAGTTACCTGTGCCATTGTTCATTCCCTCCTTACTTCTTCTTGTTAGCGATTGTCTTAACGGGGCCCTTACGAGTTCTTGCGTTTGTCTTTGTTCTCTGTCCTCTTACGGGGAGACCCTTTCTATGACGAACGCCTCTGTAACAACCGATTTCAACAAGTCTCTTGATATTGAGAGCGACTTCACGACGAAGATCACCTTCAACTGTATAGTTCTTTTCGATTTCTTCACGCAGTTTGGCAAAATCATCTTCTGTAAGGTCCTTAACTCTTGTATCAGGATTGATGCCTGTTGCTGCGATGATGTTTTCAGCAGATTTGCGACCGATGCCGTAGATGTATGTGAGGCCGATTTCGACTCTCTTATCCTTAGGCATGTCAACACCAGCAATTCTTGCCATTTTTGCTACACCTCCAAAATTTAGGTCTTAATTAGCCCTGACGCTGTTTGTGCTTCGGATTTTCGCAGATAACCATTATTTTGCCTTTGCGCTTTATTACCTTGCACTTTTCACAGATAGGCTTAACCGAAGGTCTTACTTTCATTGAAAATACCTCCTTATGAGTTGTGCGGAATTTTTCCGCTTTTCGTTTTCGTTTGATTTATTGAAGTGCTTTTCATAATTTTAAACGGGTTGCCGCGGAGGCTTCAGCATAAGCCCCAATCCCCATTTATCAATATTACTTGGCTCTCCAAGTAATCCTGCCCTTTGACAGATCGTAAGGTGACATTTCAACTGTTACCTTATCACCGGGAACTATACGGATATAGTTCATACGGAGTTTACCTGAAACGTGGGCAAGTATCTTGTGACCGTTTGAGAGTTCAACCTGAAACATTGCGTTGGGAAGA
This sequence comes from Oscillospiraceae bacterium, assembly GCA_045590375.1. GTDB lineage: Bacteria > Bacillota > Clostridia > Oscillospirales > Ruminococcaceae > RGIG4131. Next base: position 5,312 of record JAZNQY010000058.1, on the reverse strand, counting down.
GCTTCTAAAACGGTTCCTTCAATCTCGATTACATCTTCTTTAGACATATTTACCTCCCCAGATAAAGTGGTTACGGCAGACTCTTTTTTATTCTTTCAAGAGCCTTTCTTAGTTTTTTGTCTGTTAGATTTTCGTCTGTCAGAGTAATATCAAGTGGTTCTATATGTTTGAAACTTTTCTTTTTGGGGTTATCCGTTCTGTGACGTTTTCCGTCTGAGATGAAAGCAAACGTTTCGTCACACCTTATAACTGCGAAAAGTTTTCCTTTTTCGCCACCTGCTGTTGCCCTGACGACCTGACCTACGGCAAACATACCGCAGCTCAATCGACTTTTGTAAGCAGGATTGGCTTATCGCTTGTTATAGCGATTGTGTGTTCAAAGTGTGCGGAAGAAGAACCGCTCTTTGTAACTACCGTCCAGTCGTCGCCGAGAACTCTTACGCCATCGCCCTTGAAGTTAATCATAGGTTCTATGGCAATAACCATTCCGGGAACGAGTCTGGGGCCGTGTCCTGCCTTGCCGTAGTTCGGAACTTCAGGTTCTTCGTGGAGTTTTCTTCCGACGCCGTGACCGATATATTCCTTAACTACTCCGAAGCCGAATTTTCTTACATGCTCTTCTATTGCTGCTGAAATATCTCCTATTCTGTTCCCTGCAACAGCTTTTTCAATGCCTTTATTAAGACTTTCTTCGGTTACCCTCATTAAATCTTCATCGTCTTTCGTTATCTTTCCGACAGCGAAAGTTCTCGCACTGTCACCATGAAATCCTCCTATGAATGCGCCGACATCAATGCTGACGATGTCGCCTTCATGGATTTTTCTCTTACCGGGGATACCGTGGATTACTTCGTTGTTGATGGAGATACAGGCACTTGCAGGAAAACCACCATATCCCAAAAAGCTCGGAACTGCACCCTGACCTACGATATAATCGTGGATTATTGTATCAAGTTCTTTTGTTGTCATTCCGGGTTTAATGCTCTCCCCTGCGAGCTTTAAAGCCTCGCCTGTTATTCTGCCTGCTATCTTCATCTTCGCAATATCAGATGCGGATTTGATATTTATCATCTTATTTCAAAGCCTCTAAAACAAGCGCTGAAGTTTCTTCTACAGTTTCCTGTCCTTCAACAGTTTTGAGAAGTCCCTTAGCAGCATAATAGTCCTTTAAAGGAGCTGTCTGCTTGTGATATGTTTCAAGTCTTGAAAGAACTGTTTCAGGAGCATCGTCTTTTCTCTGAACTGTCTTTCCGCCACACTTATCGCAGATACCTTCAACCTTTGTAGGCTTGTATTCTGTGTGATAAGAGTTGCCACAGTCTTCGCAGACTCTTCTTCCTGAAAGACGCTGTGTGATTTTTTCATCAGCAACGGCGATTTCAAGAACCATATCGATTTTTACGCCCATTTTATCGAGAGCTTCTGCCTGAGGAACGGTTCTTGGAAATCCATCGAGGATATAACCTTCCTTGCAGTCATCTTCGGCAATTCTGTCTTTAAGAATTCCGATAACAACCTCATCGGGAACAAGTGCTCCGCTGTCCATATAAGACTTTGCTTCAAGACCACTCTTTGTGCCGTTCTTTACAGCTTCACGAAGCATGTTTCCTGTTGAGATTGCGGGTATTTTAAGATTATCGCAGATTACTTCTGCCTGTGTGCCTTTTCCGGCACCGGGAGCTCCGAGAAGAATTAAATTCATAATAAACCTCCAAGCTTACTGAAGGAATCCCTTATGATGACGCATCATAAGCTGGGATTCAAGTGTTCTTACGAGATCAAGGGCAACGCTTACAATGATGAGTACTGATGTACCACCCATTGCGATGTTTACATTGACACCCATTACTCTGAGAATGTTCTGTGTTACGATAGGAAGTATTGCGATTACTCCGAGGAAGAATGCGCCGACAAGAGTGATGTGTGAAAGAACTCTTGCGATATAGTCTGATGTAGGCTTACCTGGGCGAATTCCGGGGATACCTCCGTTGCTCTGTCTTAATCCGTTTGCAATTTCAACGGGATTGAATGACATTGAAACATAGAAATAGTTAAATGCTATGATGAGGAGGAAGTATATAATCGCATAACCTATTGCGTTTGAATTGAAGAAATTAAGGAACTTGAGATAAAACTCTTCGAGACCTGTAAGTTCAGGTTTCTGAGCAATTACTCTGGGGTCCCATATAAGTCCGAGTGTCTGAGGAATACTCATAAATGTCATTGCAAAGATGATAGGCATAACGCCTGTTGCAGCAACCTTTATAGGAATATGAGTGCTCTGTCCACCGTACTGTCTTCTTCCTACAACTCTTTTAGCATACTGGATAGGAATTCTTCTTTCCGAACTGTTCATGAAAACAACAAATGCTATCATGAGAACGAAAACAACGATAATTCCGAGAACAAGGAAAACGTTCTGCATATCTGTCTTAACGAGTGTTATAAGTTTCAAGAGTTCTGAAGGACCTCTTGCTATAATACCTGCGAAGAGAATGAGCGATATACCATTTCCGAGTCCGAATTCGTTTATCTGATTTCCGAGCCATACAACGATTGATGAACCTGCAACGAAACATGCAATGATAACTACCATTGCGAATGCTCCTTCAGAACCACCTACATACTGAACAGCACCGTAGTTTCTCATGATTACATAGTAACCAAAGCCCTGTAAGAGTGCTATACCGATTGCAACGAAGTCTGTGATTTTCTGTATACGCTTTCTTCCTGTTTCGCCCTCTTTAGAAATTCTTTCGAGGGGAGGAAGAGCGTATGTCAGAAGTTGCATGATAATCTGTGCGTTGATGATAGGTGTGATTGATAATGCAAAAACTGTTGCATTAGCAAGCGAACCACCTGAAAGTATATCCATATAGCTGAGTATAGAACCACCGTTCTGTTCAAGCATAAGTTTTAAAACTTCGCCGTCGAGAAAAGGAACAGGAACGAATACTGAACCGATTCTGTAAATAACTATAATGAATATTGTGAAAAGGATTCTTTTTCTGAGGTCTTCGTTTTTCCAAGCGTTTCTGAAAGTTTCAAACACGCTATATCACCTCAGCCTTCCCACCTGCTTTTTCAATCTTTTCCTTAGCGGATTCTGTGAACTTAGCAGCCTTTACTGTAAGGTTCTTTGTAAGATTTCCGTTTCCGAGAATCTTAACTCCGTCAAGTTCCTTCTTGATGATACCTGCTGCGATGAGAAGTTCTGTATCAACAACTGTACCTTCCTTGAACTTTTCAAGTGAAGAAACATTTACTGTTGCATAAGATTTAGCGAAGATATTGTTGAATCCTCTCTTAGGGATTCTTCTTGCCATAGGTATCTGGCCACCTTCAAATCCTGCTCTGAGTGAACAGCCTGAACGGGCTTTCTGACCTTTATGACCTTTACCTGCTGTCTTTCCGTTACCTGAACCGTGTCCACGGCCCTTACGGAAAGCGTCTTTGCTAGCGCCTGCTGCAGGAGAAAGTTCGTGTAATTTCATTGATTGCACCTCCCAGCTTATTCTACTACTTCAACAAGATGTGAAATCTTTGCGATTTTACCCTTAGTCTGAGCGTTGTCGGGCTGTTCAACAACCTGACCGATTTTCTTGAGACCTAAAGAGTGAGCTGTGGCAATCTGCTTTTCGAGTTTGCCGTTAAGGCTTTTAATGAGCTTGATTTTCATATTGCAAAGCCCCCCTTTAACCTAAAATTTCTTTAATTGTCTTGCCACGCTTAGCAGCAACTTCCTTAGCAGAAGTGCATGATGCAAGACCCTGAATTGTAGCTCTTACTACGTTGCAAGCATTGTTTGAACGGAGAGATTTTGTTCTGATATCCTTGATACCAGCTACTTCTACAACCGCACGAACAGGGCCGCCTGCGATAACTCCGGTACCGGGTGCAGCGGGTTTCATAAGAACTCTGCCTGCTCCGAATTCACCGATTACTTCGTGAGGAATTGTTGTACCCTTAAGAGAAATCTTTACGAGGTTCTTCTTAGCGTCGTCAATTCCCTTACGGATAGCATCAGGAACTTCTCCTGATTTACCGAGACCGAAACCAACTGTTCCGTTTCCGTCTCCTACTACGACTAAAGCTGCGAATTTGAAGATTCGTCCGCCCTTAACTGTCTTTGAAACTCTGTTAATGCAAACTACTCTTTCAACAAGCTCAAGCTTTGATGCATCTATATTAGCCAAAAGTCATTACCTCCTTATTAGAAATTGAGTCCGCTCTCACGAGCGCCTTCAGCAAGTTCCTTTACTCTTCCGTGATAGAGATAACCGCCTCTGTCGAAAACAACATCGGTGATTCCCTTTTCAGCGGCAGCCTTAGCGATAAGTTCGCCTACCTTGCGAGCGCCTTCGCAGTTTCCGCCGTCAGCGTCGAAACCTTTAACGAGGCTTGATGCTGATGCGAGAGTTACTCCGTTAACATCGTCTATAATCTGAGCATAGATGTGCTTTGTGGAGCGAAATACATTAAGACGAGGACATTCGGGTGTTCCTGAAATTTTACCGCGAACTCTCTTGTGTCTCTGGATTCTGGCTTTCTTTGTGTCAGGCTTTTTAACCATTTGAATTCACTCCCTTTCTTACTTCTTGCCCTTACCGGCTTTACCTTCTTTACGGATGATTCTTTCGCCCTGGTAGCGAATACCCTTGCCCTTGTAAGGTTCGGGAGGACGCTTTTCGCGAACTTCAGCCGCAAACTGACCAACCTTTTCCTTATCGATGCCGTTAACAACGATTGTGTTGGGGTTGGGAACGTCGATTGTGATGCCGTCGATTTCAGGCATGATAACCTGGTGTGAGAAACCAAGGTTCATAACAAGGTTTTTGCCCTGCTTTGCAACACGGTAACCAACGCCTTCTACTTCAAGTGTCTTTGAGTAGCCTGTTGTAACGCCTGTTACCATATTGTTGATGAGTGTTCTTGTAAGACCGTGAAGTGATTTTGTTTCCTTCTGTTCGTCAGCACGCTTAACAGCGAGTGTTCCGTCTTCAAGAGTGATTGTCATCTTATTGTTGAATTCTTTTGTGAGTGTACCCTTGGGGCCCTTGACTGTAACTGTTGTACCGTCAATCTTTACATCCACCCCTGAAGGAACACTGATTAATGCATTACCTATTCTTGACATAAATAGTGTCCTCCTTCTTACCAGATGAATGCAAGGATTTCGCCGCCAACGTTAAGTTCACGAGCCTTCTTGTCTGTCATTATTCCCTTTGATGTTGAAACAATGGCAATTCCAAGGCCCTTCATAACCTTAGGCATATCCTCACAGCTTGAATATATTCTGAGTCCCGGCTTTG
>JAZNQY010000057.1:0-3740 GCA_045590375.1 Oscillospiraceae bacterium | reverse complement strand
ACTTGCATGTGTTAGGCGTGCCGCCAGCGTTCGTCCTGAGCCAGGATCAAACTCTTAATTAAGTTTGTATATCAAGCTGATTTCTCAGCGTTGATCCTGTCCCAAGTTCTCACTTGGCTAATCTTTATGTTTTTTAGTCTTTTCATCTGACCTTTTCCGTTTAAGGAATTTTAGGGTTTGTCTTGTCGATTGTTCAATTTTCAAGGTGCTTTGTGTACTCTGTTCGTCAGAGTGCTTTTATATTATACCAAGAAGAAACCATATTGTCAATAGTTTTTTAAAAGTTTTTTTGCCATATTTTTTAAAATTTAATCGCCAGGTTTTTGTGCAACCTGCATACGAATTTGTAAAATCAGGGAATTTAATGTCTTAACTGACATTTTATGGCGCATATATACTATTTATATATAAAGAAACAGACAGGACCAAACCTGTCTGTTAAAAGGATTATAAATTCAACAACTTTTTCTTTATATCATTATACTCTTCTTCTGTAATTTCTCCATCATCAAAGCGTTTTTTCTGTTTCATAAGTTCTTCTTTCGCTTTTTCTTTTTCTTCTCTCTGTTCTTTTTCTATTCTGTTGTTTTCAGCAAGAGTACATCCACACACGCAGGTTTCAATATAAGACGAATTGAGTCCACCACATTTTACACATTTCCAACCACCTCTGCTGAGAACATCCTTTTCTCTTTCACTGTTAGAAACACTTATCGGTCTGCTTTCCGGTTTACGAAGAACAACTATCAGACCGATGACACCAAGGAAAAACCCCCACCAGAAGCCGCCGTCATAACCTTTGTTTTCGTTTATGCTTTTTGTAACAATTCCCCATACTATGCAGACTACTATAAAAATCACTATTGTCATAAATTCCATATCATTTCCTCCATTAATAAAGTTTGGTTTTTGTCCAATATCAGTATACTAAAGTATTTTATATTTGTCAATAGTTAATTTACAATAGTATTGTAATATGCGACAAAGGAGCGGTTGTATGTTCTGTGAAAGAATTAAAGAATTAAGAAAATCCTTAGGGATAAATCAGGTTGAATTCGGAAACAAGTTAAGTGTAACAAAACAATGCATAAGCAACTGGGAGAACGGAAACATTCAGCCATCGATTGATATGCTTATTAAAATATGTGAAACTTTTTCTGTAAGTTCTGATTATCTTTTAGGCTTATCCGAAATCAAAACCCTTGATGTTTCAGGGCTTTCATCCGAACAGATACTGCATATTCAGAATGTTGTGAACGATATAAAAGAACTCAATAAAACATCCACCTGAAAACAGGCGGATGTTTTTTATTATTTGTCATTATAAATCATTTTGTTCACCTTTGAACGTGCTTCTCCACAAACGCAGGTTGTAACATAAGAAGCATTAACAAGGTTGCATTTACTGCATCTCCAGCCACCCTTGCTGAGCATTTCCTGTTCTCTCTTTTCTTCTTCTCCTGCATCTTTTTCCCACAGATACGTATCTTCAGGTGTTTCAAATGTTTTTTCTTTAACGATGATATAGCCTATAAAGCCAAGGAAAAATCCCCATATAAATCCCTTGTCATAGCCTTTGCTTTCACCGACAAGCTGTGTCTTTATTCCGAAAAACACGCCATATAAAATCAGAAAGATTACTATTCCTAACGGATGTTCAAAATAAGGAGCAAGAAGTTCGCCTATAAGTCTTCTCGAAAGTATCAAATCTGTGTATAACATTTTAAAATCCCACTTTCTCCACTGTTATTTCAATTAATCTTCTAAACAACTGCCCATAAGTTTAACCATAACAGCCTTCTGTGCGTGGAGTCTGTTTTCTGCTTCTTCAAAGATTTCCTCTGCGTGTGCTTCGAAAACCTTTTCTGTGATTTCTTCTTCGCGATGAGCAGGGAGACAATGCTGAACCATAGCGTCGGGCTTAGCAACAGCCATAACTTCGTCGTTTATCTGATAGCCCTTGAATGCCTTTTCTCTTTCTGCCTTTTCGCCTTCCTGACCCATAGATGCCCATACGTCTGTAAAGAGAACGTCTGCATCCTTAGCAGCTTCGAGAACATCTGTTGTATGCTTGAAGCAATCAAACTTTTCTGCAAAAGCCATAACTTCGGGGTCGGGCTTATAGTTTTCGGGTGTAGCAACTGAAACACTCATACCCATTTTAAGACATCCGACAATAAGAGAGTTTGCCATATTGTTTCCGTCGCCTATGTAACACATCTTAAGGCCTTCAAGTCTTCCCTTGAATTCACGGATTGTCATAAGGTCAGCGAGAATCTGGCAGGGATGACAGAAATCTGTAAGACCGTTGATTATAGGAATAGAGCCATACTGTGCGAGGTCTTCAACTTCTTTCTGTTCGAATGTTCTTATCATAATACCATCGAGGTAACGAGAAAGAACTCTTGCTGTGTCCTGAACGGGTTCGCCTCTGCCTATCTGAAGGTCGTTTGAAGAAAGGAAGAGTGCATATCCGCCGAGCTGATACATACCTGTTTCAAAAGAAACTCTTGTTCTTGTTGAGGCTTTCTGGAAAATCATTCCGAGAGTTTTTCCTTTAAGATGAGGATGGGGAATGCCGTGTTTGAGTTCGTATTTGAGCTGGTCTGCAAGATTTAAGATATCAAGAATTTCCTCTGTTGAGAGGTCAAGCATTTTCAATAAGTGTTTCATCGTCATTACTCCTTTGTTCTTGTTCTGATGTGTCAGTTATAATACCATTATCATTATCAATAATTTCGTTATCGTTATCAATAATATCTGTATTGATATTATCTGAATAGATAATTTCAGCATCAGGAAAAATCTTTCCCATATATTCTTCAATTGTTTTATTGAGCCTGTTGCTGTAAAGCATAGGGATATTATGCTTTGCCTTATCCCATAAATCAGTATCGCATTTTCCGTTGAGTTCGGCAATTCGATAAAGAGAATTTTTAACCTCAGAATGTTCTCTTATTCCACAAAATGCCATTGTGTGAAGCGAAAGCCCCATAAACTTTTCATAAAAATCGTTTATGTTGATGCCGTTGTCAACGGTTGCGACAACAGTTTCTTCTGTAACGGAAGAAACAGCCTCAATAAAGTCTTCAAGTTGTTCACCTTTAAGACCTAAAATCTTTCCCTGAAGTCTTGCTATTCTTTTACTGCGAAGAATTTTCATAGACATAAGATTGGGCTTCATTATCTTTTTTACACTTTTCTCACTTTTATCAACCCAGGCGCTGATAAAAATCCCACCCTTGAAAAGATAGGGGTAGTGGGTTACAAGATAAAGCGCAATCTGTGCACCGAGAGAAAATCCTATTAAAACACATTCTCCGTTATACTGTTTTGCGAGTTCGATTATAGCCTCGTTAACCTCTTTGGTGTTGAAGGTTTTATCAACTTCTTTTCCATATCCATAGAGATGAGGGATAACAAGATGATATTTCTCTGCAAGGCAGTAGGATTTACGGAATGTATCGGTAAAATTCATTCCATGCAAGAAAATTATCGTAGGATTTTCGGGGTTGCCATATTCTTCATAATAAATCATTCAGTAAGCAATCCTTTCAGAATTTCAATGCCTTTATCTATTTCAGCGAATGATATTGTAAGTGGGGGTAAGAATCTGAGTTTTTCTTTTGCGGTTAAAACGATAACTCCGTTTTCAACCGCTTTTTTAACTACATCCCCTGCTTTTTTTGTTTTGAGTTTAGCGCCAAGCATAAGTCCCATGCCGTCAACTCTTTCGATTT
>JAZNQY010000056.1:0-9055 GCA_045590375.1 Oscillospiraceae bacterium | reverse complement strand
AACACCGACAACTTCTGTTATCTTTGTAAGGAAGCCTTCTTCAGAGAGAATTTTGCCTGCTGTTTCAACATCATCAACGATAAGACGAAGAATTCCGAAATCCTGTGTTTCTGCTATTGAAAGTGCTCTTAAATTTATATTCTTCTTTGAAAGTGTTTCGGTTATAGAACCAACTGCGCCCTGCTTATTTTCTACAAATACTGTTTACTGTTTGATTGCCATAATTAAAACTCCCTTCCTTATTATACAAGTTTTCTCTTATCGATAACGCGAACTGCCTTGCCTTCGCTTCTTGTGATGGATTTAGGTGCAACAAGATGAACTGAAGCATTGATACCGAGCATTGTCTTCATTGCGTTTGCGAGGGATTTTTCCATAGCGAGAATATCGCCGACCTTGTCTGTGAACTGTTCGGGTAACATTTCAACATTTACTTCAAATGTATCTGTATTCTTTACACGGTCAACAACAATCTGGTAGTTGGGCTGATAGCCTTCGTTGAGAAGAACTGTTTCAATCTGGCTTGGGAATACGTTTACGCCACGGATGATAAGCATATCGTCTGTTCTGCCCATAGGCTTTGCCATTTTAACAAGTGTACGTCCGCAAGAACATTTTTCTCTTGTGAGAACGCAGATATCTCTTGTGCGATAACGGAGAAGAGGAAATGCTTCTTTATCAAGAGATGTGAATACAAGTTCGCCTTTGCTTCCTTCAGGAAGAACTTCTCCTGTATCGGGATCGATGATTTCTGCATAGAAATGGTCTTCGTTGATATGCATACCTGTCTGTTCACAACATTCAAATGCAACGCCTGGGCCTGTTGTTTCTGTAAGACCATAGATGTCGTAAGCCTTGATGCCGAGAACTTCTTCAATGCCGTGACGCATTTCTTCTGTCCAGGGTTCTGCACCAAAAATACCGGCCTTGAGAGGAATATCCTCGGGTTTATAGCCCTGTTCCTTGAGTGTTTCGCCTATGTATGCAGCATATGAAGGTGTGCAGCAAAGTATTGTTGCGTTGAGATCCATCATAAACTGAATCTGTCTTTCTGTATTACCTGATGACATAGGAAGTGTAAGACAACCTACTTTATGTGAACCACCGTTAAGTCCGGCACCACCTGTAAAAAGCCCATAACCGTAAGCCACCTGACATACGTCTTCGTTTGTTCCACCTGCTGCAACAACAGCTCGCGCACAACAATCTTCCCAGAGGTCAATATCATTCTGTGTGTAGAAAGCAACTACACGACGACCTGTTGTTCCTGATGTTGACTGAATACGAACGCAGTCTGAAAGAGGCTTCGCAAGAAGTCCGTAAGGATAAGCGTCACGAAGGTCTGCTTTTGTGAGGAAAGGAAGCTTGTGAAGGTCTTCAATGCCCTTGATGTCTTCAGGCTTAACTCCCTTTTCATCCATAAGATTACGGTAATAAGCAACGTTTTCGTAAACATGTTTCACCTGTTTTACGAGTTTTTCAGACTGAAGTTTTCTCATTTCTTCAGCTGACATGGTTTCAATTTCTTTCTGATAGTAATTCTGTGCCATTTTAACCACCCTTTCTTGTTTTTCGCCCGAAATATCGGACTAAATTTGATAAATACCATTTCGGAGTGTGAAAAGGAGATATAAAATAAAAACGCCCTCCGCATTCCGATAAAGAATACAGAGGACGAGAATTTCAATAAATCCCGTGGTACCACCTCAGTTCGCCATTATCTCACGGTAACGGCCTTGTCAGGTACTATCATACCCTTAGTTCTGTGACGGGAACTCCCGTTGCATCCTACTTAAAGGCGAAAGCCTTGTTCAGTGCACTGCTAACAGAATGAATTCGTGAAGGACGCCCCCTTTGCCTCGCACCGACCGGCAACTCTCTCCAGGTTCTTTCCAACCTACTGGTTTCTGCTCTCCGCATTTAGTATCACATTCAAGCGATAATTCATTTTAACACGACAAAACAATAAAGTCAATATATTTTTTAAATTTTTTTAATCATCTGTATGAATATGGCTGAATTTATGTAATCCAACTCTGTCAAGTGTCGCCATAATAACAGGAATGAGTATGAGCTGAATAATTATTCCCGGAACGGCATTTATAAATGCACCTGCCATAAACATTTCTATTGTAAATGGGGTATCGTTTATACCGAGAACTATTATCTGGACTATCCCCCAGACTATTCTTCCCGAAATCATAGAGGTAACAAGCGATATATAGACAGCGACTATCCCTTGCTTTTTAAAGGCAGAGTAAACTATACCTGCAATAAGACCGTATGTTAAAAGTTCGAATGACATACTTACAGCATTCGGGAACATAACGGGCATTCCGAACAGAAAAGACCTTAGTATCGGAAGAACAAAACCCACTACTGTGCCATACTGCCAACCACATATAAGTCCACATAAAAGCACGGGAAGATGCATAGGAAGAAGTTTATTTCCGAATTGCTGAATCTGTCCCGTTAAGAAAGGCAATACAAGTCCTATTGAAATAAACAGCGCTGAAAGGACAAGTTTTTTGGTCGAAAAAAATCCTTTTTCTTTCATAGTTCTGCTCCTTTTTATTATCTTTGTAAATTATATCACTATGGCGCTTAAAAAACAAGTTTTATTTTCCTCTGTCTTATTGCATTTTATCGGGAATGTAGTATAATGGAGGTAAGATTCAGGACGAAGGAGAAAGAAATGAAAAACATTGACATCATAAAAAAGCATATCGGAGAATATGCAACCGAAGAAATGCTTAAAAATATAGATTGTTATGTAAGGCCTCAGCTTTCGGTGTTTATTCCTACATCTGAAACGGGGTATTTTCCGTCAGAACATCCTCATCCATCATATATAGTAAAGATATTCTTTGAACAAAGAACAGATAAGCAGATGCATTATGAGGCAGAGATAACATCCCCTCAGACAAAATACTCTGTCGGGAACAAAAATCATTTCTACTGTATTATGATAGACAAGGATTTCTTTGAAAAGCGCTATCTTATGTATGGCGACAAACTCCCCCGTTTCTGCACGCACAAGTTTGAAATGTGCAGTGATGTTTTAAAAGCACTCAATACTTTCGCTTTTGAAAGCAGTAAGTCAATGCTCAATTCAGACATAACTCTTGATGCACAATCCGAAATAATAACCCACTGGATTATAAGAAGTATTTTCGGGGAAACTCTCGATATGCGTGCTATATCGGATGACTATTCTGTTGCGAGGGCACAGCATTATATGGAACAGCACTATATGGATAATATTACTGTTGCAAAACTCTCTGAACTCGGATATGTATCCCCTTCTTCCTTTAACAGACGATTTAAAAATGAAATCGGGATAACTCCCATTGAATACCTTATTGAAATAAGGCTCAAACACGCAAAAACTCTCCTTCGTAGAAAAAATATACCGATAACCGAAATTGCAATGCGTTGCGGATTCGGAAGCAACTCACATTTTTCATCGTGTTTTCAGAATAAAGTAGGTATTTCCCCCAGCGAATACAGAGATAAATACTAATGACAGTATTTTGAAAGAATATGGTTGTATTATTAAAGTAATTCCTTTTATATAATGTTATAATCATAACAATATAAAGAAAGGAATGATAATATGACATCAAAAGAAATTTTAAAACTCGTAAACGAAAATCCTGCGTTTCATCTTGCAACAGTTGATGGAGACCAGCCAAGAGTAAGAGGTATGCTTTTATTCAGAGCGGATGAAAACGGATTTATCTTTCATACAGCATCGACAAAGGATGTTTTCAGACAGATGAAGGAAAATCCAAAAGCTGAAATGTGTTTCTCCTGTGGTGGAACTCAGATAAGAGTAACAGGGGTTATGGAACAGGTTTTTGATGAAGAACTCAGAGCAGAAATTTTTGCTCATCCTTCAAGAAAATTCCTTCAGGCATGGGTTGCGAACGGAATAGATAATCTTCTTCAGGTTTTCATTATGAAGGATTGTTCTGCTGTTACATGGACTATGGAAACAAATTTCGAACCCAAAAAGACAATAGAATTAAAGTAATAACAAAAAACGCTCTCTGTTAAAACTGAGGGCGTTTTTAATTTTTTCAAATTACCTATTGACAAGTGTATATACGGGTGTTATACTGTGTATATCGTATATATACAATTTAATCAGAGGTGCACTATGGATATTATACTCAGTAATTCATCTTCAGAGCCTATTTATCAGCAGATTATAACGCAGATAAAAGCCCAGATAATGAGCGGTGAACTGATGGCAGGGGACGCTTTGCCTTCAATGAGAATGCTCGCAGGGCAGTTAAGAATAAGCGTTATAACAACAAAGCGTGCTTATGAAGAACTTGAAAGAGAAGGCTTTATCGAAAACTTTGCAGGTAAAGGATGTTTTGTCAAGACACAGAACACCGATTTTCTGCGTGAAGAAAGCATAAAGCAGACGGAAGATTTACTCTCGAAGGCTTGTGAAAAAGCGAAGATATGTGGTCTTTCGCTTGACGAAATGAAAGAAATTCTTGACCTTATTTATGGAGGAAACGAAAATGAGTAACTATGAAAACGCAATAGAAATAAAAGGTCTCACAAAAAAATATGACGGATTTACTCTTGATGACATAAGTTTTGATGTTCCTAAAGGAAGCGTCATGGGGTTTATAGGACAAAATGGTGCAGGAAAAACGACCACTATAAAGGCTATATTCAACATCATAAGCCGTGATGCAGGAACTATAAAAGTTTTAGGTCTTGACAACATCGAAAATGAATATGAGATAAAGGAAGATGTTGCTGCTGTTTTCGATGAACTCCCCTTCCACGAGGATTTCAACGCAAAGCAGATAAGCATAGTTCTTTCAAGTGTATTCAAAAACTGGGACAATGAAAAATTCAAGGAGCTTTTAACAAGATTCGCTTTACCCGAAAAGAAGAAAATCAAGCAGTTTTCAAAGGGTATGAAGATGAAGCTTCAGATTGCTACTGCCCTTTCACACGATGCAAAGCTTCTTATCATGGACGAAGCAACAACAGGTCTTGACCCTGTTGTAAGAAACGAAATTCTCGATATTTTCAGAGAATATTTACAGGATGGTGAAAGAAGCATCCTTATGTCATCACATATAACATCAGACCTTGAAAAAATCGCAGATTGTGTTACTTTTATCGACAAAGGAAAAATTCTTTTAAGTGGATACAAGGATGATATTCTCGATACTCACGGGCTTTTAAAATGCTCGAAGGCAGATTATGAAAACATAGATAAAGAAGATATTATCAGTGCAAGAATTACAGATTTCGGCGTTGACGCTATGGTATCGGACAGAGAAATGTGTAACAAGAAATATTCAGGCGCTGTTATAGATAAAACTACTCTTGAAGAAATTATGCTGTTTTATGTAAACAGAGATAAAAAGGAGTGGAACTGATGAACGAAAAGAAATCCACATCAATAAAGGGACTTATTTTCAGAGAATTTTTTCTCGGACGAAAATCATATGCTTCGCTTCTGATTATGGCTGTTGTAGTTCCTTTTATGTTTATGCTCTTTATGCTCAGCGCAAAATTCGGAAATTTAAGGCTTATGGAAGATGTCGACGAGATAATTGAAACAATTTATATTATGTCGCTTTATATGCCTGCAGTTATTTTCTCTTCTGCTATTTATGGTATTCTCGATGCTGTTTCAGCCGATTTCAATACAAAATGGAACGGATATATGTTTTCAACTCCCGTTAAAGCAGAAAAATTCATCGGAATAAAATTCGGGATAATCACTTGTTTTACAATATTTTCTGTTATTATGTCAATTCTTTCAGCATTTATTTTTGCGACTATTGCAGGAAAATCCATCTCTTCTGATGATATTTCGATAATAATGTGTATTGTTGCTTTATGTGATTTTGCTTTCGTATTCTACATAGTTTTGGCATATGCGCTCGGAATGAACAAAGCGACATCTATTTTTTCATTTGCGGTAGTGGCGTGTATTTTAGGCGCTCTTTTCTCATTCATAAAATTTGCTGATGAACACATGGTTGTCGATAATCCGTTTGAAATTCTTATTTTAGAAAACGCAAGAATGATTGCTCCTTTTACTCCCGTTATAATAATTGCAACAATTATCATCGGATATATCCTCTGTGTTAAATTCTCGAAAAGGAGGGAAAGATAGATGCTTGGTCTTTTATATAAGGAATTTATAATTTCAAAAAGAAGTCTGATAATGTCCATGATTATATATCTCTTTTCAATCGCTGTTGTCTGCCTCACTCTTTGCATCTCTCTTTTTGCGGCTAACGGAGAAACGCCTGAAGACTGGTCGGTTTCTGTTACTATGATGAGCGGTATACTTACCCTCATACTTTTCGGTGCAATAAATTCATATTACAATAATCTTTTTATATCAGACGAAAAAAGAGTATGGGCGAACTTTTCGATATCCCTCCCTACATCTGTAAAAGGACAGGTTAAGGCAAAGTATATCTATTTATTCTTGATAAATTCTATCGCTCTTTTTATCACAAGTATCCCCGATGCTGTTATAGGTTATATAAGCGGTGAATTTTCGGGAGCAGGCTCGCTTATCGGTCAGATGATTTTTATGTTTCTTATCTTAAAATACTCGATAGAAATTCCATTTACGCTCCGTTTCGGAACAAAGGCGGGAAGTTATATAATGACAGCAGGATATGTAGTTTTATCGTTTGGTTTGATTATATATGGCCTTTTCGGAGATATATCATTTTTTATGGAAAATGAATTTATGGATGTGTTTGTAAAAACTATCGAATTCCTCACATCAGATACTGCATCTATAATAGGCTTAGGTATTTTTTCGTGGGTTGTTCTTATACTTTACATAGTATCCTATAAAATTTCCTGCAAGGTTTATAAGAAGGGAGTTGAAACTTATGAGCAGTGATAAAAAACTCACCTTGAAAAGAATAATCATATTCATTCTGATTGCTTTTGTTCCGCTTATAATTATCGTTGCGGTAGTAAATGCTTTTTTCGATGAGCCTATGTATGTAAGCGAAACACCAGAGGCCCTTGCTACTTCACAACTTTTAGGCTTTATCGGTATGATGACTCCCACTATTGCAAATATCATAACAAGAATAATAACAAAAGAAGGATTTAAAAATTCATACCTTAAAATAAACCTTAAGGGTAATATAAAATACTATGTCTTGTCTGTTGTTGTTCCTTTAATATATGTTATAGCGACTATGTGCATTTCTTTTATGATATACAGTAAGGAATTTACCCTTTCTGAAATGGTGGATTTCAGCAATATCCCTATTACAATAGGCGGAACATTGCTTTCGTTATCTGCGATATTCTATTTTTTCATTCCGTTTTTTGGCGAAGAATTCGGCTGGCGCGCATATCTTACTCCGAAACTAACAGAGCTTATGCCCGAGCCCGTTGCTGTTTTTGTAAACGGAATTATATGGGGATTATGGCACGCTCCCCTTACCTGCGTAGGACATAATTTCGGCGTTGATTATCCTTTCTTCCCCTTCCTCGGAATTCTTATGATGTGTATTATGTGTGTTTGTATGAGTTCTTTCCTCACTCTTCTTACAAAGAGAACAGGTTCTGTTTTCCCTGCCGCACTCGCACACGGTGCTAATAATCAGCTTACGGGAGTTATAATTTCTTTTCTGGCGACAGAAGAGTTCTTAGAAAGATTTTCATCAGAACAGAATATAATTGTTATTGAAATTCTGCCGATAGTGATAGTTGGTGTAATCTCTTATATAATACTGATAATGGATTATATGAAAAAGAAAAAAGAAGCATAAGTAAAAACCTTCCGTAAAATTTACGGAAGGTTTGTTTTTTCTATTGAAATGAAATAAAAAATATGGTAGAATTTTCTAAACAATATTTATGAAAGGGGCAAAACTAATGAAGGCATTATTCATAGGTGGAACAGGCACTATAAGCATGGCGATAACAAGAAAGCTCGCAGAAGAAGGTCACGAACTCTATTTAATCAACAGAGGAAACAGAAACGAAGACCTCCCCGAAGAAGTAAAAGTTATCACGGCAGACATCAATAACGAAGCAGATGTTGCAGAAAAAATCAAGGATTTATCATTTGATATTGTATGCGATTTTATAGGCTTTGTAAAACCTCAGCTTGAAAGAGATTATCGTCTTTTCAACGGAAAGACAAGACAGTTTATGTATATCAGTTCGGCATCGGCATATCAGAAGCCTCTTTCGGATTACAGAATAAACGAAGGTACTCCCCTTTCTAATCCTTATTGGGAATATTCGAGAAACAAGATTGAATGTGAAGAATATCTTATGAAGATGTATCGTGAAAACGGATTTCCGATAACAATTATAAGACCAAGCCACACCTATGATGAGCGTTCCGTTCCTTTAGGCGTTCACGGAAACAAGGGCAGTTGGCAGGTTGTAAAGAGAATTATGGAAGGAAAACCCGTTATCATTCACGGCGACGGAACTTCTTTATGGACAATGACTCACAACTCAGACTTTGCAAAGGCTTTTATCGGTCTTATGGGAAATATCCACGCTATCGGAGAATCATTTCAGATTACAACAGACGAAACTTTAACCTGGAATCAGATATACACCGCTATCGCTGATTCTTTAGGTGTTAAACTCAACGCATATTATGTTCCGTCATCATTCCTCGCTGATGTAAGCGACTATGACTTCACAGGTTCTCTTATCGGGGATAAGGCAAATTCGGTTGTTTTTGATAACAGCAAACTCAAAAAATCCGTTCCTGATTTCTTTCCTGAAATGAGATTTGATATAGGAATAAAGAAAACAATAGATTATATTCTTTCACACGAGGAACTTCAGATTGAAGATGAAGAATTCGATGCGTGGTGTGACAAGTTAATAAACGTCCTCGAAAACGCAAAGAAAGAAATAAGAGGATAAAAATAAAACAGTCGGATTTTTCAGAATAGTCCGACTGTTATTTTTTACATTCAAGCCTTCTAAGGCGCGGGGTTATTATCTGATTTTCAGGGATGAGAGAATAATCATATAAAACTTTCGAGTGATTTTTAAG